>NZ_JBSGYT010000015.1:0-132853 GCF_053610645.1 Streptomyces sp. NPDC054883 | reverse complement strand
GCCCCGCGGGACCGGCCCCTCCCCCACGTCGCTGCCGTCAAAGACGGGCCCGGGTGGCCTCCACCAGCCGCACCACCGACGCGTCGGCGACCGCCGCCACCTCGTCGTACGGGAACCACCGCAGGTCCAGCGACTCCTCGCTGATCTCCGCCACCGCGTCGGCGGGGGCCAGCGCCGCGTACTGCACGTCCAGGTGCCAGTTGCACGGCGCCGGGATCGGATGCCGGTCCAGTCGTACGGGGCCGCCCGGCAGCAGGGTCAGCCCCGCCGGGATCCCCGACTCCTCGCGGGCCTCGCGCAGCGCCGCCTCCGCGAGGGTCGCGTCGCCGGGCTCGCAGTGGCCGCCCATCTGGAGCCACATGCCGAGCTTCTTGTGCAGGGTCAGCAGCACCCGCCCCCGTGCCGGGTCGACAACCAGCGCGCTGCCGGTGAGGTGACCGGCCCGGCAGGGCTTGTAGACCCCGTCCGGATGGGCCGCCAGGTGCTCCAGGTACAGGTCGCGCAGCTCGCCCTGGTCCTCGTACCCCTTCAGCACGAGGACCGCGTCGTCGTACAGGCTCACTTCTGCTCTTCGCCCTCGCCGTCGGTGCCGTCGGTGTCGCCCTGACCGCTCGGGCCGCCCTGATCGCGCTTCTGCGCCGCCTCGCCGAGCATCTTGTCGATCTCGGAGAAGTCGAGCTGCTCGCGGTGCACGAACCCGTCCGGGTCGTCCAGGTCGGAAGCCGTCGGCAGCATGTCCGGGTGCTCCCAGAGCCCGTCGCGCCCGTCCATCCCCCGGGCATCGGTGAGCGAGGCCCACAGCCGCGAGGCGTCGCGCAGCCGGCGCGGGCGCAGCTCCAGCCCGATCAGCGTCGCGAAGGTCTGCTCCGCCGGGCCGCCCGAGGCGCGGCGCCTGCGCATCGTCTCGCGCATGGCGTCCGCCGAGGTCAGCCGGGGCTTGGCCGCCTCGTGCACCACGGCGTCGACCCAGCCCTCGACCAGCGCGAGCGCCGTCTCCAGCCGGGCCAGCGCGGCCTTCTGCTCGGGGGTGTCCTGCGGCTGGAACATGCCGCCCTGGAGGGCTTCCTGGAGCTGCTCCGGGTTCGACGGGTCGATCTGGCCGACCACGTCCTCCAGCTTCGAGGTGTCGACCTTGATGCCGCGGGCGTATCCCTCGACGGCGCCGAACAGGTGCGAGCGCAGCCACGGCACGTGCGCGAAGAGCCGGGCGTGCGCCGCCTCGCGCAGCGCCAGGTACAGCCGCACCTCCTCGGACGGGACGCCCAGGTCCTTGCCGAGGCCCTGGACGTTCAGCGGGAGCAGCGCGGCCTTGCCGGCCGGGCCCAGCGGCAGCCCGATGTCGGTCGAGCCCACGACCTCGCCCGCGAGCACGCCCACCGCCTGGCCGATCTGCTGGCCGAACATGGCACCGCCCATGGAGCGCATCATGCCGAGCAGCGGGCCGGCCATCGCCTGCATCTCCTCGGGCAGCACGCTGCCCATGGCGGCGCCGACGCGCTCGGCGACCGGGTCGACGAGCTCCTTCCACACGGGCAGGGTGGCCTCGACCCACTCGGCCCGGCTCCACGCCACGGCGGTCGTGGCGCCCGAGGGCAGCGAGGTGACCCCGTCCAGCCAGTGGTCGGCGAGGCGCAGGGCCTCCTCGACCGCCGACTTCTCGGCGATGCCGACGCTGGCGTCCTTCACGCCGTCCGCCGTGCCCTGGGCGACGGTCTGGCGGGCGATGTCCTTGGCCATGTCCCAGTTCACGGGACCGCCCTCGTAGCTCAGCATCTGGCCGAGCTGCTGGAAGGCCGCACCGAGGTCGTTCGGGTTCATCGCGCCGAACATCGCGGCGAACGGATTGTCCGCGCCGCCGCCCGGGCCACCGGCTCCGCCCGGCAGTCCCGCGCCGGGGAACCCGAACGGATTCGGGCCGCCCTGGCCGCCCTGGTTGCCCTTCTTCTTGCCTTCGTCGCCGTTCTCCGGCTCCTCCGGCGGAAGGCCGAATCCGAATGGGGTGTCGCTCACGGGTTTCCTCGGCTCGTAGGGCCGCCGGCGGGTGCCGACGGGCAATGGTCCGACAACACCACCCAGCGTAGACACCCGGCCCGCTTCCGGGCTCGGTGCTCCGCCGGGTCCTGGGCTGCGGCAGGATGGACATCACCTGGTGGGTACGCGTCACGGCGCGTCCCTACTGAAGACAACCGCTGGAGACGCCCGGTGAGTTCCCCAGATCCGCACGCTTTGGACAAAGACGGCCCGCACGAGCCCGACCCCGCGCCGCACGCGGCAGACCACACCGCGCCCGGCGAAAGCGGCGTTCGCCCGCCGCGAAACCCGGCGGTCCGAGGTCCCGTGATCGCGGTGACCGGCGCCGCGTCGGGAGTCGGCGCGGCGCTGGTGAGCCGCCTCGCCGCGTCCGACGAGGTCAAGCAGGTCGTGGCCATCGACGAGCGGCGCGGCGACTGCGCGGCCGCGACCTGGCACGTCCTGGACGTGCGGGACCCCGCGATCGCCGAGAAGCTGCGGGGCGCCGACGTGGTCGTCCACCTCGCGCTGGACCTGGACCTGGAGACGGACCCGGCGGCCCGCACGGCGTACAACGTGCGCGGGACCCAGACCGTGCTGACCGCCGCGGCGGCGGCCGGGGTGCACCGGGTCGTGCTCTGCACCTCCGCCATGGTCTACGGGGCGCTGCCCGACAACGACATCCCGCTGGCGGAGGACTCCGAGCTGCGGGCCACCGCCGAGGCCACCGGCGTCGGCGACCTGCTGGAGATCGAGCGCCTCGGCCGCCGCGCCCCCCGGGCGCACCCCGGGCTGAACGTCACGGTGGTCCGTCCGGCGGTGCTCGTCGGCGGTACCGACACCGCGCTGACCCGCTACTTCGAGTCGCCCCGCCTCCTGGTCGTCGCCGGATCCCGGCCCACCTGGCAGTTCTGCCACGTCGAGGACCTGGTCAGCGCCCTGGAGTACGCCGCCCTGGAGAAGGTCGAGGGGGAGCTGGCGGTCGGCTGCGAGGGCTGGCTGGAACAGGAGGAGGTCGAGGAGCTGAGCGGCATCCGCCGCATGGAGCTCCCCTCCGCCGTCGCCCTGGGGGCCGCGGCCCGGCTGCACCGGATCGGCCTGACCCCGTCCCCGGCGGGCGACCTCGCTTACACGATGCACCCGTGGGTGGTCAGCGTGAGCGCGCTGCACGCCGCGGGCTGGCGGCCGCGCTGGACCAACGAGGAAGTGCTCGCCGAGCTGCTCCAGGAGGTCGCGGGCCGGCACACCGTCGCCGGCCGCCGCCTGGGCCGCAAGGACGCCGCCACGGCCGCCGGTGCGGCCGGCGCGACGGTCGCCCTGCTGGGCGCCGCCGCCGCGGTGCGCCGGGCCCGCAAGCGCCGCGGGATCTGAGCGGGCCGGCCCGCCGGCGCGACGGTCGCCCCGCTGGGCCCCGCCCGGGCGGTCTTCGTGGTGCGGCCGGCTCTTTCGGCCACCAGCGGTTTCCTGTAGGAGGCTCCCAGAGCGGCCGCCAAGGGCCGGGTGAATCAGCTATTTCGCCGGGGCCCCCGCTAGGGCACGATGGGAACATGGCTGCGCACTTCGACCACCCCGGCGAGCAGGCCGCCCAGGACCCGGTCCGGCTGCTCGAGATCCGCGAGACCCCGCTCTCGATCGACGAGGTCTTCCAGGCGGTCGGCGACGACGCGACGGGCGGCACGACGCTCTTCGTCGGCACGGTGCGCAACCACGACAGCGGGGCAGACGTCGCCTCCCTCGGCTACTCCTGCCACCCCACGGCCGAGGCCGAGATGCGCCGGGTTGCCGAGCGCGTCGTGGCGAAGTACCCGGTCCGCGCCCTGGCCGCCGTACACCGCATCGGTGACCTGGCGGTGGGCGACCTGGCGGTGGTCGTGGCCGTCTCCTGCCCGCACCGCGGCGAGGCCTTCGAGGCCTGCCGGATGCTGATCGACGACCTCAAGCACGAAGTCCCGATCTGGAAGCACCAGACGTTCGCGGACGGCACCGAGGAGTGGGTCGGGGCCTGCTAGGGCGTCGCCCCAGGACGCCTGGCCCACGGGCCGGGGCCTGCTGTACCCCCGGCTGCGCGAGGGTCCCCGGAAGGGGGTAACCTCGCACCCGTTCGGCCGCGCAACACGCCCTCGATTTGCGTAACCCCCTTCCGGGCACGAGCGTTGAAGCCACCAACGACACGTACTTTCGGGGCAGGGAGGCACGTCCATGGCGTCACTGGCGTGGTTGCTGATTCCGCTGTTCGCCGCCATCGGAGCGGCGATATGGGGCAGCTGGGCGGCGCGCGACCGCACGTCCGGCGACATATCCGAGCTGGCCGGCTACGCACGCTTCCGCGAGGCCATGGACCAGGCCGACCGGGCCGATCCGTCCCGCACCAGAACGAAGGAAAAGGCGCACTCCGGTTCCGACGCCGTCTGACGCGTCCCGGGGGTCCGCTGGAGCATCCTCCCCGGCCGGGAATCCGGCCGCCTGAGAATCCGCTGAGAGTTCCGCGGACGAAGCCCGTACGGACCGGCCCCACGGGCCGCCCGACAGAGGCGTCCCGTACTGTCGATCCATGCCACGCCGCACTGCGACGATGCTCGCTTCCACCCTCATGCTGTTCGCACTGCTCTGCGCAGGGGTGTTCCTCAAGGTCCCGTACTCCGAGATGAGCCCCGGCCCGACCGTGAACACGCTCGGTGAATCGCACGGCGAGCCCGTTCTGAACATCTCGGGGCACAAGACCTACCCCACCACCGGGCACCTCAACATGACGACGGTCCGCGTCACCGGGGCGGACTACGACATGAACCTGCTGGAAGCGGTGTACGGCTGGCTGGCCGGGGACAACATCGTGGTGCCGCACGAGAACCTCTACCCGGGCGGCAAGACGGACAAGGAGTCCACGCAGGAGAACGCCGAGGAGTTCAACCAGTCGCAGGAGAGCGCCAAGGTGGCGGCCCTCAAGACGCTGGGCGTCGAGGTTCCCGTGCGTGTCGTCGTCTCCACCGTGGTCAAGGGCAGCCCCTCCGAGGGCAAGCTGCACGCCGGCGACGTGATCAAGTCCGTCGACGGGACCCCGGTGGCCGAACCGGGCGACGTGGCCAGGCTCGTCACCAAGCACAAGGCCGGGGAACCGGTCGACTTCGTCATCGTGCCCGCCGCCGAGGCGGCCGAGGCCGAGAAGACGGGCCGCGAGCCGGCCACCACGGCCAAGGTCACGATCGTCGCGGGGAAGGCGGAGGGCGACGGTCACGCCGTCGTCGGCATCCGGGCCGGGGTCGACCACACCTTCCCGTTCCCCATCGACATCAAGCTCGCCGATGTCGGCGGCCCGAGCGCGGGCCTGATGTTCGCGCTCGGCATCGTCGACAAGCTCACCCCCGAGGACCTGACCGGCGGGAAGTTCATCGCGGGCACCGGCACCATCGACGACGCCGGCAAGGTCGGTCCGATCGGCGGCATCCAGATGAAGACCATCGGCGCGCGCAACGCGGGCGCCCGGTTCTTCCTCACGCCCGCGGAGAACTGCGCCTCCGCCGCCGCGCACGTCCCCGACGGGCTGACCCTGGTCAAGGTCTCGGCCATCACGGACGCGAAGCAGGCCCTGGAGAAGATCGGCAAGGGAGAGACGGCCGGACTGCCGCGCTGCACCACGTCCTGACCGGCCCCCCGCGCCCGGGGGCTAGGCGAAGGTCGCGGCCAGCGCCTCCGCCAGCCCGGGCACCAGCCCGCCGCCGGTGAGCACCTCGCTGGAGGAGTCCTTCTCCCGCAGCCGGACCGCGGACTCGCGCGACCCGTCGCGCAGCACGGCCACGGTGAGGCGGACCTCCTGCCGCTCGGGGTGCGCGGCGACCCACTTCGCCAGCTGCTTGTCGTTCAGCCCCTCCGGTACGGACGCCTCCGCGGACGGCGGCAGCATCAGCCGCTCCACGGTCAGCGCGCAGCCCACGACCGCGTCCGGCCAGGCGATGGTGCCCAGGAACTTGTCGAGCGCGGTGTTGGCGGGCACCTCTTCCTGCTCGATCGGGGTGAGGGAGGACTTGCCGGCGTCGTCCTGGTCGAGACCGAGCTGGCCGGCCAGCCGGGGCTCCTGCCTGCGCAGGCGGGCGGTGTCGACGAGGGCGAACAGCCGGGCCGGCCGGTCCCAGCCGAGGCCGGCCGCGTACTCGTCGATCTCGAGGCAGGCGCGGGTCAGCGGACTGGCCGCCATGGGAGTGCCGGAAGGCGAAAGGTTGGACATGGACAACATCCTGCCTCCTTTCCACCGGATATCGGGAACTGAGCAAACCCTCAGTAAGTTGCATGAGTGGGCTCTACGATCGGGGGCCCGTTGACGACCAGCTCCAGCGACTTTCAGAGGTGCGCACCTTGGCTTTCCAGATGCCGGACCGCGGCGCAGGCCCCTCCGGGCCACGGATGAGAGTCGGCCGCCCCTCCCGGCGCGCGCGCACTCTTCTGCTGACTCTGGGCGTGCTGGCCGTGCTGGCCATGGCGTTCATCATGTTCGCGGGCTTCTGGACGGACTGGCTCTGGTTCCGCTCGGTCGCTTTCTCCAGTGTGTTCACCACCACCCTGTGGACCAAGATCGGCCTCTTCGCGGTCTTCGGACTGCTGATGGCGGGGGCCGTCGGGTTCAACATCTGGCTGGCCCACCGGCTGCGGCCGCCGCTCAGTGCGATGTCGACGGAGCAGCAGAGCCTCGACCGTTACCGGATGAGCGTCGCGCCGTACAAGAAGTGGCTGCTGCTGGGCATCGCCGCGATCGTCGGCCTGATCGCCGGGGCGTCGGCGGCCGGCCAGTGGAAGACCTGGCTGATGTACGTGAACGGGGTGCCCTTCGGCAAGAAGGACCCCCAGTTCGGGCTGGACGTCTCCTTCTACACCTTCGATCTTCCCTGGTACCGCTTCCTGCTCGGCTTCGGGTTCGCGGCGGTCGTGCTGTCGGTGATCGCCGCCGTCGTCGTCCACTACCTGTACGGCGGGCTGCGCGTCACCAGCCCCGGCGCCCGGGCCACCGCCGCCGCCACCGGTCACCTGTCGGTGCTGCTGGGCCTGTTCGTGACCTTCAAGGCGATCGCCTACTGGCTCGACCGGTACGGCCTCGCGGTGAAGTCCAGTGACTTCAAGGCCGCCGACAACTGGACCGGCCTGCGGTACGTCGACGCCAACGCCTACCTCCCGGCGAAGACGATCCTGGTCGCCATCGCCGCGATCTGCGCGCTGCTGTTCTTCGCCACGCTGTGGCGCCGGACCTGGCAGCTGCCGGTCATCGGCTTCGGCCTGATGGTCCTGTCGGCGATCCTCATCGGCGGGCTGTACCCGGCGATCGTGCAGAAGTTCCAGGTCCAGCCGAACGAGCAGGCCAAGGAGTCGCCGTACGTCGAGAAGAACATCGATGCGACGCGGAACGCCTACGGCATCGCCAACGCCGAGGTGAAGGACTACCCGGGGGTCGGCTCCAACACGGACCAGGCCAAGCTCCGGGCCAATGCCGACACCACGGCGAGCATCCGCCTGCTCGACCCGAACATCGTCTCCCCGGCCTTCCAGCAGCTCCAGCAGGTCAAGGGCTACTACGGCTTCCCGGCCACGCTCGCCGTCGACCGGTACAAGGGCCAGGACACCGTCATCGGCCTGCGCGAGCTGAACCTCGCGGGCATCCCCAAGAACAACTGGATCAACGACCACTTCCGCTACACGCACGGCTACGGCGTGGTCGCCGCCAAGGGCACCGAAGTCACGAAGAACGGCGACCCGGTCTTCATCCAGTCCGACCTCCCCTCCAAGGGCGAGTTCGGCACCGGGAACGCCTTCAAGCAGCAGATCTACTACGGCGAGCAGACGAAGCAGTACTCGATCGTCGGCGGTCCGCAGAAGGAGCTCGACTACTCCGACGACAAGGGTGAGAAGGAGACGAGCTACACCGGCAAGAGCGGTGTCAGCCTCGACAACCCGTTCAACCGCGCGGCCTACGCCCTCGCGTTCAGCGAGCCGCAGATCCTGTACTCCGGTGCCATCGGCGACGGTTCGCGGATCCTCTACAACCGCACCCCGAAGGAGCGCGTCGAGGCCGTCGCACCGTGGCTGACCATCGACGGCGCGGCCTACCCGGCCGTGGTGGACGGCCGCATCCAGTGGATCGTGGACGCCTACACGACGACGAACGGCTACCCGTACGCCTCGCGCACCACGCTCGGCGACTCCACGGCGGACTCGCTCACCAACAGCCAGCGCGCGGTCGTGGCGCAGGAGAACCGGGTCAACTACATCCGGAACTCGGTCAAGGCCACCGTCGACGCCTACGACGGAACGATCAAGCTGTACCAGTGGGACACCCAGGACCCGGTGCTGAAGACCTGGATGAAGGCGTTCCCCGGGACCGTCAAGGCCAAGAGCGAGATCCCCAAGTCGCTCATCGACCACATGCGCTACCCGCAGGACCTCTACAAGGTGCAGCGTGAACTGCTGACCCGCTACCACGTCACCGACGCCCAGACGTTCCTCAGCGGTTCTGAGGTCTGGGCCGTCCCGGACGACCCGACCACCAAGACGGGCAGTGCGGTGCCGCCGTACTACCTGTCGATGAAGATGCCGGGCCAGAAGGAGCAGGCGTTCTCGCTGACGACGACGTTCACCCCGAACGGCCGGGACAACCTGAGCGCCTTCATGGCGGTCAACGCCGATCCGGGCACCCCGGACTACGGCAAGATCCGCATCCTGAAACTGCCGACCAGCACCCCGGTCGACGGGCCCAAGCAGGTCCAGAGCAAGTTCAACTCCAAGCCGGAGATCGCCCAGGAGATCAACATCCTGAGCCGCGGCGATTCCCAGGTGGAGTACGGAAACCTGCTGACGGTGCCGCTCGACGACGGCGTGCTGAACGTCGAGCCGGTGTACGTGAAGGGCGGCGGCCTCAAGTACCCGACGCTGCGCAAGGTACTGGTGACGTACGGCGGCCAGACCGCGTTCGAGGACACCCTGGAGAAGGCGCTGAACGTGGTGTTCGGGGCTGAGGCGCCGAGCGCGCCGACGACGCCGACGACACCCGTCACCCCGCCGGGCGAGGGCACCACCACGCCGGGCACCCAGGACCCGACGGTCAAGGCGGCCCTGTCCGATGCGCAGAAGGCCGTGGAGGCGGCCGAGAAGGCGCGCCAGTCGGGCGACTGGGCGGCGTACGGCAAGGCGCAGGACGACATCAAGGCGGCGCTCCAGCGGGCGGTCGACGCCGAGGCACGGCTGACGGCCCCCAAGCCTGCCGGTTGATGATCACTCGGTAATGGCCCGGCCCCGCGTCGTGATACTGTGGTTTCACCGACGCGGGGTGGAGCAGCTCGGTAGCTCGCTGGGCTCATAACCCAGAGGTCGCAGGTTCAAATCCTGTCCCCGCTACTGAAAACGAAGGCCCGGATCCATGGGATCCGGGCCTTCGTCATGTCCGGGGTGACCGTCCCGGCGGATACGGCAGGCCACGGGGTCACTGGGGTGGGTGAGTTGGGGTGAGAGCGTGTTTGACTTGTCTCTCTGTGGGCATGTCGACAAAACGCTGTAGTGACCTCACTGGCTGCGACATACCAGGTGTACGCGGGTAGCAGGTGATGCGACGATGGGATTTATGGGGGACAGGTCAACTCTGCTGGAGACAGGGCGGTTTGTGAGGTCGGAGGTCGAGTCGGGCAGGGAAGCCGAGAAGGGGGCTCAGACCGTTAACGCGCAGACCGCATTGACCGATGCGGATTTCGCGGACGAGGCGTTCGTCGAAGCCGACGTGGCCAGCGACGCGGAGCTGGAGGCCCGGCACCGCGTGGCCGCCGACAAGGGGGACCCGGGTGCCATGAGCGTGCTCGGGGCGTTGCTGCTGCGCCGCGGCGACCTGGCCGGCGCCGAGCCGTACCTGCGGGGGGCCACCGCCGAGGGGGACCGCGCCGCCGCCAACAACCTCGGCGTGCTGCTGCACCAGCGGGGCTACCCCGACGAGGCGGCCGACTGGTGGCGGGTCGCCGCCGTCGCCGGTTCCGCGCCGGCCGCGCACGCGCTGGGCCGCCACTACCGCGAGCGGGGCGACGAGCCGGCGGCCGAGTACTGGATGCGACAGGCGGCGGAATCCGGCCACGCCCTGGGCGCCTACGGACTGGCCGACCTGCTGGAACACCGGGGGGACAAGGGCGTCGAGCGGTGGTTCCGCGCCGCGGCGGAGCAGGGGCACCGCGAAGCCGCGTACCGGCTGGCCCGGCACCTGCGGAAGGGCGACCCCGTCGAGGCCGAGCAGTGGTACCGGCAGGCCGCCGCGCGCGGGCACCGCCGGGCCGCGCTGCACCTGGGCGCGCTGCTGGAGTCCCGCGGGGAACTCAAGGAGGCGGGGCGCTGGTACCTGACCTCGGCGAAGCAGGGGGAGGCGCGGGCCGCGTGCGCCCTCGGCTTCCTGCTGCGCGACGCCGGGGACGAGGAGAGCGCGGCCGCGTGGTGGCGCCGGGCCGCCGAGGGCGGCGACGGCAACGCGGCCAACGCCCTGGGCGCGCTGCACGCGGCCCGGGGCGAGACCCAGACGGCCGAGAAGTGGTACCGGGTCGCGATGGACGCGGGCGACCACAACGGGGCCTACAACCTGGCCCTGTTGTGCGCGGCGCAGGAGCGGACGGCGCAGGCCGAGCAGTGGTACCGCCGGGCGGCCTACGCGGGCCACCGCGAGGCGGCCAACGCGCTGGCGATCCTGCTGCTCCAGGGCGGGGACGCGGAGGGCGCCGAACCGTGGTTCTCGAAGGCGGCCGAGGCGGGCAGCGTGGACGCCGCCTTCAACCTCGGGATCCTGTTCGCCAGCCGGGACGAGGACCGGACGGCGCTGAAGTGGTACGAGCGGGCCGCGTCGGCCGGGCACACCGACGCGGCGCTCCAGGTGGGCATCGCCCTGGTGCGGGACGGCGAGGAGCGGGCGGCGGAGCGGCACCTGCGCTGCGCGGCGGGCGGCGGCAGCGCGGAGGCGGCGTTCAGGCTGGCCGCGCTGCTGGAGTCGCTGGCGCCGCCACCGGAGCCGGTGGCGCTGGGCGAGCCGGTCGGCGGGACCCCGCGGACCGAGAGCGAGGAGTGGTACGAGCGCGCTGCCGAGCAGGGCCACCGGCGGGCCCAGGTCCGGGTCGGGATGCTGGCGGCGGCACGGGGCGACCTGGCGGCGGCCGCGCGGTGGTACCGGGAGGCGGCGCAGGCCGGCTCGCGGAACGGGGCGTTCAACCTGGGCCTGCTGCTGGCCCGGGAGGGGAACGAACCGGAGGCGGCGCTGTGGTGGACCCGGGCGGCGGTGGCCGGCCACGGCCGGGCGGCGCTGCGGCTGGGGCTGCTCGCGGCGCGGCAGGGGGACCTGAACGAGGGGCAGAAGTGGTGCGTGCGGGCCATGGAGCTGGGGCCGGCGGAGGTCTCCGAGCGGGCGGCGCGGCTGCGGGACGCGTTGGCGGAGGAGCTCTCGGCGTAGCCCCTGGCCGGGGTGCGCGGGGAGCCATCCGCGGCGCCGTTGCGCGGAGCGGCCCCGGCTGCGCCGGGCTTCCCGGGCCTCCGCCCCGGACCCCGCGTCTCGAACGCCGTCGGGGCTGGATTGGGGGACCATCGTTTAGCGATTTGCATCTGCCGGGCGGCGTCGCGTAAAGTCGGGTTTACCGACGCGGGGTGGAGCAGCTCGGTAGCTCGCTGGGCTCATAACCCAGAGGTCGCAGGTTCAAATCCTGTCCCCGCTACTCAAGCCCGAAGGCCCGGATCCCCAGGATCCGGGCCTTCGGCGTTTGCCCTTGGGAACGTCACCGCAAAAGACGGCCCCCGGAGCCGGTGAACGCTCCGGGGGCCGCCTCGCGCCTGATCGCTACGCGCCCGCGCAGTTCGGGCACACCCCGCGGTACGTCACCTCGACCGTCGAGACCACGAAGCCGAAGCGTTCGGCGTCCGGCAGGTCGGCCAGCGGGTCGCCCGCCGGGTGGACGTCGCGGATCGCGCCGCACTGGGCGCACACCAGGTGCTGGTGCGCGCGGTGTGCATTGGGGTCGTACCGCTTGGCGCGGCGGTCCGTGGACACTTCCAGCACCTCGCCGAGGCTGACCAGCTCGCCCAGGGTGTTGTACACCGTCGCCCGGGAGATCTCCGGCAGCTTGGCCACCGCGCGCGCGTGCACCTCGTCGGCCGTCAGGTGAACGTGGTCACCGTCGAGCACCTCGGCCACGACGCGCCGCTGTGCGGTCATGCGCCATCCGCGTCCGCGAAGTCGTTCCAGCAGGTCACTCATGCACCCAAGCCTAACAGTGTCGCTGATCCGGTGTAACTCCCGAACGAGTGCGGAATTGGATGACTGCTTGACTTAGACAATGTCCATTGTAGGATCGGGTACCGGCAGCTGCCGAGGACAGGACACGCAGGCAATGACGCAGGAGGCGCACGTGACGCAGGGACCGCTCACCACGGAGGCCGGGGCACCGGTCGCCGACAACCAGAACAGCGAGACCGCTGGCGTCGGTGGCCCCGTACTCGTCCAGGACCAGCTCCTGCTGGAGAAGCTCGCCCACTTCAACCGCGAGCGCATCCCGGAGCGCATCGTCCACGCCCGCGGCGCCGGCGCGTACGGCACCTTCACGGTCACGCGCGACGTCTCGCAGTGGACCCGCGCGAAGTTCCTGTCCGAGGTCGGCAAGCAGACCGAGACCTTCCTGCGCTTCTCCACCGTCGCGGACAGCCTCGGCGGCGCCGACGCCCGCCGTGACCCGCGAGGCTGGGCCCTGAAGTTCTATACCGAAGAGGGCAACTACGACCTCGTCGGCAACAACACCCCGGTCTTCTTCATCCGCGACGCGATCAAGTTCCCGGACTTCATCCACACGCAGAAGCGCGACCCGTACACCGGCTCGCAGGAAGCCGACAACGTGTGGGACTTCTGGGGCCTGAGCCCCGAGTCGACGCACCAGGTGACCTGGCTCTTCGGCGACCGCGGCATCCCGGCGTCCTACCGCCACATGAACGGCTACGGATCCCACACGTTCCAGTGGAACAACGAGGCCGGCGAGGTCTTCTGGGTCAAGTACCACTTCAAGACCGACCAGGGGATCAAGAACCTCAGCCAGGCCGAGGCCAACCGGCTCGCCGGTGAGGACCCCGACTCCCACCAGCGCGACCTGCGCGAGTCGATCGAGCGCGGCGACTTCCCGAGCTGGACCGTACAGGTCCAGATCATGCCGGCGGCCGAGGCGGCCGAGTACCGCTTCAACCCGTTCGACCTCACCAAGGTGTGGCCGCACGAGGACTACCCGCCGATCGAGATCGGCAAGCTGGAGCTCAACCGCAACCCGGAGAACATCTTCGCCGAGGTCGAGCAGAGCATCTTCAGCCCGGCCCACTTCGTTCCCGGCATCGGTCCGTCCCCGGACAAGATGCTCCAGGGCCGGCTCTTCGCCTACGGCGACGCCCACCGCTACCGCGTCGGCATCAACGCCGATCACCTGCCGGTGAACCGCCCGCACGCCACCGAGGCGCGCACCAACTCCCGTGACGGCGCCCTGTACGACGGCCGCCACAAGGGTGCGAAGAACTACGAGCCGAACAGCTTCGGCGGCCCGTTCCAGACGGACCGGCCGCTGTGGCAGCCCGTCCCGCTGACCGGCGGCACGGGCAACCACGCCACTCCGGTACACCGCGAGGACAACGACTTCGTCCAGGCGGGCAACCTCTACCGGCTGATGTCGGAGGACGAGAAGAGCCGCCTGGTCGAGAACCTCGCCGGCTTCATCGCCAAGGTCTCCCGTGACGACATCGTCGACCGCGCGGTCAACAACTTCCGCCAGGCGGACGGTGACTTCGGCAAGCGGCTGGACGCCGCGGTCCAGGCCCTCCGCGGCTGAACCCGACCGCTTGCCGTAGCGGTCGACGGGCCGGTACTCCTCGGAGTGCCGGCCCGTCGGCGTTCACGCGGCGCGGGACGCTACGCGGGTACGGCGCTGCGCCGGGCCGGCACCCAGCAGCGGATGACGTCGCGCACCGAGACGATGCCCACCGGGCCGCCGTCCTCCAGCACGATCAGGTGGCGGAAGCCGCCGTGCGCCATGGCCTCGGCGGCCTCCTGGACCGTGGCGTCCGGGGTGCAGAAGACGACGTTGTTGGTGGTGTGCGCGCCGACCGACTCCCGGTCGGGGTCGTGGCCCGCGCCGAGCGAGTTGAGGATGTCGCGCTCGGTCAGGATGCCGATGCCGCTGTGGTCGGGATCGAGTACGACGGCCGCGCCGACGCGTCGGCCGGACATCAGGCAGGCCGCCTGCCGGAGGGTGTGCGCGGGTCCGAGGGTGAGGATCACGGTGCTCATGGCGTCACGGACGAGCATGAAGAGAGCCACCTCCTGGGTGAGACCCCGCCCGGGTGGGTGCGCCGGGTGACCGACCCGCCTCAAGAGAAGGGCTTCACAAGCGCACAAGCGGGGGAGTCCCAGATTCGCACGCATACGCAGGGTCATCAAGGGGGCGCGCTCGGCAGCACCCGCCCGGCCGAGCGCACCGACGGCGCGTCAGGGCGCCTCAGGGGCGCGGGCGCAGCCGCGCCAGCATCTCCTCGTGCAGCAGGCCGTTCGAGGCGGCGGCGTTGCCGCCGTGGACGCCGTCGGCCCCGTCCAGGCTGGTGAAGCGGCCGCCCGCCTCCTCGACGACGACCGCGATGGCGGCCATGTCCCACAGGTTCAGCTCCGGCTCGGCGCACAGGTCCAGCGAGCCCTCGGCGACCATCATGTAGGGCCAGAAGTCGCCGTAGCCCCGGGTGCGCCAGCACGCGCGGGTCAGGTCCAGGAAGCCGGGCAGCCGGCCCTGCTCCTCCCAGCCCGTGAGCGAGGAGTAGGCGAACGACGCGTCGCCCAGGGTCGCGACCTTCGAGACGCCGATCGCCGCGGTTTCGCCGAGCGCGCCGCCCGCCCAGGCGCCACTGCCCTTCGCCGCCCACCAGCGGCGGCCCAGCGCCGGCGCGGAGACCACCCCGACCACCGGGCGGAACACCCCGTCCGCGCCTTCGGCCATCAGCGAGATCAGGGTCGCCCACACGGGGACGCCGCGGACGTAGTTCTTCGTGCCGTCGATCGGGTCCACGACCCAGCGGCGCGGGCCTTCGCCCTTGAGGCCGTACTCCTCGCCCAGGATGGCGTCACCGGGCCGCGCGGCCAGGATCCCGGCCCGGATGATCTCCTCTGCGGCCTTGTCGGCCTCGCTCACCGGGGTCATGTCCGGCTTGGTCTCCACCTGGAGGTCGAGGGCGCGGAAACGCTGCGTGGTGGCGGCGTCGGCCGCGTCGGCGAGTTCGAGGGCGAGGCGGAGGTCATCGTCATACTCGGGCATGCCCGAACAGTATCGAGACCGCGGCCGACCGGCGAACGCCGTCCACGGTACGGCCGACGCGCACCCTTGACAGGACCTGGCGCCCCGTCAACTCTGGCGGGAAGGCCAACGGGGAAAGGGGAGCCGGGGAGGCGACGATGGCGGCGGCGCGGGAGTCCTTGCTGGAAGCGGCGGGAGCGGCGCTGGCGGCGCGCGCCTGGCCCGCCGTGCGCATGGTCGAGGTGGCGGCGTCCGCCGGGGTGTCCCGGCAGACCCTGTACAACGAGTTCGGCGGGAAGGCGGGGCTCGGGCGCGCCCTGGTGCGCCGGGAGGCCGACTGGTACCTGCGGGGCGTGGACCGGGCCCTGGTGGCGTCGGCCGACCCGGCCGAGCGGCTGGCGGGAATCGCCGAGTGGACCGTACGGGCGGCCCGCGCGCGTCCCCTCGTACGGGCCCTGCTGACCGGGTCGTGGAACGGGAACCTGCCCGCGCCGCCCGGGCAGGGGCCCCGGCCGGGCGTCCCCGCGCTCGGGCCCGGGGAACTGGTGCGCGCCGTCCGCGACCGGGCGGCCGCCGCGCTCCCGGCGGAGCCGGCGCAGCGGTGCGAGCTGGTCGTGCGGCTGGCGCTGTCCTACGTGATCGCCCCTACCGACCCCGGGGAGGAGCCGGCGGCCGCGCTGCTCGGGCTGGTCAGTGCGCGGAACCGGACAGCTGGAGCCCGATGACGCCGAGGATGACCAGCGAGATCGAGACGAGTTTCAGGGTGGAGACCAGGTCGCCGAGGAAGACCATGCCGTAGATGGCGGTGCCGGCCGCCCCGATGCCGGTCCACACGGCGTAGGCCGGCCCCACGTCGAGCTTCTTCAGCGCCAGGGTCAGCAGGCCGAAGCTGCCGAGCGCGAACGACGCGAAGGCGATCGTGGGCCACAGCCGGGTGAACCCGTGGGAGAGCTTGAGGCACACCGCGAAACCGGTCTCCAGGAACCCGGCGACCACGACCAGCAGCCACGCCATGCCGTATGCCTCCCCGTCCCGCGTCACGTGACGTCGCGTCACTCGGTGCGATTATGCATTTATCCCGACGCGATCTTCGGCAAACACGAACGGCCCGCAGGCCGATGGGCCGCTTGCGCGGATCAGTCGCCCTCGCGGCGCTCCCGCGTCTCCAGCAGCCGCCGCAGCGAGTACAGCCGCGCCGGGTCCGCGTGACCGTCCTGCACCCACTGGTCGAGCGCGCAGTCGGGCTCGTCGTGACTGCACGCGCGCGGGCACGCCTCGGTGCCGCCGATCAGGTCCGGGAAGGCCAGGATCACCCGGGAGGGGTCGACGTGGTGCAGGCCGAACGAGCGCACGCCGGGGGTGTCGATGACCCAGCCGTCCCCGCCGGGCAGCGGCAGCGCCAGGGCGGAGGTGGTGGTGTGCCGGCCCCGGCCCGTGACCGCGTTGACGTGGCCGGTCGCACGCTGGCGGCCTTCGGCGACCAGGGAGTTGACCAGGGTGGTCTTGCCGACGCCGGAGTGGCCGACGAATGCGGTGATCCGGCCGTTCAGCCGCTCGCGCACCCGGTCGGCGGCGTCCCCGGTGGCCAGCTCCTCCCGGTTGGTGACGACGTAGTTCACGCCCAGCGTCGAGTAGATCTCCAGGATCTTGTCCGCGGAGGTCAGGTCCGACTTGGTGAGCACCAGCAGCGGCTCCAGCCCCGCGTCGTACGCGGCCACCAGACAGCGGTCGATCATCCGCGGCCGCGGCTCCGGGTCGGCCAGCGCCGTCACGACGGCCAGCTGGTCGGCGTTGGCGACGACCACCCGCTCGTAGGGGTCGTCGTCGTCCGCGGTGCGCCGCAGGACGGACTTGCGCTCCTCGAT
Source organism: Streptomyces sp. NPDC054883 (assembly GCF_053610645.1). Taxonomy (NCBI): domain Bacteria; kingdom Bacillati; phylum Actinomycetota; class Actinomycetes; order Kitasatosporales; family Streptomycetaceae; genus Streptomyces; species Streptomyces sp. NPDC054883. The sequence continues at coordinate 115,686 of NZ_JBSGYT010000015.1, read as the reverse complement.
CCGCACGATCCGGGCGAGGGTGTCCTTCTTGCCGGTCAGGTCACCGACGATCCAGACCCGGTCGCCGACCACCGCCGCCTTGCGGCCCAGTTCGCGGGCCTTCATCGCGTGCACCGTGCGGTTGCCGACCAGGCAGGTGAGCCGGCCCCGGTCGACGGTCAGGACGAAGCCCTCGGCCGCGTCCTCGTGCTTGGGGCGGATGTTCGTACGCGGCCGGTTGCCCTTGGGGTTGGGGCGGGAGCGGATGTCGTCCTCGTCGGTGTTCTTGCCGTACCTGCGCATGGCGGGCCCTACGCTCCCGCGCCCTGCGCCGGTTGGCCGAGCATGCCGGCCCACATCGCCGGGAAGTCCGGCAGGGTCTTCGCGGTCGTCGCCACGTTCTCGATCAGTACGCCCTCCACCGCCAGGCCGATCACCGCGCCGGCGGTCGCCATCCGGTGGTCGTCGTAGGTGTGGAACACGCCCCCGTGCAGCGGGCGCGGGCGGATGCGCAGCCCGTCGGCGGTCTCCGTGACGTCGCCGCCGAGACCGTTGATCTCCGCCGTGAGCGCCGCCAGCCGGTCCGTCTCGTGCAGCCGCAGGTGGCGTACGCCCCGCAGCACCGACTCGGAGTCCGCCAGCGCCGCGACCGCCGCGATGCCCGGCGTCAGCTCGCCGACCTCGCCCAGGTCCACGTCGATGCCGTGGATCTTGCCGCTGCCGGTGAAGACCAGGCCCGCGTCGGTCAGCTCGCAGGAGCCGCCCATCTCGGTGAAGATCCGGCGCAGCGCGTCGCCGGGCTGCGTGGTGCGCCGCGGCCAGTCCGGGATGGTCACCGTGCCGCCGGTGATCAGGGCGGCCGCCATGAAGGGCTGGGCGTTGGAGAGGTCCGGCTCGACGACCAGGTCGCGGCCCAGCAGCGCGCCGGGGGTGACCCGCCACACGTTCTTCTCGCCGCCCGCCTCAGGGGTGTCCACCTGCGCGCCCGCCGCGCGCAGCATCTCCACCGTCATCCGGATGTGCGGCATGGAGGGCAGGGTGTCACCGGTGTGCCGGACCTCGACGCCCTGGTTGAAGCGCGGGGCGGAGAGCAGCAGCGCCGAGACGAACTGCGAGGAGTTGGAGGCGTCGATCTCGACCGTGCCGCCCTCCAGGGCCCCGCCGCCCTGCACGGTCAGGGGCAGCGCCCCCCGGCCGTCGTCGTCGATCCGGGCGCCGAGGACGCGCAGGGCGTTGATGACCTCGCCCAGCGGGCGCTCGTAGGCACGCGGGTCGCCGTCGAAGCGGATGTCACCGGAGGCGAGGGTCGCGACGGGCGGCAGGAAGCGCATGACCGTGCCCGCGTTGCCGACGTCGACGGTGGCCGGGCCGTGCAGGGCCGCCGGGATGACCCGCCAGGCCTCCCCGCCCGCGCCCCCGCCGGCCGAGCTGGAGGAGACGGTCTCCTCGATGCCGACGCCCATCGCGCGCAGCGCGTCCGACATCAGCTGGGAGTCGCGCGAACGCAGCGGACGGCGCACCCACCCCGGCTCGGAGGCCAGCGCGGCGAGCACCAGGGCCCGGTTGGTGACCGACTTGGAGCCCGGCACGGTGACGGAGGCGTGGACGGCGCCGTCCGCGAGGGGGGCGGGCCAGAGGGCGTGGGGCGCGGGGGTCTCGGTCATGGCCTCCACTTTAGTGGCTCCACCCGTGCCGGGATCGTGCCCGGGGCCCGTTCGGGGCCCTGCCGCGGGGGCGCCACCGGCACCGTCTCAGCAGGTGGGAAGCAGGCGGGGAGCCGGCCCGTCTCAGAGACCGAGGAGCCAGCGCGCCCCGCCGGTCAGCGCGCACAGCGCGACGGCGTGGAAGAACAGCAGCCATACCACCGGGTGGACGTGGGTGAGCCGCCCCAGCTGGTCGGCGTCGGAGTCCGGGGCGCCGCCGTGCCGGCGTTTGGCCTGGAGCTCGAACACCGGCCGGACCCCGCCCAGCAGCAGGAACCACACCACCCCGTACGCGAACACCGCCTGCACCTCGGCCGGCGTCAGCCAGGAGACCAGGACGAAGGTCCCCCCGGTCAGCACCACCGTCAGCAGCCCGTACGCGTTGCGGATCATCACCAGCAGCGCGATCAGCAGCGCGGTCGCCGCCCACAGCAGCAGCGTGATCCGGTGCGCCGAGAGCAGGGCGGCCCCGCCGAGGCCGAGCAGCGAGGGCGCCGTGTACCCGGCGGCGGCGGTCAGCACCATGCCGAGCCCGCTGGGCTTGCCCCGGCTGACGGTGACGCCGCTGGTGTCGGAGTGCAGCCGGATCCCGTCGAGCCGGCGCCCGGTCAGCAGCGCCAGCAGCCCGTGGCCGCCCTCGTGGGCGATGGTGATCGCGTTCCGGGACAGCCGCCACACGGGCCGGGGCGCCACGGCGGCCAGCGCGGCGAGCCCCGTCGCGACCACCAGCCACCAGACGGGCTCGGTCTGTATGCCGCTCAGCCGGTCCCACAGACCGGCCGTCGTCGTGCTGTCCATGGAGTGGCGGACTCCTTGCGGTAGGGGGAGCGGGCCATGGCAGTGTGTCAGCCATGTGCGGAAGGTATGCAGCGGGCCGGGCGCCCGGGGAACTGGCGCGGATCTTCGGTGTCGAGCGGTGGGAGCCCGAGGAGTCCCTGGCCCCCGACTTCAACGTGGCGCCGACGAAGGAGGTCCACGTCGTCCTCGACCGTCCTGTGAAGGACGCGCCGAGCCGCCGTCCGGTTCGCCAGCTGCGCGTGCTGCGGTGGGGGCTCGTCCCCTCCTGGGCCGGCGGCCCCGAGGGCGCGGCCCGGATGATCAACGCCAGGGCCGAGACGGTCGCCGAGAAGCCGTCCTTCCGCCGCCCCTTCGCGCAGCGGCGCTGCATCGTCCCCGCCGACGGCTACTTCGAGTGGGTCACCGCCCACGACGAACGGCAGCTGGAGGTCGAAGGGAAGAAGAAGCGGGCGCGCAAGCAGCCGTACTTCGTGCTCCCCGCCGACGGAACCGCCTTCGCCATGGCGGGCATATACGAGTTCTGGCGCGACCGGACCCTGCCCGACGAGCACCCGAACGCCTGGTGGGCGACCTGCTCGGTGATCACCACCGAGGCGGAGACGGGGCCGCTGGCAGTGGCGCCCGAGGAGGGCCCCCGCTCGCTCGCCGACATCCACCCCCGGATGCCGCTGATGCTGACCCCCGACAAGTGGGACCCCTGGCTGGACCCCGCCCGCACGGACGCCGACGAGCTCCGGGCGCTGCTGGCGCCGCCGCCCGGCGGGCTGATGCGGGCCTACCCGGTCTCCACCGCCGTGAGCAACGTGCGCAACAACGGGCCGGAGCTGCTGACCGAGCTCGCCGCGCCGGAGGAGGCCACGCTCTTCTGAGCCCCGCCCCGGCGACGGCATGATCGGCGCATGACCACGCGTACCGAAAGCGTCGACACCCCGGCGGGCGAGGCCCGGATCACCTGGCACCCCGCCCGCACGGCCCGGCTCGTGCTCGCCGTCGGCCACGGCGCCGGGGGCGGGATCGAGGCCCGTGACCTCCAGGCGCTGGCCGCCGCCCTGCCCGGCGGCGGAGTGACCGTCGCGCTGGTCGAACAGCCCTGGCGGGTCGCCGGGAAGCGGGTCGCCGCCGCGCCCAAGGTGCTGGACGAGGGCTGGCGCGCCCTGTGGCCCGCCCTGCTGGCACCCGGGGTGCCGGTCGTCGCGGGCGGCCGCAGCGCCGGAGCCCGGGTGGCCTGCCGGACGGCCGCCGAGCTGGACGCGGCCGGGGTGCTGGCCCTGGCGTTCCCGCTGCACCCGCCGGGCCGGCCGGAGAAGTCCCGCGCCGAGGAGCTGCTGGGCGCCGGGCGGCCCACCCTGGTGGTCCAAGGCGGCCGCGACCCCTTCGGGCACCCGGGGGAGTTCCCGCCGCCCGGCCCGCACGCCCCGTACGAACTGGTCGCCGTCCCGCACGGCGACCACGGGTTCGCGGTGCCGAAGCGGGCGGACGTGACCCAGGCCGAGGCCCTCACCGCGATCACCGGGGCCGTGGCCGACTGGCTCGGCCGGCTCCCGCTCTGAGACCGGCCGGCTCCCGCTGCGAGACCGATCTGACGGATTCCCGGGTGATCCGGCTCACTCCTCGCCCGCCGGCCGCCGCGGGCCCCCCGACGGGCCCGGAAGCCCTTGTGCCGCCCGGGAATGCGCCGCCCGGGCCCGTCGTTAACCGGGTGTCGGTACGCACGGAACTTTCGTCGGAGGAGAGGGAGCGCATGACCCAGGTCATCAGCCAGAACCGTCGGCAGGCCGCTGACCTGGACTGGACGGTGCTGCCCGCACCCAAGCGCGGGACGCTTCGGGCGGCGGAGGCCCGGGAGGGTCGACTATTCTCCGATTCGAGCGGGTCCGCTTTCGGAGCCGCCACGCTGTCGGAGGAGGTGGGTCCTGTCGCTGGGACCGACGAAGGCCACGCGGAGGAGACGACCCCGGAGCGCAACGCGCGCTTCGAGCGGGACGCCCTCGGCTACCTCGACCAGATGTACTCCGCCGCGCTGCGCATGACGCGCAACCCGGCCGACGCCGAGGACCTGGTCCAGGAGACGTACGCGAAGGCGTACGCGTCCTTCCACCAGTTCCGCGAGGGCACCAACCTCAAGGCGTGGCTGTACCGCATCCTGACCAACACCTTCATCAACTCCTACCGCAAGAAGCAGCGCGAGCCCCAGCGCAGTGCGGCGGAGGAGATCGAGGACTGGCAGTTGGCGCGCGCCGAGTCGCACATGTCGACCGGGCTGCGCTCCGCCGAATCGCAGGCGCTCGACCACCTGCCCGATTCGGACGTGAAGGAGGCGCTCCAGGCCATTCCCGAGGAGTTCCGCATCGCGGTCTATCTTGCCGACGTAGAGGGCTTTGCGTACAAGGAGATCGCGGACATCATGGGTACACCCATCGGTACGGTCATGTCCCGGCTGCACCGTGGCCGCCGTCAACTCCGCGGAATGCTGGAGGACTACGCCCGCGAGCGCGGGCTGGTCCCGGCCGGAGCGGGAGAGTCGAACGACCTGAAAGGCTCGGGCTCATGAGCTGCGGAGAGCCGCACGAGACGGAGTGCGCCGAGGTCCTGGACCACCTTTACGAGTTCCTGGACCACGAGATGCCCGACAGCGACTGCACGAAGTTCGAGACCCACTTCGGCGAGTGCAATCCCTGTCTTGAGAAGTACGGTCTGGAGCAGGCCGTCAAGAAGCTGGTCAAGCGGTGCTGCGGGTCGGACGACGTGCCGAGCGACCTGCGCTCGAAGGTCATGGGACGGATCGAGCTGATCCGTTCCGGACAGGCCGTCCCCGACCACGACGTCACCGCGGATCCCGCCTCCGGCTGAGCCGTCCACAACCGCCCCCGGAATTCCACTTCGTTCACTCGAAGGTGCTAATCCGGGGGCGTCCGTATGCCCCGAAGCCGAAATGCGGCCCGCTGCCCCGCGGGCCCCGCCTATTCTCCCCTTCCGGTACCGGTCGGTTTCGCGCCCGGCCCGGCCGGGTGCAGGGAGGAGGGTGCCGTGCGGGTACTTCCGCCGGGGGCGCGCGCCTTCATCCTGTGCGCCGTCCTCGCCGCCTGCGGGTGCGTCGCCCCCGCCTTCACGGATTCCGGTACGCCGTGGCCCGCCGTGGCCCTGCTCTGTGTCCTGTGCCTCGGCTGCCAACTCATGGGGGGTCGCCGACTGCCGGGGGGCCGGGTGCCCGGGGGCACGGGCGCCTTCTTCCCGGTCGTGCTGGCCGCCGTGTTCCTCCTGCCGCCCGCGGCCGCCGCGCTCGTGGCGCTGCCCGGCGGGCTCGCCGCACCCGTGGTGCAGCGGCCGGCAGGGGTGCGCCGGACCTGGCACGCGGCCCAGCAGGCGACCGCCGCCTGGGCCGCCGGGCAGGTGTACCGGCTGCTCGGCGGGCCGGCCACGCTCGGCGGCGCCGGATCCCCCGCCGGGGTGGCGGACTTCCCGTACGCCGTCCTGCCCGCGCTCGCCGCCGCCGTCGCCTTCTGCCTGGTGCTGACCGCCCTCGACGGGGGCATCCTGGCCGCCGCCGAACACCGCCCCGCGGTCACGGCCCGGCGCGGACTGCCGGCCTTCTCCGTCGCCCCGTACTGCGTGCACGGGCTGGCCGGGCTGATGATGGCCGTGATGTGGCGCAGCCCCTACGGGGTACCGGCCGCGCTGCTTGTGCTGCTGCCGATGTACATCTCCTGCTGGGCCTTCGCGCAGTACACCCGCGAGCGCACCGCCCACCAGGCGACGATCCGGGCGCTGGTGCAGGCCGTCGACATCAAGGACCGCTACACGCGCGGGCACAGCGAGCGCGTCGGGCAGGCCTCCGCGATGATCGCCCGTGAGCTGGGCATGTCCGATGACCGGATGGAGGTCGTCCGGATCGCCGGGATCCTGCACGACGTCGGCAAGCTCGGCGTCCCCACCCGGCTGCTGCGCAAGGCCGGGCCGCTGACCCCCGAGGAGCGGCGGGTCATCGAACTGCATCCCGAGTACGGGCACGAGATGGTGCGCGGCATCGGTTTCCTGGGGGAGGCCCGGGCCGCGATCCTGCACCACCACGAGCGGGTCGACGGCACCGGGTACCCGTACGGGCTGGCCGGCGAGCAGATCCCGGTGCTGGCCCGGGTCGTGGCGGTGGCCGACTCCTTCGACGCGATGACCTCGACCCGCACCTACAGCCGGGCCCGGCCGGTTCCCGTCGCCCTGGCCGAACTGGAGCGCTGCGCGGGGGCGCACTTCGACCCGGTCATGGTGCGGGCCCTGGTCGACGCCATCGGGCGGCACGGCTGGCACCCGGTGGTGACCTCCGACGACGACGTACGGGCCCCGGCCCCGCACGCCCAGACCCCCACCCCCGCCCCGGCCCCTCAGGAGCCGGTGCTGCCCGGGCTCCCGGGCCAGGGCCGCCGGGACGGCCCCGGTGGCGGGGCCGAAGCCCGCCCCGGCAGCGGCCGGGGCGCCGGAGGCGGGGCGTGAGGGCCGGCGCCGCCCGGGCCGTACGGGCGGCCGCCGCCCTGCTCACCCTCGCGGCGCTCGGCCACACCCTGTGGAACGGGGTCGTGGAAGGCGGCACCGCCCTCGCGTTCGGCGTCCTCATCGGCATCGGCGAGCTGGCCCGCGGCGACCACCGCGAGGCCGCCGGGCCCGTCCCGGCGGAGGAGCGCCGCCCCGCGCCGCTCGGCTTGGCCGGGGCCCTCGCCTACGCGCTGCTCGGCGGGGCCGCGGGGCACCCCACGCACCACGGGGTGCTCCAGGTCGTCGCCGTCGTCGTCGCCGCGGCCCTGGCCGGCATCGTCCCGCACATCGCCCGGGGGCGCGGGCCCGCCTTCGACCACGTGGCCCGGCGGGTGCTGACCGTGGCCTTCGCCGCCGTCTGCTTCCAGCCGCTGCACTACGCCGGGCGGCCGGCGGACCGGGTCGGGCAGGGCCCGTACCTCGTGCTGTTCCTCGTACTGCTGCTGGGCCTCACCGCCCTGTGCGACGCCGTGATCGCCGCCGCGCTGGCCGGGGCCCGCACCGGCCGCCCCTACGGCAGCCTGCTCCGCGACGAGCTGCGCGCGCCGGCCGGGATCGGCTCGGCGATCTGCGCCACCGGTCTGGTGATGGCGCTGGCCACGGCCGTCGCCGGGCTGTGGGCGCTGCCCGTGTTCAGCCTGCCGCTGCTGCTCACGCAGATGTCCTTCCACCGGATCGCCGCCGTCCGCACCACCTACCGCCAGACCATCACCTCCCTCGCCCGGGCCACCGAGATCGCCGGTTGCACCAGCCCCGGCCACTCCCGCCGGGTGGCGGCCCTGAGCTGCGCCGTCGGGCGGGAGCTGGGGCTCTCGGAGCGGGAGCTCACGGTGCTGGAGTACGCGGCCCTGATGCACGACATCGGCCAGCTCTCGCTGGTCGACCCCGTGCCGGCCGGGGCGACGGCCCGGCTGCCGCCCGCCGAGGCCCGCCGGATCGCCGGGCTCGGCGGGGAGGTGGCCCGGCAGACCGGGGTGCCGGCGGAGGTCGCCGTCGTGGTGGAGCGCCAGGCGGACCCGTACCGGGAGCAGCCCGTCGCCGCGCGGATCGTGCGCGCGGTGAACGCGTACGACGACCTGTGCGGCGGCGACGCTCACCCGGGCGGCTCACTGGCCGCTCTGGAACGGCTGCGCCTGGGCACCGGGCGGGACTTCCAGCCCGAGGTCGTGGAGTGCCTGGCGAGGGTTCTGGCCAGGGACGCACGGGCCGGAGTCGGCCCGCTCCCGCCTGGGTAACCCATGGGTAATGAGCGGCCGTCCGAGTGGGCATGGTTGGATGCGAGTAAGAGTGTCCGCAAGGCTGCACCGTTGTCCCCCAGCTACCGCTGGGAGGTGCCCCCAGGCAGGCGGGAATTGTGAGGATCTTCGGGAAGGTACGGCATCGGCCCTCCGCCTCGTGGCGGCAGGCCACCGACCGCGCGTTCACGCTGATCGGCGACGGGCGGTACGAGGACGCGGGCGCGCTCCTGACCAGAGCGGCGGACCTGGAACCCTGGCTGTCCGAGTCCTGGTTCAATCTGGCCCTGCTGCACAAGTTCCGCCACGACTGGGAGCAGGCACGGGCCGCCGGACTGCGCGCCGTGGCCCTGCTGGACCGCGAGACCGGCGCCCCGGACTGGTGGAACGTGGGAATCGCCGCGACCGCGCTCCAGGACTGGCCGCTGGCCCGGCGGGCCTGGCAGGCGTACGGCCTCAAGGTCCCCGGTGACCCGCACGGGGCGGCGGCGGGCGCCGAGCCCGTCGGGATGGAGCTGGGCAGCGCCGCCGTACGGCTCTCGCCGGAGGGCGAGGCCGAGGTGGTGTGGGGCCGCAGGCTCGATCCGGCCCGGATAGAGGTCCTCTCGATCCCGCTGCCCTCCTCCGGGCGGCGCTGGGGCGAGGTGGTCCTGCACGACGGCGTCCCGCACGGCGAGCGGATCACCGCGGCCGGGCCCTCGTACCCCGTCTTCGACGAGATCGAGCTGTGGGCGCCCTCGCCGGTGCCGACCTGGGTGGTCCTGCTGGAGGCGGCCACCGAGGCCGACCGGGACGCGCTGGAGCAGCTGGCCTCGGACGCGGGCTTCGCCGCCGAGGACTGGTCCTCGTCGGTGCGCCTGCTGTGCCGGACCTGTTCGGAGAGCGCGATGCCGAGCGACGAGGGCGACGGCGAGCACCTGGATCCGCACGACCACAGCGAGCCCGGCCACCCCGGTCCGCTGGGCCACCGCACGGCCGGCTCGGGCTCCCTGTGGGTGCCCGAACGGGAATGCGGCATCGCGGCGCCGGCCGGTCTGGTGCGCGGACTCCTGGACGGGTGGGTGGCGGACAGCCCCGACAGCCGCGAGTGGCGCGATCTCGAAGAGGTCTGCTGAGCGGGGGCCGTAGGCTGTACCGGTCACAGCGGTGACTCGGAGACTTACGGAAGGCGTACGGCGGACATGGCCCAGCAGGAGAACCAGGTTGTCCCGGTCGACGACGAAGGCTACGTCGTGGACACCGAGGACTGTGAGGCACGCGAGCTCGCCCACCGTGAGCGCGGCACCTCCCGCCCGATCACGGTGGTCGGCAACCCGGTCCTGCACCGGGAGTGCAAGGACGTCACGGAGTTCGGTGACGAACTGGCGCAGCTGATCGACGACATGTTCGCCAGCCAGAAGACCGCCGAGGGCGTCGGTCTGGCCGCGAACCAGATCGGCGTGGACGCCAAGGTCTTCGTCTACGACTGCCCGGACGACGAGGGCCGGCGCCACACCGGCGTCGTCGTCAACCCGAAGCCCGTGGAGCTGCCGGCCGAGGCGCGCGTCCTGGACGACTCCAACGAGGGCTGCCTCTCGGTGCCGACCGCGTACGCCGCGCTGGCCCGCCCGGACTACGCGGAGGTCACGGGCCAGGACGCGCAGGGCAACCCGATCAAGGTGCGGGGCACCGGCTACTTCGCCCGCTGCCTCCAGCACGAGACGGACCACCTGTACGGGTACCTGTACATCGACCGGCTCTCGAAGCGGGACCGCAAGGACGCGCTGCGGCAGATGGCCGAGGGCACCCCGCGCTACGAGACCGTCCCGAACGAGTAGCCGACGCGGACCACATGGGAAAGGCCCCGCACCGGCAGGTGCGGGGCCTTCCCGTTGCCGGGGCCCGGCTCAGAAGTCCTCGTCGAGGTCGACCGTGCCCTCGACGGCGACCTGGTAGGCCGACGGACGGCGCTCGAAGAAGTTCGTCAGCTCCTGGACGCCCTGGAGCTCCATGAACGAGAACGGGTTCTGCGAGCCGTACACCGGGGGGAAGCCGAGGCGGACCAGGCGCTGGTCCGCGACGCACTCCAGGTACTCGCGCATCGACTCGGTGTTCATGCCCGGCAGGCCGTCACCGCACAGGTCGCGGCCGAACTGCAGCTCCGCCTCCACGGCCTCCTTGAGCATGTCGGTGACCTGCTGCCGGAGGGCCTCGTCGAAGAGCTCCGGCTCCTCCTTGCGGACCGTGTCCACGACCTCGAAGGCGAAGTTCATGTGCATGGTCTCGTCGCGGAACACCCAGTTGGTGCCCGTCGCCAGACCGTGCAGCAGACCCCGCGAGCGGAACCAGTAGACGTACGCGAACGCGCCGTAGAAGAACAGGCCCTCGATGCAGGCGGCGAAGCAGATCAGGTTCAGCAGGAAGCGGCGGCGGTCGGCCTGCGTCTCCAGCCGCTCGATCTTCTCGACCGAGTCCATCCACTTGAAGCAGAACTGCGCCTTCTCGCGGATCGACGGGATCTCCTCGACCGCGTCGAACGCCGCCGCCCGGTCGTCCGGGTCGGGCAGGTAGGTGTCGAGCAGCGTCAGGTAGAACTGGACGTGCACGGCCTCCTCGAACAACTGGCGCGACAGGTACAGGCGCGCCTCCGGGGAGTTGATGTGCTTGTACAGGGTCAGCACGAGGTTGTTCGAGACGATCGAGTCGCCCGTCGCGAAGAACGCGACCAGACGGCCGATCATGTGCTGCTCGCCCGGCGTCAGCTTCGCGAGGTCGGCGACGTCCGAGTGCAGGTCGACCTCCTCGACCGTCCACGTGTTCTTGATCGCGTCGCGGTAGCGCTCGTAGAAGTCCGGGTAGCGCATCGGGCGCAGGGTCAGCTCGAAGCCCGGGTCGAGCAGGTTCTTGTCGGTGTCGGAGCTCATTACTGGCAGGCCTCGCAGGACTCGGGGTTTTCCAGGGAGCAGGCCAGCGCGTCGGCGTCGACGGCCTGCGGGAGGGGCGTGGCGGCGGCCGGGGCGGCGGCGCCGGACGCCGCGCGGGCGATCTTCGTCGCCGGGCGGGAGCGCAGGTAGTACGTGGTCTTGAGGCCCTGCTTCCAGGCGTACGCGTACATCGAGGAGAGCTTCCCGATGGTCGGCGTCTCCAGGAACAGGTTCAGCGACTGCGACTGGTCCAGGAACGGCGTACGGGCCGCCGCCATGTCGATCAGGCCGCGCTGCGGGATCTCCCACGCCGTGCGGTACAGCTCGCGCACCTCGGCCGGGATCCAGCCGAAGCCCTGCACCGAGCCGCTGGCCTCGCGCAGCGCCTCGCGGGTCTGCGCGTCCCACACGCCGAGCTTCTTCAGCTCGTCCACCAGGTACGCGTTGACCTGGAGGAACTCACCGCTGAGCGTCTCGCGCTTGAAGAGGTTCGAGACCTGCGGCTCGATGCACTCGTACACGCCGGCGATCGAGGCGATCGTCGCCGTCGGGGCGATGGCGAGCAGCAGCGAGTTGCGCATGCCGCTCTTCGCGACCCGGGCGCGCAGCGCGTCCCAGCGCTCGGGCCAGTTCAGCTCGACGTCGTAGTGGTCCGGGTGCAGGACACCGCGGGCCGTACGGGTCTGCTCCCAGGCGGGGAGCGGGCCGCTGCGCTCGGCGAGGTCGCAGGAGGCCTCGTACGCGGCCAGCATGATCCGCTCGGAGAGCTTCGTGGACAGGGCCTTCGCCTCGGGGGAGTCGAAGGGCAGCCTCAGCTGGAAGAAGACGTCCTGGAGGCCCATCGCGCCCAGACCCACCGGACGCCAGCGGGCGTTGGAGCGGCCGGCCTGCTCGGTCGGGTAGAAGTTGATGTCCACGACGCGGTCGAGGAAGGTGACGGCGGTGCGGACGGTCTCGTCCAGCCGCTCCCAGTCGATGGCATCCTCCCGCCTGCCGGCTCCTGCCAGGACGAAGGCGCCGAGGTTGACCGAGCCCAGGTTGCAGACAGCGGTCTCGCCGTCGTTGGTGACCTCGATGATCTCGGTGCAGAGGTTCGAGGAGTGGACGACCGTGCCGGGTTCGGCAGTCTGGTTCGCCGTCCGGTTGGAGGCGTCCTTGAAGGTCATCCAGCCCTGGCCGGTCTGCGCGAGGGTGCGCATCATCCGGCCGTACAGGTCGCGGGCGGGCATGCTCTTGCGGGCTAGGCCGGCCGCTTCGGCCTTGCGGTAGGCGGCGTCGAAGTCGTCGCCCCACAGGTCGACCAGCTCGGGCACGTCTGCGGGGGAGAACAGCGACCACTCGGCGTCGGCGTTCACCCGGCGCATGAACTCGTCCGGCACCCAGTGGGCCAGGTTCAGGTTGTGCGTGCGGCGCTGGTCCTCACCGGTGTTGTCGCGCAGTTCGAGGAACTCCTCGATGTCCGCGTGCCAGGTCTCCAGGTAGACCGCGGCGGCGCCCTTGCGGCGGCCGCCCTGGTTGACGGCGGCGACGGAGGCGTCGAGGGTCTTGAGGAACGGGACGATGCCGTTGGAGTGGCCGTTGGTGCCGCGGATCAGCGAACCGCGGGCGCGGATGCGGGAGTACGACAGGCCGATGCCGCCGGCGTGCTTGGACAGGCGGGCGACCTGGTGGTAGCGGTCGTAGATCGAGTCGAGCTCGTCCAGCGGGGAGTCCAGCAGGTAGCAGGAGGACATCTGCGGGTGCCGGGTGCCGGAGTTGAAGAGGGTGGGGGAGGACGGCAGGTAGTCCAGGCGGCTCATCAGCCGGTACAGCGAAGCCACTTCCTCGACGGCGCCCACGCTGTCGTCCGCCGCGAGACCGCAGGCCACGCGCAGCATGAAGTACTGCGGCGTCTCGATCACCTGACGGGTGATGGGGTGGCGCAGCAGGTAGCGGCTGTGCAGGGTGCGCAGGCCGAAGAAGCCGAAGCGGTCGTCGGCGCCCTCGACGAGCGCGTGCTCGACCAGTGCGTCGAGGCGGCTCGCGTGGGCAGCGACGAACTCGGCCGTACGGTCGGCGATCAGGCCCTCGCGGTGCCCGACCGCGACGGACGCGGCGAAGGAGGTGGCGCCCTGGCCCGTGGCCTCGTCGCGCACGGCCAGCGTCAGCAGGCGCGCGGCCAGCCGGGAGTACGCCGGGTCCTCGGAGATCAGCCCGGCGGCGGCCTCGGTGGCCAGCAAGCGCAGTTCGGCCTCGTCCGCGACGGCGCTGCGGCCGCGCAGGGCGGCGGCGGCAACCCGGCCGGGGTCGGTGTCGGGGAGGTCCGCCGTCAGCTCGGTGAGGGTACGCAGCAGCGCGGCCCCATGGCCCCCGCCGGTGGTTGCGCTGTCGGACGGGTCGGACTCGGCGCGCGGTGCGGCGGGCGCGATGGTCACGGGGGGAGCTCTCCCTCACTCGGCTCCGGGGCACCTTCGGTGCGGGGCGCGAGCGGGCACGCGCGGGCGCGTCCCCGACTCCGGGCACGCTTGCGCCGCGCTGCGTCCACCGGCCCAACCGCGAGGCCCGGACGTGGCTGTACCCGGTTCGGTCGAGCCGGGCTCGCTGTCGGCAGGTCCTCGGACTTGCGCATGCACCAATGGGCACAGTTCACACCGTTGCGGGACAGTTCCGGATTCGCACCGGATTCCCCTGCGGCGACAGCGAGCACGAGCATACATGTGGGGGCCCCCTCCTGGGGGACCCCCTAGATGTTGTGTCGCGCGCCGACTACAGCGCGAGACCGTACGTGAGCAAAGGGAGGTCGGGGACGGGCTCCCAGTCCCGCTCCGGGGACCGGACGAAGCCCAGGCGCTCGTAGATCCGGTGCGCGCCGAGCATGTCCGGCGTGGTCGACAGCACGAGTCGCCGTACGCCCTCCAGGGCCCGGGCGCGGTCGATGCAGGCCCGGACCAGTGCCTCGCCGGCGCCCCGGCCGCGGCCCTCGCGGGCGACCGCCAGCATCCGGAACTCGGCCTCGTCGGGGCCGGCGATGTCGCAGAGCGGGCTGCCCGGAGCGGCGAAGGTGACACCGCCCACCACGCGCCCGTCGCCGAGCGCGGCGACGAACACCTCGGCGGCGGCGGCCCGTCCGGCCACGTCCCGGAGCCTGGCGAGGTACGGATCGTCCTCGCCGTACGTGAGCAGCCCGTCGCCGAGGTAGGCCGCGGCGGTGATGTCCCCGAGCGCCTCGTACTGCGACGGCAGCGCCCGTCTGATCGTGATGTCCATGGACCGAGTGTGCCCCGGGGACAGCGCAAGGGCCGCCGCGTTTTCCCTGGCGGGACGCGGCGGCCCGGGGCCGGTTCAGCAGCAGCGGAAGCCCTCGCGCGGGTCGGCTTCGCGGGCGTCCGTGCGGGCCCGCTCGAAGGCGCGCCGGGTGAGGACCGGGGCGTCCGGGTCGTGGGAGCGGGCGTGGGCCGCGTAGCGGTCGTACGCGGCCTCGCCGGTGAACTCCCGTACGTAGTGCGCGGCCTTGGCCAGCGCCGCCCGGACGCCGCTCACGCCACCGGCTCCTTGACCTTGCCGCCGCCGGAGTCGAGGCCGGCCGCGGCCAGCTCCGCCCGCTCCTCGGGGGTCGCGATCAGGCCCGCCGGGGCGACGATCTTCGACTCGGTCCAGGGGACTTCGGTGAGTGCGACGTCCTGCGGCGCGCGGACCGCCTTGACGCAGGTCCGGGCGGCGTCCACCAGCACGATGACGATCAGCAGGGCGAAGAGCACCGACAGGACGCCGTCCACCGTGGCGTTGGTGACCACGGTGTGCATCTGCGAGAGGTCCTTCGCCGGCTTGATGACCTTTCCGGCGTCGATGCCGTCCTGGTACAGGTCGCGCTGCGCGAAGAAGCCGATCTTCGGGTTGTCGGAAAAGACCTTCTGGTAGCTGGCGGTGAGGGTCACCGCCACGTCCCAGGCCAGCGGGACGCCCGTCACCCATGCCCACTTGAGCCGGCCCGACTTGACCAGCAGCGTGGTGCAGACCGCCAGGGCGACCGCCGCGAGCAGCTGGTTCGCGATGCCGAACAGCGGGAACAGCTGGTTGATGCCGCCCAGCGGGTCCTCGACGCCCACCCACAGGAAGTAGCCCCAGCCGCCGACGACGACCGCGCTGGCGATCCACACGCCGGGCTTCCAGCTGACGTCCTTGAAGGACTTGTGCAGGTTTCCGAGGGTGTCCTGGAGCATGAAGCGGCCGACGCGGGTGCCGGCGTCGACCGTCGTCAGGATGAACAGGGCCTCGAACATGATGGCGAAGTGGTACCAGAAGGCCTTCATCCCGGCCCCGCCGATGACGGAGGAGAAGATCTGCGACATTCCGAGTGCGAAGGTCGGCGCACCGCCCGTACGGGACAGCAGGGTGGTTTCCTCGACGTCCTTCGCGGCCTGCGCGAGGGCATCCGGGGAGATGGCGAAGCCGAAGTGGGTGACCGCCTGGGAGGCGGTCTCGACGGTGGCGCCGACCACCCCGGCGGGGGAGTTGACCGCGAAGAACAGGCCCGGCTCGATGATGCAGGCCGCGATCACGGCCATGACGGCGACGAAGGACTCGGTGAGCATCGCGCCGTAGCCGATGACCCGGACCTGGGTCTCCTTCTGGATCATCTTCGGGGTGGTCCCGGAGGAGACCAGCGCGTGGAACCCGGACAGGGCGCCGCACGCGATGGTGATGAAGACGAACGGGAACATCGAGCCGGAGAAGACGGGGCCGTCGCCGCGGGAGGCGAAGTCGGTCACGGCGGGCATCTTGAGCACCGGCATCGCGATGACCACGCCGACCGCCAGCAGGGCGATGGTGCCGACCTTCATGAAGGTCGAGAGGTAGTCGCGGGGGGCGAGCAGCATCCACACCGGCAGCACGGAAGCCACGAAGCCGTAGGCGACCATCCAGATGACCAGGGTCTGCTTGTCCAGGGTGAAGACGCCGGCGAAGGAGGAGTCGGCGATCCAGCCGCCCGCGACGATGGCGAGCAGCAGCAGCGCGACACCGATCAAGGAGACCTCGGTGATCCGTCCCGGTCGCAGGACGCGCAGGTAGAAGCCCATGAAGAGGGCGATCGGGATGGTCATGCCGATGGAGAAGACGCCCCAAGGGGAGTCGGCCAGCGCGTTGACGATGACCAGGGCCAGCACCGCCAGCAGGATGATCATGATGACGAACACGGCGACCAGCGCGGCCGCTCCGCCGACCGGGCCGATCTCGTCACGGGCCATCTGGCCCAGCGAACGGCCGTTGCGGCGGGTGGAGAAGAACAGCGTCACCATGTCCTGGACGGCGCCCGCGAAGATCACGCCCGCCACGATCCAGATGGTCCCCGGCAGGTAGCCCATCTGCGAGGCGAGCACCGGACCGACCAGGGGGCCCGCGCCGGCGACGGCGGCGAAGTGGTGGCCGAAGAGCACCCGGCGGTCGGTCGGGTGGAAGTCGACACCGTTGTCGAGGCGTTCGGCGGGCGTGGCCCGGGTCTTGTCCACCTTCAGGACGCGGTCCGCGATGAAGCGCGCGTAGAAGCGGTAGCCGATGGCGTACGAGCCCAGCGCGGCGGCGAGCAGCCACGCGGCCGAGATCTCCTCACCGCGCGAGAGGGCCAGTACGCCCCAGCCGATGGCCCCGATCAGGGCCACGAACACCCACACGGCGACCGACTTCGGCGAGAGCCCCCCTGACGAGGCTCCCGCCGTCTCCCGTGACGTGCCTGTTGCTTCCGGTTCCGGCATGATCCTCGTCCCCTCGTTGATCACTGCTGAGCGCAGGGAATCTACGGGGGCCCGACCGGTGGACGTAAGCCCCCGTCCGTATAGCGGTACGAGCGTCCACCGAGGGTCGTTCAGGAGTCAATGAGGTATCAGAGGGCGGGCCGTCTGAGGCGGGCAACGAACTTGTAACGGTCGCCGCGATACACCGAACGTACCCATTCGACCGGCTCGCCGTCCGCGTCCAGCGAATGCCGGGAGAGCATCAGCATGGGGAGGCCGACGTCCGTGCCGAGCAGTCCGGCCTCGCGCGGGGTGGCCAGCGAGGTCTCGATCGTCTCCTCGGCCTCGGCCAGGCGCACGTCGTACACCTCGGCGAGGGCCGTGTAGAGGGAGGTGTACTTGGCCAGCGAACGGCGCAGCGCGGGGAAGCGCTTGGCCGAGAGGTGGGTGGTCTCGATGGCCATCGGCTCGCCGCTCGCCAGGCGCAGCCGTTCGATGCGCAGGACGCGTCCGCCGGGGGAGATCTTCAGGAGCCCGGCGAGGGTGTCGTCGGCCGTCACGTAACCGATGTCCAGGAGCTGGGAGGTCGGTTCCAGGCCCTGGGCGCGCATGTCCTCCGTATAGGAGGAGAGTTGCAGCGGCTGGGAGACCTTGGGCTTGGCGACGAAGGTGCCCTTGCCCTGGATGCGTTCGAGCCTGCCCTCGACCACGAGCTCCTGCAGGGCCTGGCGGACGGTGGTCCGCGAGGTGTCGAACTCGGCCGCGAGCGTGCGTTCGGGCGGCACGGGGGTGCCGGGCGGCATGGTATCGGTCATGTCGAGCAAGTGCCGCTTGAGTCGGTAGTACTTGGGAACCCGGGCCGTGCGAGTGGCCGCCCCGCCTTCCGGCTCCGTGGTCGCCCCTTCGGTGGCCATCGCCGCCCGCCTTCCCGACTCCAGTTTCGCTGCCGTCACCGGCTCCTCCGATATGTGCGGTCACATCGTGACACGGGAGGGAGGACAGGCCTCCTCCCTCCCCCAGGTGTCGGTCCGGTAACGGACCGATCACCCGCTCATTAGACCCTTGACACCCCTAAAGGTCTAGGCCAAGCTCCGGTTGCTGGTCTACACCAATATGGATCGGATCCCGGCCCCACGCTCAGTGCTTCGCGTATGTCACCGCGGCGGGCAAGGGACGTGCATGAAGGCATCCCTGAGGAGGGTGGCGTGAAGCGCAAGCTCATCGCGGCGGTTGGAGTCGCGGGCATGGTGATCGGCCTGGCGGCGTGCGGTGGCTCGGACGGCAAGGGCGGGGACACGGCCGACAAGGCGTCCGGGGCCAAGGAGCTGACGGTCTGGCTGACGGTCGACGCCCAGAAGAACTGGCCCGAGCTGGTCAAGGCGGCCGACGACGCGATCGTCGCGAAACACCCCGGTCTCACCATCAAGCACGAGTACTACGGCTGGCCGGACAAGAACGCCAAGCTGGACGCCGTCCTCGCCACGGACAAGGCGCCCGACGTCGTCGAGATGGGCAACTCCGAGATGATCGGCTACATGTCGACCGGTGCCTTCTCCGAGGTCGACCCGGCGAAGTTCGACAACTCCGCCGCCTGGCTGGACGCGCTGAAGCAGTCGGTCACCTACGACGGCAAGACCTACGGCGTCCCCTACTACGCCGGTGGCCGCGTCGGCACCTGGCGCAAGGACCTGGCCGCCGAGGCCGGCGTCACCGCCCCCCCGAAGAGCTGGACCGACCTGACCTCCGCCCTGGACAAGATCCAGGCCGCGAAGGGCGACAAGTTCAGCGCCCTCTACCAGCCTTCGCCGGACTGGTACGCCGCGATGTCCTTCGTCTACGACGCGGGCGGCGCCATCGCCAAGAAGGACGGCTCCGCCTGGAAGGGCTCCCTGTCCTCCCCCGAGTCGGTCAAGGGGCTCAAGCAGTACAAGGAGCTCCTCGACAAGTACATGCACGCGGACAAGACCAAGGACGAGTCCGACCGCCCGGTCGTCTTCGGCCAGGGCAACGCCGCCGCCATGTTCGCCGCCGCGTGGGAGGGCGCCGACGCGGCCGACCCCAAGAGCGACAAGGTAGGCGGGCTGAAGGACAAGATCGAGAACTTCGTGATGCCCGGCCCGAACGGCAAGAACCTTCCGGTCTTCCTCGGCGGTTCGGACCTCGCGGTCCCCTCCAAGTCCAAGGCCAAGGACATCGCGTCCGAGTGGATCAACGCCTTCACCGGCTCCCAGGGCCAGAAGGGTCTGATCGCCAAGGGCAACCTGCCGAACAACAAGACTGACCTCGGCCCGCTCAAGTCCGACCCCAAGACCGAGGTGCCGGCCACCGCGGCCGAGTCCTCCTGGTTCGTCCCGACCGCCCCCGGCTGGGGCCAGGTCGAGAAGGGCAAGGTCCTCCAGACCATGCTCCAGGACATCGGCACCGGCAAGAAGTCGGTCGAGGACGCGGCCAAGGCCGCCGACGCCGAGATCGACAAGGTCATCAACACCAAGTGACCTGAAGTGAGGGGCCCCGCCGGATCGGCGGGGCCCCGCTGCCCGTCAAGAGAGGGACCCCCGAGGAGCACGCGATGAGTGCCGCACAGACAACCACCGCCGATCTGCCGCCGGCACGGCGCCAGACTTCCACCGGACCCGGGACAGGCAAGACCTCCGCGCCGCGACAGCGGGACCGCAAGGGCCCCGGCGCGACCCCCTGGCTGCTGCTGGCCCCCTGCCTGCTGATCATCGTCCTCGTCATGGGCTACCCGCTGTTCAGACTGGTGTCCCTCTCCTTCCAGAGCTTCGGCAAGTCCGAACTCTGGGGCTTCAAGGACGCGGAGTTCGTCGGACTCGACAACTTCACCAAGATCCTCGGCAACGGCGTGTTCTGGACCGTCGTGCTGCGCACCATCGTCTTCGCGGCCGGCGCGGTCGTCCTGACCATGGTCATCGGCATGCTCGTCGCCCTGCTGCTCCAGAAGGTCTCCGGCTGGGTCAAGGCGCTCATCAGCGTCGCGCTGGTCGCGAGCTGGGGCATGCCCATCATCGTCGCCACCGCCATCTTCAAGTGGATATTCGACGCCGACTACGGCGTCCTCAACTACCTGATGAGCCGGCTCCCCGGCGTCGACATGATCGGCCACAACTGGTTCGCCGGCGGCCCCCAGGGTCTCGCCGTGATCATGCTGCTCGTGGTCTGGGGCGCGGTGCCCTTCGTCGTCATCACCCTCAGCGCGGGCCTGACCCAGGTGCCCAAGGAACTGGAGGAGGCGGCGCGCCTGGACGGCGCGGGCGCCTGGGGCGTGTTCCGCCACGTCACCCTCCCCATCCTCAAGCCGATCATCGTGATGCTCACGACCCTGTCGGTCATCTGGGACATGGGCGTCTTCCCGCAGGTCTTCGTGATGCGCAACGGCAACCCCGAGGCCGAGTTCCAACTGCTGACCACCTACTCGTACAAGCAGGCGTTCGTGGTCAACGACTACTCGGGCGGCTCCGCGATCGCCCTGGTGACCGTCCTGCTCCTGCTCGCGGTGGTCGCCGTCTACATGCGCCAGATGCTCAAGATCGGAGAGGTGGAGTGACCTCGACCACCGCGACCGCCAGCGCCCCCCGCTCCAAGCAGCGCAAGAAGTCCCGGCTCGGCTGGAACCTCATCGGCCTGCTGGTCTTCGTCACCGCCGGGTTCCCGGTCTACTGGATGCTCAACACGGCGTTCAAACCCGCCAAGGACGCGATCGACCCGCACCCGCACTTCTTCCCGGCCACCTTCACGCTCGACAACTTCAAGCGGGCGCTGGAGATCTCCGACTTCTGGGGACCGGTCGGGCGCAGCCTGATCGTGTCGCTGACCGTGGTCGTCATCGGCATCGCCGTGGGCATGCTGGCCGCCCTCGCCATCTCCCGGTTCGCGTTCCGCGGCCGCAAGATCGTGATCGTCGGCATCCTCGCCGTCCAGATGATCCCGCTCGTCGCGATGATCATCCCGGTCTTCCTGCTCCTGAACGACCTGGGCCAGTACGACAAGCTCAGCGGTCTGATCATCACCTACCTGACCTTCATCCTGCCCTTCACGGTGTGGACGCTGCGCGGATTCATCGTCAACATCCCCAAAGAGCTGGAAGAAGCCGCCATGGTCGACGGCTGCACGCCGACCGGCGCCTTCCTGCGGGTCGTCTTCCCGCTGCTCGCCCCGGGCATGGTCGCCACGTCCGTCTACGGCTTCATCCAGGCGTGGAACGAGTACCTCTACGCGCTGATGCTGATGAGCCAGCAGAACCAGACGGCCACCGTCTGGCTCGGCAACTTCACCACCCTGCACGGCACCGAGTTCGCCCCGATGATGGCCGGCTCCACCATGATGGCGCTCCCCATCGTGATCCTCTTCCTCATCGTCCAGCGCAAGATGGCCGCTGGCCTCACCGCCGGCGCCGTGAAGGGATAACGGCCCATGACTGTCCTCGCGCACCAGACGGACACGCTCACCCGCGACGCCCTCGCGGTCCTCCAGCCCGGCTTCGAGGGCACCACCGCCCCCGCCTGGCTGCTGCGCCGGCTCGGCGAAGGCCTGCACTCCGTCGGCCTGTTCGGCCGCAACATCACCTCCCCCGACCAGCTCGGGCGGCTCACCGCCCAGCTGCGCGCCGAGCGGGACGACGTCCTGGTCGCCATCGACGAGGAGGGCGGCGACGTCACCCGCCTGGAGGTCCGCGACGGCTCCTCCTTCCCGGGCAACCTGGCCCTGGGCTCCGTCGACGACACCGGCCTGACCCGGGACGTCGCCCGCGAGCTGGGCCGCCGGCTCGCCGCCTGCGGGGTCAACCTCAACTGGGCGCCGTCCGCCGACGTCAACTCCAACCCCGACAACCCGGTCATCGGCGTACGGTCCTTCGGCGCCGACCCCCACCTCGCCGCCCGGCACACCGCCGCCTGCGTCGAGGGCCTCCAGGCCGCCGGGGTCGCGGCCTGCACCAAGCACTTCCCCGGCCACGGCGACACCAACGTCGACTCGCACCTCGCCCTGCCGCGCATCGACGCCGACCTGGACACCCTGACGGCACGTGAACTCGTACCGTTCAAGGCCGCCGTCGAAGCCGGCACCAAAGCCGTCATGAGCGCGCACATCGTGGTCCCCGCCCTCGACCCCACCCGCCCGGCCACCCTCAGCCCGCAGATCCTGACCGGCCTGCTGCGCAAGGAGCTGGGGTACGAGGGCCTCATCGTCACCGACGGCATGGAGATGAACGCCATCGCGGGGACGTACGGCATCGAGCGGGGCTCCGTGCTCGCCATCGCCGCCGGCGCCGACGCGATCTGCGTGGGCGGCGGACTCGCCGACGAGGCCGTGGTCCTGCGGCTCAGGGACGCCCTGGTCGCCGCCGTGCGCGAGGGCGCACTGGCCGAGGAGCGGCTGGCCGACGCCGCCGCCCGGGTCCGTGACCTGGCCGAATGGACCCGCGCCAAGCGGGCCGCCGCGATGCCGGGCGCGCCGGAGGGGGGCGCACCCGGCATCGGCCTGACGGCGGCCCGCCGGGCCCTGGTGCTGACCGGCCGGGCGAGCGCCGTCGGCGCCCCGTACGTGGCCACGTTCGCCCCGCAGGCCAACATCGCGGTGGGCGACGAGACCCCGTGGGGCGTGGCCGCCGAGCTCGCGGCGCTGGTCCCCGGCACCATGGCGGGCGTCTACCCCGAGGGGGCCGGCGCGGGGGAGGTGCTGGCCGCCGCCGGGGACCGTACGGTCGTCGCGGTGGTCCGGGACGCGCACCGCCACCCCTGGATGACCGAGGCGCTGGACGCGCTGGTCACGGCCCGGCCGGACACCGTGGTGGTCGAGATGGGGCTGCCCCGGGCCGAGCCGCGCGGCGCCCTGTACATCGCGACCCACGGCGCCTCACGGGTGTGCGGCCGGGCGGCCGCGGAGGTCATCGCGGGCGCGTAGCACCCCGTACGCACGAAGGCCGGGCCCCGTGGAGGGGGCCCGGCCTTCGTGCCGGTGCTACAGGCCCTGCCAGGCGGGCTTGTCGGCATAGGTCTGGCGGAAGTAGTCGGCCAGCTTCAGCTTCGAGGCGGCGGCCTCGTCCACGACCACGGTGGCGTGGCGGTGCAGCTGCAGCGCGGAGGCCGGGACGAGGGCCGACACCGGCCCCTCGACGGTCTGGGCGACGGCCTCCGCCTTTCCTTCGCCGGTGGCGAGCAGGACCAGGTGGCGGGCGTCGAGGATGGTGCCGATGCCCTGGGTGATGACGTGGTGCGGGACCTGGTCCATGTCGCCGTCGAAGAAACGGGCGTTGTCGACGCGGGTCTGCTGGGTCAGCGTCTTGATCCGGGTGCGCGAGGCGAGCGAGGAGCAGGGCTCGTTGAAGCCGATGTGCCCGTCCGTGCCGATGCCGAGCAGCTGGAGGTCCACGCCTCCGGCCTCGGCGAGCGCGCGGTCGTAGGCCTCGCAGGCGGCCACGATGTCCTCGGCGGAGCCGTCGGGTCCCATGAAGGAGGCCTCGGTCAGCCCGAGGGGTTCGACGACCTCGCGCAGTACGACGGCGCGGTAGGACTCCGGGTGCCCGGCCGGCAGGCCGACGTACTCGTCCAGCTGGCATATGCGGGCCTTGGAGACGTCGGCCTCGCCGGCCTTGACCTTTGCGGCGAGCGCCTCGTAGACGGGCAGCGGGGTGGAGCCGGTCGCCACCCCGAGCAGGGCGTCGGCCTTGCGGCGGACCAGGGCGGCCATGGCCTCCGCGATGAGCTCGCCGCCTGCCTTGGCGTTGGGGACGATGACAACTTCCACGCGGGGCCTGCCGATCTGGAGAGGGTGTGTGGTATAGACCAATCTAACAGAATCGGGCCCGTTTGCGGCGGCCCTTCCGCCCTCTCTTCCATGGTGATCCGATTCCCGCCAGGTGGCCTCTCGGCACCCCTACAGCAGCGCGAGCTGCAGGCCGCCCGTCGCGTCGAGGTGCCGGCCCGTCATCCAGCGGGAGTCCGGCGAGGCCAGGAAGGCGACGATGTCCGCGACCTCCTCCGCCGTGCCGGTGCGGCCGAAGACCGAGCGGGCCGAGACGTGCGCCCGGGCCGCCGGATCGGCCAGCCAGCCCGCGTTCAGATCGGTCTCGATGACGCCCGGGCCCACCGAGTTCACGGTGATGGCGCGGGGGGCGAGCGTGGCGGCCAGCGACACCGTCAGGGCGTTCACGGCCCCCTTGGCCGTGATCGTCGCCAGGATCGCCGGCAGCGCGATGTCCGGAGTGCCCGTCACGTTCACGATCCGGCCTCCGTCCCGCAGTCGCGGCAGTCCGTGTTTGATCACGAAGAACGGCGCCTTCGCGTTGAGCGCGTGCGCGCGGTCGTAGGCCTCCTCGTCCGTCTCCTCGATGCCCCCGAAGGTGGCCGCGCCCGCGTTGTTGACCAGGATGTCCAGCTCCGGACCGGCCGCCGGGTGGGCGTCGTACGCGGCCCAGAGCGCCCGCGCGTCACCCGGGACCCCGAGTTCCGCGCCGATCGCGAAGGCCCGGCCGCCCTCCGCCTCGATCGCGTCCACCGTCTCCTTGGCCGCTGCCGCGTCGTGGCCGTAGTGCACCGCGACCAGCGCCCCGTCCCGCGCCAGCCGCTGCGAAACGGCCCGGCCGATGCCCCGGCTGCCGCCCGTGACCAGTGCCGTCTTCCCCTTGAGCACGCCCATGACGCGCCCCCCTTCGCAATCTCTAGTGGTCGCTACAGAAAGAAACGTATCAGATTCCTTAGCGGCCGCTATAGAATCAGCGCATGGTGACCGGACAGCGCGGCAGGCCCCGCTCCTTCGACCGCGACACCGCTCTGGACACGGCCATGCGCGTCTTCTGGGAGCGGGGCTACGAGGCGACCTCGATCGCCGACCTCACCCGGGAACTGGGCATCGGCGCCCCCAGCCTCTACGCGGCCTTCGGCGACAAGCGCACGCTCTTCGACGAGGCCGTCTCGGCGTACGGCGACCGGTACGGGGGCTTCGCGGCCGTCGCCCTCGCCGAGGAGCCCACGGCGGGCGCGGCCGTACGGCGGATCCTGCGCGAGGCCGCCGACATCTACACCGACCCGGCCCACCCCAAGGGCTGCATGGTCATCAGCGCGGCCGTCAACACCACCGCGGACGCGGTGGCCGAGGCGCTGCGGCAACGGCGCAACGCAAACCTGGTGATGTTCGAGCGCCGGATCGAGGCGGACATCGCCACCGGCGCACTGCCCGTCGGTACGGACGCGGGGACGCTCGCCCGCTACGTCGGGGCGGTGCTCCAGGGGATGTCGCAGCAGGCGCGCGACGGGGCCGGCCGCCGGGAACTTGAAGCGGTCGCGGAGACGGCGGCGCGGGCCTGGCCGGTGGGCAACCCGTAGGGGCCCGGTATTTCCCTGAGGCGCTTCCGCGGTGGGGTTTCCCGGGGGCATTTCCGCTGGTCTTTCCTCTGGGCCACGGTGCAGGACGGGACCCTCAGCCCGTCCGGCACCGTAGCCCGGAGTACTTACGGCCGGCGGGTGTGCGGTTCCCGGCGGCCGGTTGGGAGGTGGCCTGCGCGGTCAGGGCAGAGCGCGCGGCGACCTCTATCCGTCCTCCTGTGCGGGGAGGGCGGAAGCTTAGACCATTGTGGACTAGACCAATCTGTCCTGTCCATCCAAGGACAGGGGTTGCAATCCCGTCACTTCCTCCAACACTACGCGCCGCGAGGGCCTCCTGGATACTCCTGGGTATCCGCCGTGGGGAAAGTCATGGACGTACCCGGGGTACGCTCGGCCCGTGCCCTCCATGAACGACCTCGTACGCCAGCACACCGCTCTCAGTGAAACCGACCTGGAGTGGCTGCACCTGCTGGTCTCGGAGTGGCAGCTGCTCTCCGACCTGTCTTTCGCCGACCTCGTGCTCTGGGTTCCCACCCTGGACGGCACCCGGTACGTCTCGGTCGCGCAGATGCGCCCCAACACCGGCCCCACCTCGTACCAGGACGACATGGTCGGCCACCTGGTCCCGCGCGGCCGCCGTCCGCTCCTCGACGCGGCGCTCGACGAGGGCCGGATCGTCCGCGAGGGCGACCCGGAGTGGCGCGAGGAGGTCCCGGTGCGCGTCGAGTCGATCCCCGTCCGGCGCGAGGGCCGGGTACTCGGAGTGATCGCGCGCAACACCAACCTGCTCACCGTGCGTACACCGAGCCGGCTGGAGCTCACCTACCTCCAGTCGGCCTCCGACCTGGCCCAGATGATCGCGGCGGGCTCCTTCCCCTTCCCCGGCCAGCAGGTCGACATGGACGCCTCCCCGCGCGTCGGGGACGGGCTGATCCGGCTCGATGCCGAGGGCGTGGTGACGTACGCGTCCCCGAACGCCCTCTCCGCCTACCACCGCCTCGGGCTCGCCTCCGACCTGGTCGGCCAGCACCTCGGCACCACCACCGCCGAACTGGCCCCCTTGCGGGGCCCGGTGGACGAAGCGCTGGTGAAACTGGCCAGCGGCTGGGCCCCGCGCGAGACGGAGATCGAGGGCAACGGCGGGGTCATCCAGCTGCGCGCCATCCCGCTCAAGCCCAAGGGCACCCGCATCGGTTCGCTGGTGCTGTGCCGGGACGTCACGGAACTGCGCCGTCGCGAGCGCGAACTGATCACCAAGGACGCGACCATCCGGGAGATCCACCACCGGGTGAAGAACAACCTCCAGACGGTGGCCGCACTACTGCGCCTGCAGGCCCGCCGGATGGATTCCCCGCAGGGGCGCGAGGCGCTGAACGAGGCCGTGCGGCGCGTCGGTTCGATCGCGATCGTGCACGAGACGCTCTCTCAGAACCTTGACGAGCGCGTGGAGTTCGACGAGATCGCCGACCGGGTCATCGCGATGGTCGCCGAGATCTCGCCGGGGAAGGTCGCGTGCCGGCGCACCGGCCGGTTCGGAATCCTGGACGCGGAGGTCGCCACCCCGCTCTCGATGGTGCTGACCGAGATCCTCCAGAACGCCCTGGAGCACGCCTTCACCCAGGGGGAGGGCGGCACGGTCGAGGTGTCCGCCACCCGCTCGGGCACCGGCCGGGCCGACGCGCGGCTGCTGATCAAGGTGCTGGACGACGGGTGCGGTCTGCCCGAGGGCTTCGACCCGCAGCGGGCCGGCAACCTCGGGCTCCAGATCGTCCGCACCCTGGTCGAGGGAGAGCTCGGCGGCACGTTCGACATGGTCCGGGCCGAGCCGCAGGGGACCCGGGTCGTCCTCGACATCCCGGCCAGCCCGCAGAAGTAGGGCGACCCACGGTAACGCAGCGCAGCGACGGGGTTCTCACCCTGCGTGACGAAGGCCCGGCCCAGCGGGGCCCGCACAGCACTGAGCCCCGGACCGATGGTGACCGGTCCGGGGCTCAAGAGCACGTTGCTGAGCGCTTCTCAGGGTTCTACGCGCTGCGGCTCGAGGCTCGAAAGTCGATGTCAGGCGCTGGCGTTGCGCGCCCGGTTGCGAGCGGCGCGGCGCTTCATGGCGCGGCGCTCGTCCTCGCTGAGACCGCCCCAGACGCCGGAGTCCTGACCGGACTCGAGCGCCCACTGCAGGCACTGCTCCATGACGGGGCAGCGGCGGCAGACGGCCTTGGCTTCCTCGATCTGCAGCAGCGCAGGACCGGTGTTGCCGATGGGGAAGAAGAGCTCCGGGTCTTCCTCGCGGCAAACGGCGTTGTGACGCCAGTCCATGGCTGCTCCATCTCCTTGTATTGCGGGCAGGTTGCTTGTGAATGTGAACGCTTTCACGAATCCCCCCGTGAGGGAAGGGCCGACCCCCGGATGACGACCGGGGGAGTCCGAAGATTCGTGGTGGGGTTCTGGCGGTCTGTGTGGGTGCCGGGTTGTGCGGGCTGTCCCGATCGCCATGTAGAGATTCGCAAACCTCGGACGGGGATACAACCCCTTCCGGAAAGTTTTTTTGGATTCGTCGGTGTCGACTAGGTCACAGCCCTAGTTCCTGGGGGTGTACCGGCGTGTAAACGTTCGAGTGAAAGGACTTTGGCCCCTTCTACTCACACAATCACACGCAGTGCACGACGAACGCCTGTGAACCGAACGCTGGTGCGCAGTCCAAGGTGGTCCCCGTCCATCTGGAACGGGAGCGGAACCTTCGAATGCAAGGTGAAGTCGGTCAGATCGTGCAGAGTCACCGCGTGCTTGCCCTGCGGACCGCGCTCAGGAGTCGAGGTCAGGAGCTGCGTGACGTACTTGGCGACGGCCGGAGTTGACAAACGGTCCAGGGCCAATACGTCAAGTGCGGTATCGAACGACGCGTCCGGGGACGCGTACAGCGGCCGATTGCCCAGGTACGTCCAGGGCGAGGTGTTGCAGACTATCGACAGCACCAGGTCCGTCACGGGATCCGCGCCGGGCCGCTCCAGGGTGACCGTCCCGTGCCGCCGGTTGGGCTCGTCGAGGAACTGGCGCACCAGCTGCCGTACGTAGAGGGCGTGCGTCGAACGCTTGCCGCGCTCGCGCTGCTGCTCGACCCGGCCGACCACCCCCGCGTCGAAACCGAAGCCGGCGCAGAACGTGAACCAGCGCGCCGGGACCGACTCGTCCTCCGTGCCGGGAGTCCCGGCCGCCAGCCCCAGGCCGACCGTGCGCTCGCGCTGCTCCCGCAGTGCGTCCAGCAGGGCGCCGGTCGCCTCGACCGCGTCGTTGGGCAGGCCGAGCGCGCGGGCGAACACGTTCGTCGACCCGCCCGGGACCACCGCCAGCCTCGGCAGCCGGTCCGGGTCGGGGCCGTCGTGCAGCAGGCCGTTGACCACTTCGTTGACGGTGCCGTCACCACCCAGGGCCACCACGAGGTCCAGCCCCTCGTGGGCGGCCCTGCGTCCCAGGTCGCGGGCGTGGCCCCGGTACTCGGTGGTCACCGCCTCCAGCTTCATCTCGCTGGCCAGCGCATGGGTCAGGACGTCACGCGTACGCGCACTGGTGGTCGTCGCTGCTGGGTTGGCCACGAGGAGTGCACGCATGAACGCCAGCCTACCCACCGGCTCGGAGCCGGCCGGTACTGCCTGCCCCCGTCCCGCCCGGGCACCGTCCGCTGCGGCCCCGGGCGGCGCGCGGCTACCCTGCTGGAGTGAGTGAGAAGCCGACCCAGAACGCCCCTGCCGCCGCCGCGGCCCCCGGCGGCAAGCCCGCCGCACTGCCCGGCCGGCTGACCGTCGCCGCCGTATTCTGCGCGCTCCAGGGCCTGGCCCTGGCCGGCCTCGGCGGTTATCTGCTGTACGCCGGAGCCGCCGGACACGTCGACTCCGCGCAGCAGGCCGAGACCGGCGGCCTGACCCTGCTCGCGCTCGCCGCGCTGCCGCTGATCGCGGCGCGCGGGCTGCGCCTGGGCCGCCGGTGGAGCCGGGGTCCGGCGCTGATCACCCAGCTGATGGCGCTGCCGGTGGCATGGACGCTGTGGAGCGCCGGCGGGGCGCTGACCGCCGCCGCGGTGGCCCTGGCGGCGGCCGCGCTGGCGGTCGTGGTCCTGCTGGTGAACCCGACGGCGACCGAGGCCCTGGGCATCGGGCCCGCGGCTTAGCGGGTGCCCGGCGGACCGGGGGCGGGCCGCCCCCGGTCTCCGTCGCCGCCGCTCACTCCTCCACGAGGAGCTTCTCGCGCAGCTGGGCCAGGGTGCGGGCCAGCAGCCGGGAGACGTGCATCTGGGAGATGCCGACCTCCTGCGCGATCTGCGACTGCGTCATGTTGCCGAAGAAGCGGAGTAGCAGAATCCGCTTCTCCCGCGGCGGCAGTCCCTCCAGCAGCGGCTTGAGTGACTCGCGGTACTCGACGCCCTCCAGCGCCTCGTCCTCCGAGCCCAGCGTGTCCGCGACCGCCGGCGACTCGTCGTCCGTGTCCGGGACGTCCAGCGAGAGCGTGCTGTAGGCATTGGCCGATTCCAGCCCCTCCAGCACCTCCTCCTCGGAGATCCCGAGCCGCTCGGCCAGTTCGTGGACCGTGGGGGACCGGCCGTGCTGCTGGGAGAGTTCCGCCGTGGCCGTGGTCAGCGAGAGCCGCAGCTCCTGCAGGCGCCGGGGCACCCGTACCGCCCAGCCCTTGTCGCGGAAGTGCCGCTTGATCTCGCCGACGACCGTGGGCGTGGCGTAGGTCGAGAACTCCACGCCCCGGTCCGGGTCGAACCGGTCCACCGACTTGATCAGGCCGATCGTCGCGACCTGCGTCAGGTCGTCGAGCGGCTCGCCGCGGTTGCGGAACCGCCGGGCCAGGTGCTCGACCAGCGGCAGGTGCATCCGGACCAGGCGGTTGCGCAGCTCGGCCCGCTCCGGCGAACCGTCGGGCAGCTCCCGCAGTTCGAAGAACAGGGCCCGTGCGCCGCTGCGGTCGCGCGGATCCGGCAGCGCCGGAGCCGCCTGGGCCACGGCCGCGGGTGGCTGTGAGGATTGTGGTTCGTCGTGCTGGTTCTCGCTCATAGGGCCCGCCCGTCGCTCCGCCGAGTCCAAAAAGCCGTCTTCCGCATCCGCGTCAGCCGGGTGCGGCCGGGCGTGCTGCTGCTCCGGGATGCCGCCGTCGACCCCATGCCGTACCCGGGGCCGATCCCCGCCCCGCACCGGGATCTCCCCGCCGCTCACGCCGGGCCTGGTCCCGCGCCGCGCTGTTTGTAAAGGCTGATGCACACGGTGCGGTCCTCCTCGACCGTCGCCTCGACCTTGCCGGCCAGGGCCGACAGGACCGTCCACGCGAACGTGTCGCGCTCGGGTGCGCGGCCGTCCGTGGTCGGCGCGGAGACGGTGACCTCCAGCGAATCGTCGATCAGCCGGAACACGCAGCTGAGGACGGAACCGGGCACGGCCTGCTGGAGCAGGATCGCGCAGGCCTCGTCGACCGCGATGCGGAGGTCTTCGATCTCGTCGAGGGTAAAGTCCAACCGTGCCGCGAGACCGGCCGTAGCCGTGCGCAGCACCGACAGGTAGGCACCCGCAGCCGGCAGCCGGACTTCTACGAAGTCCTGGGTCGCGGGCTCGCCTGCGATCTGGGACACCCTCACCTCCAAGGTGGTACGAGCTCTGTTCGCCGGTGACGCTACCGCGATCCGGGCGATCGTGTCGCGGCACCCCTCGTGGCACCCGCTGTGAGTGCCCGGGCCACCCGCCGCTCCGGCGGACGGTGACCGATGGTAAACCCATGGGTACGCACAGTGGCTAGGGGTCTGCGGGCCCAATTCGGGGGAACCGGCGGAGGGTTGACCTACCCCGCCTCACACGATCGAACCGTCGACAAAACACCACCGCCACGTCTCGCCCGGTTCGAAGCTGCGCATCACCGGATGGCCCGTCTCGTGGTGGTGCGCCGTGGCGTGCCGGTAGGGCGAGGAGTCGCAGCAGGCCACGTATCCGCACCCCAGGCACATCCGCAGTTGCACCGGATGGCTGCCGAGCGCCAGACATTCCGGGCAGGTCAGGGCAAGCGGGACGGGCTCGGGGCGCGGCAGTTCGGCAACGTGGGTGCACTCGCTCATGATGGCCAGCGTACTGACGTGCGGGCGCACTGGACGGTTGATACCGAGGAGGATCGATCTTCGATGGAGGTATTGCAGCTGGTGGCCCTGGTGGCGGGCAGCGCTGTGGTCGCCGGGGCGGCCCGCCGCACACCGGTGCCCGCGCCGCTGCTGCTCGTCGCCGTCGGTCTGATCGCCGCGTACGTCCCGGGCGTGCCGTCGTACGCCCTCGACCCCCACATCGTGCTGCCCCTGCTGCTGCCGCCGCTGCTGTACACGGCCTCCATGGAGAGCTCGTACCTGGACCTGCGGGCCAACGTACGGCCGGTCGCGCTGCTGTCCGTGGGGTACGTGCTCTTCGCGACCGTGGCCGTGGGGTACGCGGCCTACCTGCTGGTGCCGGGCCTGTCGCTGCCCGTGGCGCTGGTGCTGGGCGCGGTCATCGCGCCGCCGGACGCGGTGGCGGCGACGGCGATCGCCCGCAAGCTCGGGCTGCCGAACCGGATCACGACCATCCTGCAGGGCGAGTCGCTGGTCAACGACGCCACCGCGATCACCGCCTACAAGGTCGCGCTGGCCGCGGCCGTCGGCGTCAGCGCGGGCTGGGCGGGCGGCATCGCGGAGTTCCTGCTCGCGTCGGTGGGCGGCGTCGGGGTCGGGCTGGTGCTGATGGTGCCGATCCACCTGCTGCGCAAGCGGCTGCGGGAGCCGCTGCTGCAGAACACCCTGTCGCTGCTGATCCCCTTCGTGGCGTACGCGGCGGCCGAACGGGTGCACGCCTCGGGCGTGCTGGCGGTCGTCGTGGTCGCGCTGTACCTCGGGCACCACAACTGGCAGGTCGACTTCGCGACCCGGCTCCAGGAGGCCGCGGTGTGGAAGGTGATCTCCTTCGTGCTGGAGTCGGTGGTCTTCGCGCTGATCGGCCTCCAGCTGCCCGTGGTGCTCAAGGGGCTGGCGGAGTACGAGGGCCCGCAGGCGGCCTGGTACGCGCTGGCGGTGTTCCTGGCCGTGGTGGTCGCCCGCTTCGTGTGGGTGTTCCCGGCGACGTTCGTGCCAAGGATCCTGTCCGAGCGGATCCGCAGGCGGGAACCGGAGACGAACTGGAAGGCGCCGGTCGTCGTGGGCTGGGCCGGGATGCGCGGGGTCGTCTCGCTGGCCATCGCCTTCTCCGTGCCGATCAGCGTGCCGCACCGCAACCTGATCCTCTTCCTCACCTTCACGACGGTCATCGCGACGCTGGTGGTGCAGGGGCTGACCCTGCCGCCGCTGATCCGGCTGCTGCGGCTGCCGCCGCGCGACCTCCAGGCGGAGACGCTGGCGGAGGCCCAGGCGCAGAGCGAGGCCTCGCGGGCGGCGGAGGACCGGCTGGACGAACTGCTGGCGGAACCGCGCAACGCCCTGCCGGGGCCGCTGGCGGACCGGCTGCGGACGGTGCTGGAGCGGCGCCGCAACGCGGTGTGGGAACGGCTCGGCGAGGTCAACCCGGTGACGGGGGAGTCGGCGGACGACATCTACCGGAGGCTGGCCGGAGAGATGATCGAGGCCGAACGGGAGGTGTTCGTGACGCTGCGTGACCGTCGGCGGATCGACGACGAGATGCTGCGGGCACTGCTGCGCCGGCTGGACCTGGAGGAGGCCGCGGCCTACCGGGAGGAGCCGGCCTGAGCCCCGTCGGCCGGGTCGGGGGCGCCGGTGACGACGGCGGCGAGGGTGGTGCCCGGCGGGAAGGCGCCCGATGCCGTCAGCTCCGTCAGGGCCCAGAGCAGCTTCGCCACGTAGACCCGCTCGACCGGGACCCGGTGACGGGCCTCGAATCCGGCGGCGAAGGCCTCCAGCTCGGCGGGGACCCGGGCGTAGCCGCCGTGGTGGAACCCCTCGGCCAGGGTCCAGTCGCCCGCCGGGCCACCGAAGGCCGCCCGCTGGAGGGAACGTATCTCCGCCTCCAGGAACCCGCCCGCCAGCACCGGGACGCCCACGGCCCGCTGACCGGGGCCCAGTCCCGCCGCCAGGCCGGCCAGGGTGCCGCCGGTACCGCAGGCGACGGCCACGACATCGGCCGCCCCGCGCAGCTCCCGGCCCAGCTCGGCGCAGCCGTGCAGGGCGAGGGCGTTGCTGCCGCCCTCCGGGACCACGTACGCGCCGGTGGCGCCGGCCGCGGCGAGCAGCCCGGCCAGCACCTGCGGCTCGGCCTTGCGGCGGTACTCCGAGCGGGAGACGAAGTGCAGCCGCATCCCGTCGGCGGCGCAGCGGGCCAGCGAAGCGTTCAGCGGCCGCCCGGCCAGCTCGTCCCCGCGCACCACCCCGACGGTCGCCATCCCGAGCAGCCGCCCGGCCGCGGCGGTGGCCCGCAGGTGGTTGGAGTACGCCCCGCCGAAGGTCACCAGCCCGGCATGCCCACCGGTCACGGCGGCCCGCAGATTGGGGGCGAGCTTGCGCCACTTGTTCCCTGGCAGCGCGGGATGCACGAGGTCGTCCCGCTTGAGCACCAACCGGACCCCGTGCCGCTCGAACCGGTCGTCACGGACCTCCTGCACCGGGGACGGCGGCCGTGCCCGCAGCACCACGTCAAGGCCGACTGAGAGATCCACCCGTCCATTGTGGGCCCGCCGCCGCCCGCCGGGGCATCCGCCCGTGGCGGCGGGCCCGGCCGGCGGCTACTTCAGGCGGTCGGCCACGCGGGCGCGGAACCAGTCCATCGTGAATCCCTTCGGGTCGATCTTGCCGGGCTGCCATTCGAGGTGGCCGATCACCGAGCGCTCGCACCAGCCGTGGACCCGGCACACCGCGGCCGCCGCCTTGACCATCGCGTCGAGCTGCACCTGCGGCCACGGGTCGTCGCCGCTGCCGAGGTTCTCGCACTCGAAGCCGTAGAAGCAGCGGTTGCCGTCGGTGTTCGCGTGGTGGTCGGGCGGGAGGCGCTTCTCCGCGATCACCGCCGCGAGGACGTCCGAGTCGCCCGCGCCCGCGTGGTTGGCGCGGCCGTAACCGACCAGGTGGACGCGGCCGTCCTTGGTGATCACGCCGTGGCACAGGGGGCCCGGCAGTTCCTCGTCGCCGTCACGGCAGAGCGAGACGGTGTAGGCGGTGCCGTGCGTGACGGTGTGGTGCATCATCACCCCGTGCACCGGGCCCCAGGGCCCCTTGTGGTTGCGGTTGTGGGTACGCCAGGCTCCGACCTCCACCACGGTCAGGCCCTCGTCCCGCAGCGCCTCGATGAACCGGTCCGCGGACATGGGTGCGGACATGGCCGCCTCCTTCTTGGCGGTGCGCGGCGGTCACCTTGCGTGCTCGCCTCATCACATACCGGTGTAGTGGAGGCGATTCTTCCGGGCTAGTGCGTTCGTACGCCGAGCGAGCGGATCCGGCCATCCGGCAGTTCCGGAGCCGTATGTGCGAGGGCGGCCCATGAGAGTGCCCATCCCACGCGTGGAGTAGTCCCACCCTTTTGTGTAATGGTCTCACTACGGAGCGTCCTGAAAGCTGTACCCGCAGATCCATGGAGTGATCGAAAGGGAAATACATGTCGGTCCAGGCAGGTTCCGAGTCCGAAGCCCAGGCTCAGACCCCCCAGCGGAGTCTCGGCACCTCGGCCGCGCGGAACTTGGCAACCACCACCAAGTCCGCGCCGCAGATGCAGGAGATCACCTCGCGGTGGCTGCTGAAGATGCTCCCGTGGGTGTCGGTGCAGGGCGGCACGTACCGCGTCAACCGCCGGCTGAGCTACTCCGTCGGCAACGGCATCGTGGAGTTCATCAAGACCGGGACCCAGGTCCAGGTCATCCCCGCCGAGCTGGGTGAGCTCCCGCTCCTGCGCGACTACGAGGACATCGACGTCCTCACCGAACTCGCCGCCCGCTGCCAGCAGATCGACTTCGAACCCGGCCAGGAGCTGACCTCCTTCGGCAGCTCCTCCGACAAGGTCTTCCTCCTCGCCCACGGCCGCATCGAGCAGGTCGGCCCCGGCCCCTACGGCGAGGACGCCGTGCTGCGCACCGTCGCCGACGGCGCCTTCTTCGGCGAGGACGCCCTCGTCGACGAAGAGGCGATCTGGGAGTACACCGCCCGCGCGGTCACCTCCGGAACCGCCCTCGTCCTCACCCGCCAGGACTTCCAGCTCCTCGCCGACCGGGTCGACTCCCTGCGCGCCCACGTCGACACGCAGCGCGCGCTGCCGGCCCAGCGCACCAACAAGTACGGCGAAGCCGCGATCGAGCTCTCCTCCGGCCACCAGGGCGAAGCCGTACTGCCCGGCACCTTCGTGGACTACGAGGCGCGCCCGCGCGAGTACGAACTCTCCATCGCACAAACGGTTCTCCGGGTCCACACGCGCGTCGCCGACCTGTACAACCAGCCGATGAACCAGACCGAGCAGCAGTTGCGGCTCACGGTCGAGGCGCTGCGCGAGCGCCAAGAGCACGAGATGGTCAACAACCCCGACTTCGGCCTGCTCCACAACGCCGACTACGACCAGCGCATCCAGCCGCACGACGGCGCGCCCAGCCCCGACGACATGGACCAGCTGCTCAGCATGCGGCGCGGCTCGAAGCTCTTCCTCGCCCACCCCAAGGCCATCGCGGCCTTCGGACGCGAGTGCAACAAGCGGGGCCTCTACCCCGAGTCGATCGACGTCGGCGGCCACCGCGTGCCGTCCTGGCGGGGCGTGCCGATCTTCCCGTGCAGCAAGATCCCGATCAGCGACGCCCGTACGACCTCGATCCTGTGCATGCGTACCGGCGAGGACGAGTCCGGCGTGATCGGCCTCCACCAGCCGGGCATCCCGGACGAGATCGAGCCGAGCATGTCGGTGCGCTTCATGGGCATCAGTGAGCAGGCGATCATCTCCTACCTGGTGACCGCCTACTTCTCCGCCGCGGTCTTGGTGCCGGACGCGCTCGGCATCCTGGAGAACGTCGAGATCGGCCGCTGGCGCTGAGCCGGCCGGCTCGGAGCGGCGGGGCGGACGATGACGACGGCTGAGGCGATCACCACGGGCGAGGGCCAGGAAGCGGCGGCCCTGCTCGAACGGACAAGAGAAACGGTCAACCCGCGACTGCGCCGGACGGTCGAGAGCCTGCCCGGTGCCATGCGGCGCGTGGCGATGTACCACTTCGGCTGGGAGCACGCGGACGGCACGCCCGCCGAGGGCAACGCGGGCAAGGCCATCCGCCCCGCCCTGGTCCTCGCGGCGACTCGGGCCCTGCGCGGCCCCGCCGGCGGGGCGGGCGAGGAGACGGAGGACGACGCCGTACGCGCGGCGGTGGCCGTCGAGCTGGCGCACAACTTCACCCTCCTGCACGACGACGTCATCGACAAGGACGTCAGGCGGCGCGGCCGCGCCACGGCCTGGACCGTATTCGGCATACCGGACGCGATCATCACGGGTGACGCCATGATGGCGCTCGCGCTGCAACAGTTCGCGGAGGATCCGCACCCCGCCTCGGCGGCGGCCGCCGCCCGGCTCACGGCCTGCGTGATCGAGTTGTGCGCCGGGCAGCAGGCGGACTGCGCCTTCGAGCAGCGGCCGGACGTCTCACTCGACGAGTGCCTGACGATGGCCACGGCCAAGACCGGTGCCCTGCTGGGCTGCGCCTGCGCGCTGGGCGCCCTGTACGCGGGGGCCGGTCCGGACGAGGCCGACGCGATGGACGCCTTCGGCCGGGAGGCGGGGCTGGCCTTCCAGCTGATCGACGACCTGATCGGCATCTGGGGGGACCCGGGCCACACCGGCAAGCCCGCCGGGGCCGACCTGATCGCCCGCAAGAAGTCCCTCCCGGTCGTGGCCGCCCTCACCTCGGGCACCGCGGCCGGGGCGGAGCTCGCCGAGCTGTACGCCGGCCCCATGACCGCGGACGACGTGCGCAGGGCGGCCGACGCGGTGGACCGGGCCGGCGGCCGGGACTGGGCCCAGGCCCACGCGGCGGACCGGATGGGCCGGGCGGTGCAGCAGCTGTCGCGGGCCGTACCGGACCTCGGGGCGGCGGGAGGCCTGCTGGCACTGGCGGAATTCGTCACGCGCCGCACCAGGTGAATCGGCAGGACGTCGGGGACAGGCCTGTTCCGGCACCGCATGGTGCCGGAACAGGCCTGTTCGCGTACGGAGCCCAACCCTAGGATCGCTCACGGTTGTCGGAACGTGAGCGAGGGACGGTTTCCGTGGTGCTGGAGATACGTAAGGCGGATCAGTCGGACCGGGACGCGGTGGCCCGGCTGCTGGACGAGGCGTTCCGCGACGACCCGGTCAGCAGCTGGGTCTTCCCCGACCCCGCGCACCGGGCGGCGGTGCACGGCAAGTTCCTCGGCGTGTTCGTGGACGTGGCGCTCGCGGAGGGCCGGATCGACTGCGCGGCCGACGGCTCGGCGGCCGCACTGTGGCTGCGGATCCCGGCCGGAGAACCGGAGGGGGAGGACGAGGTCCCGGCGAAGATGCGCGCGGTGGCCGACCCGGACAACGAGCGCTGCGAGCTGGTCGGCCGGCTGACGGGCGAGGTGCACCCCACCGCCGAGGAGCACGAGTACCTGCTGATGATCGCGGTGACGCCGGGGCGGCAGGGCGAGGGGCTGGGTACGGAGCTGATGCGGCCGGTGCTGGAGCGGTGCGACCGCGAGGGCGTACCGGCGTACCTGGAGGCGAGCAGCGAGCGCAGCAAGGCGCTGTACGAGCGGCTCGGATGGGAGTTCACGGGCTCGGCGGTGCGGCTGCCGGACGGGCCGCTGATGTGGCCGATGTGGCGCAAGCCGCAGCCGTGAGGGCCCCCGCCCCGCCGGATGCGCCGGACCGGCCTACGGTGGAGGTATGGCCGGTGAAGAGCAGCAGCGCGCGGGCGCGGCGGACGCCCCGCCGGCCGGGCACGACGTGGAGCCGTGCCCGGTCTGCGGGCGCCCCGTCGAGCGGGTGATCGTCGGACGGCACAAGTCCCTGGGGATCTTCGTACCGGAGTGGGGTCCGGGGCGGTGCCGCGCCCCCGACTGCCCCCGGTACGCCCCCTAGTACGTCAGCTCTTGGTGCCCAGGCCCGAGGCGGCCAGGCCGTTCACCCAGAGCTGGTTCACCCGGGAGCGCTCGGTGGAGTTCGGGTAGGGGTTGGTGCACGAGGTGCCCGGCCCGCCGCCGGACATCAGCTCGCTGCACGGGCCGGAGTAGTGGTCCGGCAGGCCCAGCACGTGGCCGGTCTCGTGCGCGGTCACCCGGGTGGAGTCGTACTGCTGGTTCTGCGCGTAGTCGAGGAAGATGTAACCGCGGCCGTGCCCGTCGGTGCTCGCGTACGAACCCCGCGAGTCGTTCCCCTCGTAGTACGAGAAGTTCCCGCCCGAGGACACCTCCTGGAGCTTGACGTTGGACACCGAGCCGTTCCAGATCTGGGTGGAACGGGATATCACGGTGCGGAAGCTCGGCGCGTTGCGGGTGTTGTAGGTGACGGTCACGGCCTGGATGCCCGGGTTCGCGGCGCGCTGCTCGGCCACCGAGCGCTGGACGGCCTCGAAGAAGGCCCGGTTGGCGGCCTGGTTCTCCTGCGAGCGCTCGTACGCGGCGTAGCTCGCGGTGTTGCCGGCCGGGGCGGGAGCGGCGCTGGCGGTGGGCGCGACGCCGGCCAGGGCGGCGGCCAGTACGAGACCGAGGGTGGCGGCCGGAACGGCCGTGCGGGAGTGGCGCATGTGGGGGAGCTCCTACTCATCCGGTGTGGGGGGTGGATGGTTCGAACCGGAGTCTGCGGGAGCGCCGGGGCCCGGCGGATGATGTCAGCCACCGATAACACCGGGCTATCGGTGGGTTTTCGGTAGGCCGACTTCCGCGAAATTGGCGGGATTCGGGGGGATACCGGTGGCTGGTGCGGCCGACCGGGGCCGCCCTACCCTCTGGGCATGGAGCTTGAGGTGAGGCACCTGCGCGCACTGTGCGCCATCGCCGATGCCGGCAGCCTGCACAAGGCCGCGCGGCAGCTCGGCGTGAGCCAGCCCTCGCTGACCACGCAGCTCCGCCGGATCGAACGGGCCCTGGAGGGCGAGCTGTTCCTGCGCGAACGCACCGGCTGCCGGCCCACGCCGTTCGGGCGCACCGTACTGGGCCGGGCGCGCCCGCTGCTGGCCGAGATGGCCGCTCTGGTCGCGGACGCCCGCGCGGTGGCCCGCGGGCCGCGCCTGCGGATCGGCTCCACGGCCAGCCGGGCCCTGCCCGGCTGGCTGCGCAGGTTGCACCGGCGCTCGCCCGAGACGGAGACCTCGCTGCTGGTCGACGTGTCGGCCAACGCCCTGCTGCGGATGGTTGACGCGGGTCAGCTGGACGTGGCGTTCGTGCACGAGGTCGAGGGGTGCCCGCTGAGGATGCCGCCCGGGCTGGAAGTGCGCGTACTGATGGAGCGGGAGCCGCAGTTCGTCTCCATGTCCCGGGACCATCCCGCCGCGCGGCGGCCGGTGGTGGAGTTACGGGAACTCGCCGGCGACCGCTGGACGGTCGACCCGTCGGTGGACGGCGAGTGGGACGGCCTGCGGCGGGCCTTCGCTGGCGCCGGGGTGGACCCGCCGGTGCTGCACGCCGACTACCACACCGCGGCCTCGCTGATCGTCTCCGGCGAGGCCGTCGCCCCCTGCCAGCCGACCTCCGGCCCGCGCGACGACATGGCGATCCGGCCGCTCTCGGGCGACCCGCTCGCCGTACGGCTGCTGCTGGCCAGCCGCCCGGGTGCGCACGCCGAGGTGTACGAGGACCTCCGCGCCGCCTATCGCGAAGCCGCCCTGCGCACCCCGCCCTACCGGGCGTGGCTCCACCACCACGCGAGTCCGCTGCTGGCCGCGTAGGCCCAGCCCGCCCACCCCACCCCCACCGGACCCCGTCCGGCCGTCGGGCTGCCCGGCCGTACTCCGCCGCACCGGCGTGTCCGTCGCTTGACTTCGCCGATCCGCGATATATCGTGTTCTCAGAAGACGCGATATGTTGCGAGCGTCGAGCCCCGTTCGTGCGTCCACGAGGAGGATCAGAACCATGGCCGAGCAGATGACGTGGTCCGTCGCCGAGCCGCAGAAGCTCACCTTCGAGCAGCCGGTGACGGAACTCCGCGTCCGCGTCGTCGGCGGCACCGTGAACGTCGTCGCCGCCGCCGACGCGGGCCCCGCCCGCCTCGAAGTGGCCGAGGTCAACGGGCCGCCGCTGCACGTCGTACAGGACGGCGGCACCCTCACCCTCTCCTACGAAGACCTCCCCTGGAACGGTTCCCAGGGCTTCAAGAAGTGGTTCGAGGGCAAGCCCTGGAAGGCCTGGTCCGGCAGCTCCGCCGACGGCCGCAAGGCGTGGGAGCGCAGCGCCACCGTCACCCTCACGGTCCCCGCCGCCACCGTCGTCCAGCTGGCCACCGTCAGCGCGGCCGTCTTCGTCTCCGGCATCAGCGGCGCCACCGACGTCAACGGCGTCAGCGGCGACGCGACCCTGGTCGGGCTCTCCGGCACGGTGAAGGCCCACACCGTGTCCGGCAGCGTCGAGGCCCAGTCCGTGAACGGCGAGCTCTCCTTCCACTCCGTCTCCGGCGGCCTGACCGTCGTCGACGGCGCGGGCGGCAGCGTACGGGCCGACTCGGTCAGCGGCGACATGCTCATCGACCTCGTGCTCGACCCGGCCGACGTGCGGCCCGTCGACATCTCCCTGAACTCCGTATCCGGACAGGTCGCGATCCGCCTGCCGCACCCCGCCGACGCCCGCGTGGAGGCCAACACCGCCACCGGAGGCGTCTCCAACGCCTTCGAAGACCTGCGGGTCACCGGCCAGTGGGCCGCCAAGCGGATCACCGGCACCCTCGGCGCCGGCACCGGGACGCTGCGCGCCACCACCGTCTCCGGCGCCATCGCCCTGCTGCGCCGCCCGGCGGCCGACAGCCCCGACGCCGCCACCCCGCTCGCGCTCGACAAGAAGGTGCTCTGACATGCCGCCCGTCTTCGCCCACGGACGCCTCCGCCTCTACCTCCTCAAGCTGCTCGACGAAGCCCCGCGCCACGGGTACGAGGTGATCCGCCTGCTGGAGGAGCGGTTCCAGGGGCTGTACGCGCCCTCCGCGGGCACGGTGTACCCGCGGCTGGCCAAGCTGGAGGCGGAGGGGCTCGTCACCCACGCCACCGAAGGCGGGCGCAAGGTGTACTCGATCACCGAGGCGGGCCGCGCGGAACTGGCCGACCGGGGCGGCGAGCTCGCCGACCTGGAACTGGAGATCCGCGACTCGGTCTCCGAACTGGCCGCCGAGATCCGTGACGACGTCCGGGGCGCCGCGGGGGACCTGCGGCGCGAGATGCGGGCCGCGGCCGCCTCGGCGTCGGCCACCCAGGTCGAGGACGAGGGCTGGAAGGCGGCGAAGGAGGAGCTCCGCAAGGCCAAGGCGGAGTGGAAGGAGCAGGCGCGGCGAGCGAAGGACGAGAGCCGCCGGGCGCGCGAGGAGGCGCAGCAGGCCCGCCGACAGGCCAAGGAGGCGCAGGAGCGGGCGCGCGAGGAGGTCCAGCGGATCGCGAGCCAGCTGCAGGAGCAGTTCGCGAAGTCGGGCGGGGTGCTCGGCAGTCTGGCCGGGGCGTGGCTGGGCCACGGGGGCGGCGGTACGGGTGCCGGCACCGGTACCGGTACGCAGGCGGGCGCGCCGGCCGCCGGGGCCGGGGCGGGCTGGGCCGAGGACCTGGCGCCGTCGGTCGATCCGGTGCGGGACCTGGACCGGCTGCTGGACCGCTTCCGCGATGACGTCCGGGACGCGGCGCGGGACCACGGGGTGTCGCCGGCGCAGCTGGCCGAGGCGCGGGCGCACCTGGCCGCGGCGGCCACCCGCCTGACGGCCGCGCTCCGCCCGGAGCAGGCGTAACCCCGGCCGGGCCCGGCCGGTCCGCCGGCCTGCGTGTGAGGGCCACCCGCCGGCTCCGGTGGGTGGGCCCCCTCGCTGCGCTCGGGGTTTCCGGGGCCCCGCGCCTCAAACTCCCCCCGGACTCCGTCCGGGGAGACCCCCACGGGGCTGGAATGCCGGCGGGGCCGGAAGAGCGGGGCAAAGCCCCGGGCTCTGTTCTAGACCGTGAGGACGATCTTGCCGAAGAGGTCGCCCGAGGCGAGTTTCCCGAAGCCCTCGCGGGCGCGGTCCAGCGGGAGGACCTCGTCGATCACCGGGCGGACGCCGGTGGCCGCGCAGAACGCCAGCAGGTCCTCCAGCTCGTCCTTCGAGCCCATCGTGGAGCCGACCACCTTCAGCTCCAGGAAGAAGATCCGCGTCAGCTCGGCGTGCGCCGGC
The DNA here is from genome assembly GCF_053610645.1 of Streptomyces sp. NPDC054883. Taxonomy (NCBI): domain Bacteria; kingdom Bacillati; phylum Actinomycetota; class Actinomycetes; order Kitasatosporales; family Streptomycetaceae; genus Streptomyces; species Streptomyces sp. NPDC054883. Next base: position 73,182 of record NZ_JBSGYT010000015.1, on the reverse strand, counting down.
CGGTCGCCGCTCGTCGCGCCCGAGATGACCAGCGTGCCGCCCGGCCGCAGGGACTTCACCGAGTGCGACCACGTGGCCGCGCCCACCGTCTCGATGACGGCGTCCACCCGCTGCGGCAGCCGCGCGCCCGGCTCGTACGCCTCGACCGCGCCCAGCTCCACCGCGCGCTTGCGCTTGGCCTCGTCCCGGCTCGTGGCGAAGACCCGCAGGCCGGCCGCCTTGCCGAGGACGATCGCGGCGGTGGCGACGCCGCCGCCCGCGCCCTGGACGAGGACCGAGTCCCCCGGCCGCACCCCGGCGTTGGTGAACAGCATCCGGTAGGCCGTCAGCCACGCCGTCGGCAGACAGGCGGCCTCCTCGAAGGACAGCTCGGCGGGCTTGCGCAGCACGTTCCACGCCGGGACGGTCACCTGCTCGGCGAAGGTCCCCTGGTAGCGCTCGGTCAGGATCGACCGCGGCTCGTCCGGGCCGACCCCGTGGCCGCTCTGGCCGATCACGGAGTGCAGGACGACCTCGTTTCCGTCCTGGTCGGTGCCGGCGGCGTCACAGCCGAGGATCATCGGGAGTTTGTCCTCGGCCAGGCCCACCCCGCGCAGCGACCACAGGTCGTGGTGGTTGAGGGAGGCGGCCTTGACGTTGACGGTCACCCAGCCGGGGCGGGCCCCGGGAGCCGGGCGCTCGCCCAGTTCAAGGCCGTTCAGCGGCTGGTCGCGGTCGATTCGGGCGGCATAGGCAGCGAACATGCCGCGACGCTACCGCCCGGTAGCGCGCGGGGCCACCCCTTGTCGGGAGCCTGCGGGTGAGGTCTTCGTCGCAGTGTCCCGCAGGACGTCACCACCGGATGCGGGAACCGAACAGGGGACTTTCGGCGTCTGGAACGGGCCACCCGTCAAGGCCGCGCGGAAGGAATGGTTCGCTCCTCAACTGCCACCCGTACCAGACGGTTTGGCCGTCCCAGGCGGTAAAGCGGAATGTCGGGAGAGCCCGCGATCAGGGGTAACATTCTGGCCATGCGGCGCGCTCGCCATGAGCCTGTCATCTGCGCCGCGTTTTCTCTTCGTGGGGCCGGTGCGTCGCTTTCCCGTGCGCCCGGATCCCGCGACAGGCGCGGCGACCCCTCCCGGTTCGGGGGCCAGGAGGGTGCGTCCGCGGCCCGCGTCCGTCGTACGCGGAGCAAACGGAAGGGCCCGGCCGGATGGATCACCAGGCCGGGCCCCTGCCCGTTCACACGTGTGGCCGAAGCGGCGATCAGGCCAGGCGGGCCACGCCGTCCGTCTTCGCCGCGGCGGCGACGGCGGCCGCGACGGCCTCGGCGACGCGCTCGTCGAACGGCGACGGGATCACGTAGTCGGCGGCGAGCTCGTCACCCACGACGCCCGCGATGGCGTCGGCGGCGGCGATCTTCATGCCTTCGGTGATCCGGGTCGCGCGCACCTTGAGGGCGCCCGCGAAGATGCCCGGGAAGGCCAGCACGTTGTTGATCTGGTTCGGGAAGTCCGACCGGCCGGTGGCCACGACCGCCGCGTACTTGTGCGCGACGTCGGGGTGGACCTCCGGGTTCGGGTTGGCCATGGCGAACACGAAGCAGTCCTTCGCCATGGTCGCCACCGCCTCCTCGGGGACCGTGCCGCCGGAGACGCCGATGAAGACGTCGGCGCCGACCAGGGCCGCTTCCAGGGAGCCGGACTGGCCGGTCTTGTTCGTCAGGCCCGCGATCTCGGCCTTGACGTCCGTCAGGTCCGAGCGGTCCGCCGAGACGACGCCCTTGCGGTCGGTGACGCACACGTCGCCGATGCCCGCGTCCACCAGGATCTTGGCGATGGCGATGCCCGCGGCGCCCGCGCCCGAGATCACGGCGCGCAGGTCGCCGAGGGTGCGGCCGGTGAGCTTCGCCGCGTTGCGCAGGGCGGCCAGCGTCACGATGGCCGTGCCGTGCTGGTCGTCGTGGAAGATCGGGATGTCCAGGGCTTCCTGGAGCCGGCGCTCGATCTCGAAGCAGCGGGGGGCGGAGATGTCCTCCAGGTTCACCCCGCCGAAGGACGGCGCGAGACGGATGACCGTCTCGATGATCTCGTCCGCGTCTTTGGTGGCGAGCGCGATCGGGACCGCGTCGACTCCACCGAACTGCTTGAACAGGATGGCCTTGCCCTCCATCACCGGGAGGGAGGCCTCGGGACCGATGTCCCCGAGGCCGAGCACGGCCGTGCCGTCGGTGACGACGGCGACCACGTTGGACTTCCACGTGTACTCGTTGACGAGTTCCGGATTCTCCGCGATGGCGCTGCAGACCTTCGCCACGCCGGGCGTGTACGCGAGGGACAGGTCGTCCTTGTCGCGGACCGGCACGGTGGCCTGCACGGCCATCTTGCCGCCCCGGTGCAGTGCGAACACCGCGTCGGGGTTGTTGTCCGTCACGCTGTCGCTGCGAGGATTGACGATCTCCGCTGCCACTTGTTTGACCCCTTAAGTCTTTGATCGTTGAGGGTGGCCACTCCTGGTTAAGGGGTGGGCGGGCACCGCGTCCGTCTCCGCATCGACGGGTTCGGCCCGCCTCCGCGGAGGGGAGGTTTCGTACGCGCGGGCGCGCCGCACACGCGCCCTGAGCCCCGGATGAGGGGTGTAAGGATCTGTTCTACCTGAAAAACGGCCGCTCGGACGAGTCGATTGCCTCACGTTCGCAGGCCTCTTGCCCCGGTTTTGCCGAAAAGTCCGGACGTTGCTGTCCGATAGGCGAGACCAACAGTAAAAACTGCGGCGAAAGAGCCTGGTGACAGTGCATAGTGCGGCCGCCTCGCCCCTTGGCCGCAGTCCTGTTGGGAACCTCGGGTGGCCCGTTATCCGATTTTGACCTGACGACCACCCTGAATGTCGCAGTCCGAATGGCAAGATGCCGTAATCACACAGGTCGCTGCACTCGAGGGTGCGTGCCCGACCGTTCTCGGATGCTTTTTTCCCCACTGCCGGAGGAACCAGCTCATGACCGCAAGCACCACCCGTCGTACGACCGCCGCACGGTCCCGGATCGCCGCGGTCGGCGCGATCGCGGTCGCCGGCGCCCTGATCCTCACCGGCTGTGGCGACCAGACCAAGAGCGGCTCCGGCGACAATGCCTCCACGGGCACCAAGTCCAGCAGCGCCCCGCTCTTCTCGGCCCTGCCGAAGAAGATCCAGGACGCCGGTGTCATCAAGATCGGCACCGACTCGGCGTACGCCCCGATGGAATTCGTCGAGAACGGCAAGATCGTCGGCGTCGACCCCGACATCGCGGACGCGCTCGCCAAGCAGCTCGGGGTGAAGGTCCAGTTCACCGCGGGCACCTTCGACGGCCTGATCACCTCGATCTACACCGGCCGCGAGGACGCGATCATGTCGTCCATCACGGACAACAAGCAGCGCCAGGAGGGCCTGGACGACAAGGGTCAGAAGATCGGAAAGGGCATCGACTTCGTCGACTACTTCTCCTCCGGTCTCTCGCTCCTGGTCAAGAAGGGCAACCCCGAGGGCATCAAGACCCTGGACGACCTGTGCGGCAAGACCGTCGCGGTCCAGCGCGGAACGACCTACGAGGACGAGTTCAAGAAGCAGGCCGACAAGTGCGGTGACAAGAAGCTCACCATCCAGGCCTTCGACACCGACGCCGAGGCGCAGACCCGCGTCAAGGCCGGCGGCGCCGTCGCCGACCTGAACGACTACCCGGTCGCCGCGTACACCGTGAAGACCTCCGGCGGCGGCAACGACTTCGAGATCGCCGGCCAGCAGACCGGCGTCGGCCTCTTCGGCATCGGCGTCAGCAAGGACAACGCGCAGCTGCGCGACGCCCTCAAGCAGGCGCTGGACGCCGCCATCAAGGACGGCTCCTACGCCAAGGCGCTGGAGAAGTGGAACGTGCAGGACAGCGCCGTCAAGTCCGCCACGGTCAACGCCGGTCAGTAACTCCGCGCTCCACGCTCCACTGAAGGGCAGTCATTGTGACTGACAAGATCGACAAGGGTCCGGCCGCAACCCCGCCGGCCGGACCCGGCGCCTCGGGAACCCCGTACGAGGCGATCAAGGCAATCCCGGTACGGCACTACGGCCGCTGGATCAGCGGCGTCATCGTCGTCGCGCTCCTGGCCTGGCTCGTCTACGCCTTCTCCCAGGGCAACGTCATCTGGGCGACGGTCGGCGACAAGCTCTTCGACCCGGCCGTCCTGAGCGGCCTGTGGAACACGGTGCTCATCAGCGTCGCCGCCATGGCGCTGGGCCTCGTGCTCGGCATCGTGTTCGCGGTGATGCGCCTCTCGAACAACCCGGTGACCAGCGCCGTCTCCTGGCTCTACATCTGGTTCTTCCGCGGTACCCCGGTGTACGTCCAGCTGCTGGTGTGGTTCAACCTGTCGCTGATCTTCGAGTACATCAACCTCGGGCCGATCTACAAGAACTACACCGTCGCCGTCATGACCCCGTTCATGGTCGCCCTGCTGGGTCTGGGCCTGAACGAGGGCGCCTACATGGCGGAGATCGTCCGGGCCGGCATCCAGTCCGTCGACGAGGGCCAGACGGAGGCCGCGCACGCGCTCGGCATGCCCCAGACGAAGACGATGCGCCGGATCGTGCTGCCGCAGGCGATGCGGGTGATCATCCCGCCGACCGGCAACGAGTTCATCAACATGCTGAAAACCTCCTCACTGGTCTCGGCCGTGCAGTACACGGAACTCCTGCGGGCCTCGTCGAACATCGGCAACACGGCCGGTGCCATCATGGAGATGCTGTTCGTGGCGTCCATCTGGTACCTGGCCCTGACCAGTGTGTTCAGCGTCGGCCAGTACTACCTGGAGCGCCGCTTCGCCCGGGGTTCCACGCGGAGCCTGCCGCCGACGCCGTTCCAGCGCCTGCGTGCCAACCTCAACATGTTCCGCCGTACGGAGGTCGCGCGATGACCGCCCAGCCGATGGTCAAGGCAGAAGGCGTCCACAAGTCGTACGGCGCCGCCCACATCCTCCGGGGCATCGACCTCGAAGTCGCCCCGCGCGAGGTCTTCTGCCTGGTCGGTCCGTCCGGCTCCGGCAAGTCGACCTTCCTGCGGTGCATCAACCACCTGGAGCGCATCAACTCCGGGCGGCTCTCGGTGGACGGGCAGCTGGTGGGCTACCGCCAGAAGGGCGACAAGCTCTACGAGCTGAAGGACAGCGAGGTCGCGGCGCAGCGCCGCGAGATCGGCATGGTCTTCCAGCGCTTCAACCTGTTCCCGCACATGACGGCCATCGAGAACGTGATGGAGGCCCCCGTCCAGGTCAAGGGCGAGAGCAAGGCGGTGGCGCGCGAGCGCGCCGTCAAGCTGCTCGACCGCGTCGGCCTCGGCGACAAGGGCGGGAACTACCCCACGCAGCTCTCCGGCGGCCAGCAGCAGCGCGTGGCGATCGCCCGCGCGCTGGCCATGGAGCCCAAGCTGATGCTCTTCGACGAGCCCACCTCGGCGCTCGACCCGGAGCTCGTCGGCGACGTCCTCGACGTCATGCGGGACCTGGCCGAGTCGGGCATGACCATGATCGTGGTGACCCACGAGATGGGCTTCGCCCGCGAGGTCGGCGACAACCTCGTCTTCATGGACGGCGGTGTGGTGGTCGAGTCCGGCCACCCGCGCGAGGTCCTGGGCAACCCGCAGCACGACCGGACGAAGGCGTTCCTGTCCAAGGTGCTGTAGTGCCGTAGCCGCCTGCGGGCGCTGCGAAAGGGGCGGTACGGATTCCCGTACCGCCCCTTTCGCGTTGCCGGGCGGCAGAGCGGGAACCCCCGGGGGTCGCGGTCCGTAATACTTCCCGTACCGCACGCGAGACCGAGCCGGCCGGTGCCGCTCGCCGCGCTCGCCAGCCCCTGCCGTCGTAATACCCTTGTAGCTGTCTCAGGCGTTACAGGGATCTCCATCCGCAGCCGTTAGGACTACAAGTGGAACTGGCCCATTACTCGGACTACGCCGTGCGCCTGGTCAACACCGAGGAGCCGGCCCGCAACAAGGACTCCCTCACCTCCGTGGACGCCGTACGCGCGCTCTTCGGGCCCGGGGTACAGGCCGCACGCCGGGTCACCGACGCCGACGTCACCCGCTTCCGCAACGTCCGCGGCCGGCTGCGCGCCGTCTTCGAGGCCGCCGACGGCGGCGACCACGTACTGGCCGTCGACCTGCTGAACTCCCTGCTCATGGAATTCCCGGTTAGCCCCCAGGTGACCGGCCACGACTCGCTCGGTCAGGACGGCCGCCCGCACTGGCACATCCACCTCGCCGACCACCCCTCGAACGCCTCCGCCGGGTACGCCGCCCTCGCCTCGTTCGGGCTGGCCTTCCACCTCACCGAGCACGGCCCCGACCGCCTCGGCCTGTGCCAGGCGCCGCCCTGCCGCAACGCCTACCTCGACACCTCCACCAACCGGTCCCGGCGCTACTGCTCCGACCGCTGCGCCACCCGGGCGAACGTGGCGGCCTACCGGGCCCGCAAGCGGCTGGAGGCGGAGGAGTCCGCCCGCAGCGGCCGCAGCGCCGAAACCGCCCAGGCCAGCCGCGCCCTCAGCGAGCGCTGACCGGCGGGCAGCGGCCGCAGCCGCAGCACGGCCGTCGCCAGTACCAGCTCCTCGGGCACCGCCCCGTAGTCGGTGCTGTCGCCGGTCGTGTTGTACGGGTTGTCGCCCAGCACCCACCAGCCGCCCGGCCGCCGCTCCACGGCCCGCTTGACCACCAGCAGGTCCTGCTGGAAGGGATGGCGCAGCACCACCACGGCCCCCGGGCGCACGGCCGCCCCGTAGCGGACCAGCAGCCGGTCCCCGTGCAGCAGGGTCGGGACCATCGAGGGTCCCGACACCTCGGCCAGCCCGAACTGCGTGCCCGGGCGCGTCTTCTCCACCATGTACGACCTCCTCGTCCCTCCCGCATGCTGCCGCACGCCCCCGTACGTTCGCTCACCGCCGCCGCCGCGACGCTGGACTTTTGTCCGAAGCCCACGGGGCCGCCCGCGAATTCCGCTGTCCAAGCGAGTAATCTCGCCCTTGAGAAGACGATCACGAGGAGGACAAACTCCATGCTTTCCCGCCTCTTCGCCCCCAAGGCGAAGGTCTCCGCCCACTGTGACCTGCCGTGCGGCGTGTACGACCCGGCCCAGGCCCGCATCGAGGCCGAGTCCGTCAAGGCCGTTCAGGAGAAGTACCAGGCCAACGACGACGCCGACTTCCGCGCGCGCGCCATCACCATCAAGGAGCAGCGCGCCGAGCTGGCCAAGCACCACGTCTCGGTGCTGTGGAGCGACTACTTCAAGCCGCCGCACTTCGAGAAGTACCCGCAGCTGCACACGCTGGTGAACGACACCCTCAAGGCCCTCTCGGCCGCGAAGGCGTCGAACGACCCGGCGACCGGCCAGAAGGCCCTCGAACTCATCGCCGAGATCGACCGCATCTTCTGGGAGACCAAGGCCGCCTGATCTTGGGCGCCCGAGGGATCCTGCTGCGCTGCCGGCCAGAGCGCAGCCGCCGACGGCCCGACCGCTTCCGAGCGGCCGGGCCGTTGTGCTCTGCCGGGACAGTCCGGGAGCCGATCGCCGCGCACGCGCCGGCCGCGGTCAGCCCTTCGCGGCCCCGACCATTCGGGCGCGCTCCCGAAGGTCCCGCACTGGCCTGACGCTGTCGTGCGGGCGGAGCCGACGGTTCATCACCTCGAAATGCTCGTCGCCGCGCGCCGAGGAGAGGGCTTCGTACTCGTCGAGGAACCGGCCCCACGACTCGCAGGCCGCCTCGACGTGGCCGATGGACAGCTGGCGCTGGGCGAGGACGCCGTACGCATGGAGACGCCCCTGCCGCTCGTGCGCCGACTGGACGCGAATGGACTCCCGCAAGGTGCGGACCGACCCGGCTACGTCCTTCGTCTCGTTCTGGACGTGTGCGACGTGGAAGAGGTACGCGGTCCGGTCGTAGCCACCCACGCTGTCCCGACGGTCGTCAGCGCGGGCGAGGGCCTCTTCCGCTTCCCGCAGCCGGGCGAAGGCCTGCCGCCTGTCGCCGACCATCGCGGCCCCGTGGGCCTGCTGTCCGCGCAGGAACGCCACGAGGCGGGGTCCGGCCACCGGTGCCGCCTCGGCGGCTGAGTCCGCGAGCTCCAGTGCCCGCCGGCCATAGCCGAGATTCGACGCCTGGAGGGACATTCCCCGCAGGGTGCGGCAGTAGGTGACGTGCTCCTCCGCCTCCCCCGCGAGCTTGAGCGCGGAGAGGTAGTAGTCCTGTCCGAGCCGGTGCCGGCGCTCGTACATCGCCATCCAGCCGGTCAGGTAGACGAGATCGGAGGCGGCCGCGAGCATGCTGCGGCGCACCGGGGCGGCTGCCTCCGCCTTCAGCCACGGCCCGACGGTGTTGACGAGGAAGGCGGCCGCCATGGGGCGGGCGTGGCCGGCCCCGAGCTCATCGAGGATGTCGGCGATGCGGTCCGTCATCGTCTGGACGGCCGAAACCTGCGCCTGACCCACCCGTGTGGTGGCCTTCCCGGGCCGTATCGGGTCCGGGCCGTCGGCCCTCGCGAGGGTGGGGAAGAGGGGAACGGCGAGAGCTGCGGAGAACACTCCTGCCGCGATGACGCCGCGACGGGACGGATCCATGTCGGCCCTTCCGAGGTCTACGAGGCGCCGGACGGTGTCGCCCTCCGTGGCCGGCTGGGGCGCCGCGAGTCCGGCCTCCGAGTAGCTGACCGGGCGGCCCAGCTTCCGTTCGAACGCCTCGATGATCAAGGCCCTGACCTGCGGTCGGGGCTGGTGTCCGGCGACCCATTGCGATACGGCCGGCTGCCCGTACTTGAGCCTGAGGCCGGCCTCCGCCCCGATGCGGTTGATGATCAGGGCGAACTGGGTTCTCGACCATCCGGCCTGCGCAAGGAGGTTCGACAGGCCTGCGTTCGGGGTTCGTGAGGGTTGCGCCATGAGCAGCTCCCGACAAGTGCATGGCTTGCATACTTCGCCGACCCTCCAACGGTACCCGTGCAGGCGGTACATGGGGTTACCTCATCGCATCAGCCAGTGACGACCGGCAGTTACCGGCCGCGACGACGGTAGGGAGTGACCCCCTTGACCATGCGCACGATGACGGAGTGGTTGGCCGGGAGCGACGGGCGGCCCGAGAGGGTTCATGCTGCTTGGCGGAAGCAGGGTGTCGCTCTCCTGCCCATCGGAAGCCGCTTCGATGTCATCCGGCTCCCGGAACCGCTCGTCCAAGCGGCGGTCGAGACGGTCGGGCTCGGCCACAGCCACACCGACTTCGCTCTCGGGGAACGCCTGGACGGGCCCGTCATCCATGACGGTCACGGCCGGAACTACTACCCGCTGGTTCCACCCGGAACGGTCCACGAGTGGCGCTCCCGCGCCCCGGGCGTCGAGTGCCTCGGACGGGGGACGCACGTCGGCATCCCGGCCCCGGACCTCTTCGCGTACGACCCTACGCACCCGGTTTACTGGGCAGCCGTCGGGCCGATGCCGGGCTACTGCGATCCGTCGTCGGTGGCGCTGCTCGTACGCGTCGGCGCCGCGCGGCTCGCAGAGGACGAAGCGGCTGTCGTCGGCGCCCGGGAGGCGCGGTGATGCCCTCCGACGCGGACGACCCGTTGCCGCCGGCGGGCGAGGAGTCCGACGCACACCCCGGCGGTGCGTGCTCACAGACACACGTGCGCTGTGGCTGTGGCCTGCCGGCGCCCATCGCCGTCAGGTACGGCGGCCCCATGGCCGACTGCCGGCGCTGCTCCTACGCGTGGGCCGTCCACCACGACCCCGAGCTGTGCTGGCTCCGCAGCAACTTCTTCGACGGTCACCCGGACGCGGAGGCGCTCGTCGCCGTTCGGGTACGTGAGGCGGCGCCGCTGCTCATCGCCGCGTGCGCCGTCCTGGGCGACGTCGTCAGCACCCGCTGACCGTATGTCGGCCCGGGGGCGCCGGGCCCTCTTACTCGTCGTCGTCCTCGGCGTCGTCGAGGCGCGCCAGCCAGGTCGCCAGGCGTTCCACCGGGACCTCGAAGTCCGGGTTCAGGTCGACGAAGGTGCGCAGCTGCTCGGCGAGCCACTCGAAGGTGACCTCCTCCTCGCCGCGCCGCTTCTCCAGCTCCTCGATGCCGCGATCGGTGAAGTACAAGTCCGGCTCCGTGTGACGTGGTGGTGTGATGGGGGTGTTTCCCGCCAGGATAATCCGCGTATCACAGACACCTCCCGTCCTCCCCGTCCCTGGCACTAGCCTGGACCGTCCAGACCTGAGGGGGCCAGGACATGCCGGACGGGCGCACGGGCGGCTCCGCGCGCGCCTTCGAGCTTCTGGAACCCCTCGTCAAGGCGGCCACCGTGCGCGTCCACGCACCCGCGGACGGGTATGGAACCCCTGGGACCGGTCCGACCTGGGGGAGCGGTTTCTTCATCGCCCCCGGCTGGGTCCTCACGTGTGCGCACGTGGTCGGCGAAGGGGGTGCTGCGGTGCGTCTGGTGGGCCGGGAGGTCGGCATCACCTTCTCCGTCGCCGGCTCCCCCGCGGAAGCGGGCGCCACCGGGACGGTCGCCGGGCGCGTGGAGTGCGTACTGCCCGAGCGGCTGGAAGAGCGCCGGCCCGCCCCGCGCGCCCTGTGGGACCTGCCCGACCTCGCGCTGGTCCGGGTCCTCGCCCCCATCTCGCACGCCTGCGTCTGGCTGACCGACCGGGCCAGGCCCCGGCTGGACGAGGCCGCGTACTTCGGCGTCAGCGAGGACCTCGGCGTACGGGAGATCACCGGCCGGACCACCCGGCTGCGCGGCACCGCCGCGAACGGCGCGGCGATCCGCCTCGGCGACGACGACGAGATCGAACCCGGCATGTCCGGCGGCCCCCTCGTGGACCTGGCGCGCGGCGAGGTCATCGGAATCGTGAAGGCGCGCCGGCAGGCGGGCGGCGGCGGGATCGCCGTCTCCGTGGCACAGCTGCGGACCCTGCCCACGGGCCCGACCGGGCAGGTCGGCCTGTACCGGCGGGTGATGCAGGGCCACGACCTGTACCACTACGACCAGCACGTCAGCGATCTCGACAGCCGCCGGACCTGGACGGACGTGCACGACGAGCTGCCCTCGGAGGACGACGAGGCCGGCGGACCCGAACGCCCCACCCGCCTCAGCCGCCTGACCCGGCTCACCCCCGGCGAACGCACCACCCTGTGCGGGCTGCTCGCCGAACTGCCACCGCCCGGCGCCTCCGAAGCCGTCCGGGCCCTCGCCGAAGCGGCCCGGGGGGAAGAGCCCGACACGGGCTTACCGGCCCCGCTGACCTGGCGCGACGGGCTGGGCCTGCTGCACGACCCGCCGTCCGCGGGCGGCGAGGCCGCCGCGATGCTCCGCTACGCCACCGACGTCAGCGTCGCCGACCACCGCGAGCCGCCCTCGCCCGGCGCGGACGAGGAACTGTGGGACTGGGTACGGGCGACCGCGGCCCGGCTGTGGCGGCCGCTGCGGCGCGAACTGGGCGAGCGCTACGAGCGGGGCCTCGCCGAACGCGAACGGCGCCGGCGCGCCCTCGCCGGGCAGATGGTGCACGGCCCGTTCCGGCCGGTGGCCGGGGCGACCCCCGGACCGTCGGTGCTGCTGGAGGCCTGGGCCCACGTCTGGGAGGACGTCTACGACTGGCGGGTCTCCGTCCTGGCCGGGCCGGCCCGCCCGGGGGACGCCACCCCCGTGGCCTCCGGCAACCGGGTCACCCTGGCGGCCCTGCCCGAGGCGGTCCGGGCGCCGCTCGCCGAGGGGTTCCGGCGGTGCGACACCCACGAGGCGGCCGCCCTGCTGGAAGTGGTCGTGGCGGAAGAGCTGTTCGGGCTGCCGGTGGACGAGTGGACGGTGTCGGGCGGGGTCCCGGTGGGCGTCCAGCGCCCGGTCGTCCTGCGCCACCCGGGCGGCGACCCGGCCGCGGAGGCCGCCGAGCGGTGGGCCCGGGTGCAGGCGGGCCCACTGCTGGGCCGGCGCGCCGACTGCTCGCGGGGGCGCAAGTGGCGCCCGGCGCCCGGCTGGCTGGCCGGCCTGGTCGACCATACGGTGCCGGTGCTGTGCCGGGACCCGGGTGCGGACCCGACCCGCGGTGTCCTGCACGAGACCCGGGACGCCGGGTACGGGGTGGTGGTGTGCCGGCGGCCCCCGGCCGACCCCAGGGCGTCCTGCGAGCCCTTCCACCGCGGCCTGCGCGAGGAACTGGCCGAGGCCGGCCGGGGAGCGGTACTGCCGGCCCGGCTCCAGACGCTGCGCGGGCGGGCGTACGGGGCCGACCCGGACGCGTACTGGGCGGTGGGGACGGCGCTGGTGTGGCAGGACGCGCAGCGGCCGCTCCCGGAGGACGAACCGCTGCAGGGGGATCTGTGAGGGGCCGGCGGCCGGACACCGCCGGATCGACGGGAGGGGCGCGCACATGACCGAGGAGTGGCTCATCTACCGCGGCGTCGGGGAGCCCCACGACGGGATCGACGCCCTGCCGGACCCGCCGCCCTGGCGGGACTTCGACGGCGGCCCCGCCGAGGACGGCCCGGCGGCCGCGGGCCCGGCCGACGGGAACGTGGCCCGCCGCCTCGGGGCGCACCGGCAGGCCGCCGAGATGCACCGGCCCGAGCCCGAGGAGCTGGAGGCCATCAACGCCGCGCTGTACCTGCGGCGGCCGCTGCTGGTGACCGGCTACCCCGGGACCGGGAAGTCCACCCTCGCGCACGCCGTCGCCCACGAACTGAAGCTCGGCCGCGTCCTGCGCTGGCCCGTCGTATCGCGCACCGTGCTCCAGGAGGGCCTCTACCGCTACGACGCCATCGCCCGGCTCCAGGACGTACAGATCGCCGCGAGCGGCGGGGCGGCGGCGGCCGGGGTGCCCGGGATCGGCAAGTACATCCGGCTGGGCCCGCTGGGGACAGCGCTGCTGCCCACCACCCGCCCCCGGGTGCTGCTCATCGACGAACTCGACAAGAGCGACATAGACCTGCCCAACGACCTCCTCAACGTGCTGGAGGAAGGCGAGTTCACCCTCCCCGAGCTGGAACGGGTCGCGGACTCCGAACCCGAGGTGCGGGTCCTCACCGACGACGGCACCAAAGTGACCGTCCGGGACGGGCGGATCCGCTGCCGGGCCTTCCCCTTCATCATCCTGACCAGCAACGGCGAGCGGGACTTCCCGGCCGCGCTGCTCAGGCGGTGCATCCAGCTCAAGCTCGGCCAGCCGGGCGAGAAACGGCTCGCCACCATGGTCCGGGCGCACCTGGGGGAGGAGGCCGCCCAGCTGGGCGCCGAGCTGATCCGCGAGTTCCTCAGCCGCTCGCAGTCCGAACTGGTCGCGGCCGACCAGCTGCTCAACGCCATCTACCTGACCCACTACGCCGCCCCGCCCACCCGGGAGGACCTCGCCGACCTGCTCATCCAGCGCCTCGACCGGCCGAGGTGAGGCCCGTGCCCCCCGCCGAGCCCATCCGGGACCTCGCCGCGCTGCTGCGGGGCGCGGGGCTCGACCCGTCCGCCGAGGAGCTCGCCGACGCGCTGTGGCTCGCCGGGCGGACCGGCGGGCCGGCCGGGGCGCCGGACGCCGGGGACGGCCCGGCCCGGGAGCCGGAGCCGGGGCCCGGGCGGCGGGAGGGCGCCGGCGCGCAGCCCCCGCGCGCGGACGGGCCCGTACGGGAGGAACCCCAAGCGGAGGAGCCGGTGCGGCTGTACGCCGCCAGAACGGCCGGGGCGGCCGACGCCGACGCGGACCTCCCGCCCGGCGGCGGCGTGCCGGTCCGGGTGCCCGGCGCGGCGGCGCTGCCCCGGATCCTGGAGATCCAGCGGGCCCTGCGCGCCCTCCAGCGGCACCGCCCGCCCGGGCCGCCCACCCGGACCGTGCTCGACGAGGGCGCCACCGCAGAGGCCAGCGCCCGCGCGCTCGGGCTGGTCATCCCCGTGTTCCGGCCCGAGAGCCGGCGGGAGGCGACCGTACGGCTCGTCATGGACGCGTCCCCGTCGATGGCGGTGTGGCACGACATGTTCGAGGAGCTGCGCTCCGTGTGCGAACGGCTCGGCGCCTTCCGCGACGTCCAGGTCTACTACTTGCACCGGCTGGCGGACGGCACCGCCGCCGTCGGCCGGGGGCCGCGCCCCACCGCCGCGCTCCGCTCCGGCGACCAGCTCCGCGACCCCACGGGACGGGCGCTGACCATGGTGGTCTCCGACTGCGCCGGGCCCGTGTGGCGCGAGGGCCGGGCGCAGCGGCTGCTGTACCGGTGGGCCGAGTGCACCCCCTGCGCGCTGGTGCAGCCGCTGCCGCAGCGGCTGTGGAGCCGCAGCTGGCTGCCGACCGAGCGCGGGGTGCTGTCCCGCACCGAAGGCGGCGCCCGGAAGCTGGAGTTCTGTTCGGACCGGCCGCCGCGCAGCGGCCGGCCCACCGGAGGGCTGACCGTGCCCGTGCTCCCGCCGAACGCCGGCGCGCTCGGCGCCTGGGCCCGCCTCGTCGCCGGACTGGGGACCGGTCCCGTACCGGCCGAGGTTGGGCGGGTCCTGCCGCGCCACCCCGCCGGTCCCGAACCCCAGCCCCGGGCCGCCCGGCCGCCGCGCGAGCTGGTGCGCCGCTTCCGCTCCTCGGCCGCGCCCGGCGCGGTGCGGCTCGCCCTGTACCTCGCGGCGGCCCCCCTCACGCTGCCCGTGATGCGGCTCGTCCAGCGCACGATGCTGCCCGACTCGGAGCCCTCGGACCTCGCCGAGGTGCTGCTGAGCGGGCTGCTGCGGCGCGCACCGGACGCCGGGTGGTACGAGTTCGCCCCCGGGGTGCAGGACGTGCTGCTCGGACCGCTCGGCCGGGACGAGGCGGCCCTGGTGCTCAAGCACTGCTCCGAGTACGTACGGGCCCACTTCGGGCGGGGCGTACGGAACTTCCCCGCGCTCGCCGTCTCCCAGCTGACCGGCGCGCCCCAGGAACCCGACGGCGAACGGGTGCCCGCCGGCCGGCTCCCGCAGGCCTTCGCCCAGGTCTCGGCGAAGGTCGTGCGCCGCTACCTGCCCGGGCCGCCGCCCGACGGGCCGGAGACCGAGCCGCCGCCCGCCGCGCCCGCCCGCGAGTGGGCCGTGCGCACGGCCCGGGCCCGGATCGCCGAGGGCGGCCGGCGCGACCTGTACGAGGCCGTCACCCTGCTGCGCCGGGCAGTGACGGCGCCGCCCGGGCCCGCCGACCCGGCGGAGGAGGCCGAGACCGAGCTCGCCGGGGCGCTGCTGCGGCTGTGGGCGCTCCAGCGGGACCCGGAGCTGCTCACGGAGGCGGAGCGGGCCGTGGCCGGCCTGGGGACCCCGCCGGCCCGGGCCGCCCGGGGCCGGGTGCTGTACGAGCGGGCCCTGGCCGGGGAGGTACCGGACGCGGAGCTGCTGGCGGCGGCCGAGCGGGAGTTCGCGGCGGTCGGGTCCGCGCCCGGCCTCGACCGGGAGCTGCGGCTCGACTGCGTCGTGCGGCGGACCCGGGCCCTGGTCCGGCTGGGCGAGCTGCGCGGCGACCCGGGGCCGCTGCTGGAGGCACGGGCCGCGCTGGAGGCCGCCGGGGAGAGCGAGCCCGCCGTCCTCGGCCCGGCCCTCGGCCGGGTCCTGCTCGCCCTGCTGCCCCACACCACGGACCCGGCGGAACGCGCCGCCCTGGCCGCCCTGGCCGCCGACCGGCTCGGCCCGGACCCGGACGCGGGCGCGGAGGAGCGGGCCCGGGCCCGGGTGGAGCGGGCGACGGCGCTGCGGTACCTGCCCGCCCGGCTGGAGGAGGCGGCCGCCGAGCTGGCCCGGGCCCTGGAGGAGTCGGAGGGGGCCGCCGGGGAGCCGCAGCTGCGGCCGGCGGCGCTGGTCTGCCTCGCCCGGGTGCACCGGGCGCGGTACGCGCGGGACGCCGACCCGGCGGCCCTGGACGACGCGGCCGCCGCGTACGAGCGGGCCCGCAGGCTGATCTCCCGGGACGGGGACGCCTACGGGGAGCTGCTGCCCGAGTGGGGCGACGTCCTCCTGGACCGGGCGTCCGCCGCCGGCGCCGACGGGCGGCGGTACGCGTCCACCGCCGTGCGGGTGCTGCGCGAGAGCCGGGCCGCCGTCCCGCAGTCGGACCCCCGCTCGGCCCGGCGGCTGCTGCGGCTGGCGGCGGGACTGCGGCTGCGGCACTCCTACGAGGGGGACCTGGTGGACCTGCGGGAGGCCGAACACCTGCTGGAACTGGCCGCACGGCAGAGCCGCAGCCCGCTGGAGCAGGCGCGGGCCTGGCGGGAGCACGGGGACGTGCAGCAGGAGATCCACGCCCACACGCGGGGCGCGGACCGGCTCGACCGGGCCGCCGACTCCTACCGCAGGGCCTGGCGCGCGGCCCTGGCCGCGGGGGGCGAGGACCTGGAGCGGGTGGCGGTGGAACTGGCCGCGCGGGTGCAGGAGCTGCGCGGCGAGGTACTGGAGCGGCTGGAGCGGCCGCGGGGCGCGCTGGAGGCCTACCGGGCGGCGCTGGAACTGTGGCTGCGGGCAGGCGGTGCGGAAGCCCGCGCGGCTTCGGTGGGCGAGCGGATCCGGGTCCTGGAGGCGGGCCCGTGACCGGCTGCCGCCGCCCCCGCCCGTACCGGCCGTTTCCGGCGGGCACGGGAAGGGAAAGGGCAGTTGACCATTCGGGCAAGAGGGGGACGGGCAGCACATGGTGACTCGGGATCAGCACATGCCGACGGCCGGGCGGGAGTGCGGCGGGCGGTTGCCGGACCTGTCCGGACTGGATCTGGCCGAGCTGCGGGGAATCGGGCACCCGGTACTCGCCGAGGTGATCGAAGGCCTGGTCGAGCGGGTCACACACCCCGCCGAGATCCTCAACGCCTTCGACTCAGGGGTGATGTGAACGACCGGAGTTGACCATTTTCCGCCGTTAGTCCGGCTCGTCCGCCGGGCAGGGATGGACCGTCCGCCGGGCTACCTGCGGGGAGGCGGCGGGGGAGGGAGGCACGGGCCGATGACCCAAGCGATCACGAGCGACGCCGTGCTGCCCGCGCAGCTTCCGCTCCCGGCCGGGGCGGACGCCGCCGACCCGCACCCGCGCCACGCGCCCGCGCACCTGCCGCCCCCGGCCGGGGCGGACGTCGCCGACCCGCACCTGCGCCACGCGCCCTGGCCCTACGCCCGGCTCGACGTGCCCGCCCTGCGCGCCGCCGGCCACCACGCTTCGCCCGTCCGGCAGTTCGTACTCAAGACGCACAGCCGGTGCAACCTCGCCTGCACCTACTGCTACGTCTACGAAATGGCCGACCAGTCCTGGCGCGGACGCCCCGCCGTGATGTCCGCCGCCACCGTCCGCCGCGCCGCCGGCCGGATCGCCGAGCACGCCGCCGCCCACCGGCTGACCCGGGTCGACCTCGTCCTGCACGGCGGCGAGCCGCTGCTGACCGGCCCCGCCGCGCTCGCCGCGCCCGTCGACGCGGTACGGGCCGCCGTCGCCCCCGGCACCCGGGTCACCGCGACCGTCCAGACCAACGCCACCCTGCTCACCCCGGGCCGGCTCGGCGCGCTGACCGCCGCCGGCATCCGGGTCGGCGTCAGCCTCGACGGCGGGCTGCCCGCGCACAACACCCGCCGCGCCGACCACGTCGGGCGCCCCGGCTTCGGGGCCGCGGCGCGCGGGCTGCGGCTGCTCGCCCGCAACCCCGAGAGCTACGCGGGCGTGCTCTGCGTCGTCGACCTCGCCCAGGACCCCGTCGAGGTGTACGAGTCGCTGCTCGGCTTCGCCCCGCCCGCCATCGGCCTGCTGCTGCCGCTGGCCAACTGGAGCAGCCCGCCGCCCGGCCACGGCGGCGCACGCCCGACCCCGTACGCCGACTGGCTGCTGGCCGTCTTCGAACGCTGGTGGCACGACGGCGTGCGCCGCACCCGGGTACGGATCTTCGAGGAGGTCATCGCCCTGCTGCTGGGGCTGCCCACCGCCACCGAAACCCTGGGACTGGCTCCCGCCACCACCGCCGTCATCGAGACGGACGGCAGCATCGAACAGGCCGATTCGCTGAAATCCGCCTACGAGGGCGCCGCCGCCACCGGCCTCCACGTCGACACCGACGGCTTCGACCAGCTCCTGGACCACCCCGGTTTCGCCGCCCGCCAGCTCGGGCGGGACGCACTCGCCCCCGCCTGCCGCGCCTGCGAACTCGTCGAAGTCTGCGGCGGCGGCCACTACCCGCACCGCTATCGCGCCGGCGAGGGGTTCCGCCGGCCCTCCGTGTACTGCGCCGACCTCCAGGCCCTCATCCGGCACATCGCCCGGGCCCTGCACGCGGCCGCCGGCACCGGGCGGGCCGCCTCGTGAGCGAAGCCCCGGCCGCCCCCGCACCGTTCGCCGTCAGCTCCCCGACGCTGCGCGCCCTCGCCTCCACCGAACCCTCCCCGGAAGGCACCCGGCTCGTCCGGGACGTACGCCGCTCGAAGCGGCTGCTCCTGCTGCGCGCCCTGCTCGACCGGGCCCCCGGCACCGAGACCGCCGAGCACTGGGCGCTGCTGGAGGAAGCCGAACGCCGCGACCCCGGCGCGGTGCGGGACGTACTGCACTACCCCTCCACCGGGGTGTGGGCCGAGGAGACCCTGCGCCGGCTGCACGTGCCGGACGGGCCCCCCGCCGACCTCGCGCACCTCGGGGCGCTCGCCGCCGCCGCCGCGCTGCGCGCCGGCATCACCTTCAAGGTCACCCTGCGCCCCGCGGGCGGCCGGCTGGTCCTGCCCACCCTCGGGCTGCTGCGGCCCGACCGGCCCGGCCTCCTCACCGTCACCGAGCGGACCTGGGCCACCGCCCCCGACCCGCTGCCGCTGCACGCCCTGCCCGGCGGCCGTACCGCCCTCGACGACCTCGACCCCTACCGGGCCCCGGCCGCCGACGGGCCCGCCCGGGTCCGCCCCGCCCGGCGGCTCACCCCCAAGGGGCACAAGCGCTGGGACACCCAGTGGTCCGGCGCCCTCACCCTGCTGCGGCGCTACGACTCCGCCCGCGCGGACGAGATCGGCCGCCTGCTGCGCACGGTCGTCCCGCTCGCCGGCGGTTCCCGCTCCAGCGGCGCGACCCTGCCCGCGGCCGCCGGATCTGTCCTCGCCCGGGCACAGGCCCCGCCCGCCCTGGCCGCCACCCTCGTCCACGAGGTCCAGCACGGCAAGCTCACCGCCCTCGCCGACGTACTGACCCTGCACACCGCCGACCGCACGCCCTGCCACTGGGCCCCCTGGCGCAGCGACCCCCGGCCGCTCGACGGGCTGCTGCACGGCGCGTACGCCCACCTGGCCCTCGCCGGCTACTGGCAGCGCGCCGCCCTCTACGGGGCGCGCGGCGCATGGGCCCGGCACGCACGGCTGCGCGCCCAGGTGGCGGCCGTCCTGCCCGCCATCCGGGCCCACCCGCAACTGACACGCACGGGGGCGGAGTTCACCGACGCGATGGCCGCCGCCGAGCGGGCCATGGACGAACTCCCGCCCCCCGGCGACCAGCACGCCACCGCCCGCCGGGCCCTGGAACGCGAACGCCGCGCCTGGTGCGAGGAGCACCCCGAACTCGCCGGGTTCGCCGGTTGCTGAGGGGGTCTGACGGGCCGTCCGTTGCGGTACCTTTCAATCCCGTCCACCGCCCGGTTCCAGGGAGACGGCCGCATGACCACCGGTATTCGGCAGGACCGTGACGGAGCGGCGCAGCCGCCCCAGCGCTTCGTCATCAGCTTCGCGGGATTCAACCGGCCCTGGGCCGTGTGGATCGCGCACCGCCTGGAGGAGCACGGCCACCGCGTCGCCCTCCAGCGCTGGGACCCGCAGACCAGCCCGGGGATCACCGAGGCCCTCGACGACCTGGCACGGGCCGGCGGGAAGATCCTCGTCGTCCTCAGCGAGCGCTACTTCTCCGTCGGCACCCACACCGACGAGGAGTGGAACGCGGCCCTGCGCACCGTCACCGAACACCACCCCGACCGGTTCGCCGCCGTCTGCCTCACCGACGCCCCGCTGCCGAGCGCCGTGGCCGCCCTGGAGAAGACCGACCTGTGGGGGCTGGACGCCTACGAGGCCGAGTACCGGGTGCTGCGCCGGCTGGAGCTGCCCACCGACCGCATCGGCATCGAGAGCGGCCGCCGCGGCCCCCGCTTCCCCAACGACCCGCCGGAGATCTGGGGCCGGGTGCCGCGCCGCAACCCGCGCTTCACCGGCCGCAACGACGTCATCGGCCGACTGCGCGCCGCCCTCACCGAGGCACCGCCCGGCGCGTCCACCGTCACGCTGCTCGGCCTGTCCGGGGTGGGCAAGACGCAGGTCGCCACCGAGTACGCCTACCGCTTCGCCTCCGAGTACGACGTGGTCTGGTGGGTCCCGGCCGAGGACCGGCCCACCCTGCGCGAGCGGCTCGCGGACCTGGCCCCCGCGCTGGGCCTGCCGCCCGGCGCCGGGAGCTACGGCGAGCAGATCCGGGCCGTGCTGGAAGCGCTGCGGCGCGGGAACCCGTACTACCGCTGGCTGCTGGTCTTCGACGGCTGCGACAACCCCGACGACCTCACCGACCTGCTGCCCGCCGGCGCCGGCGACGTGATCATCACCTCCCGCAACCGCGAGTGGGCGGCCCGCCACACCAGCCTCGTCGAAGTCCCGCTGTACGCGCGCCCCGAGTCCGTGACCTTCATCCGCCGCCGGGCCCAGCGGCTCACCGCGGCCGAGGCCGACCAGCTCGCCGAGGCGCTGGAGGACTACCCGCTCGCCCTCGACCAGACCGCCGGCTGGCTCGCCGACTCGCCGATCGGCGTCGGCGAGTACCTGAACCTGCTGCAGAGCCGGCTCGACTCCCACGAGGCCGTCACCCTCTCCGACGACTACCCGCTGCCCTTCCCCACCGCCCTCGCGATACTCCTCAACAACGTACGGGAGAACTTCCCCGACGCCCTGGCGCTGCTGCGGCTGTTCGTCTTCTTCGCCCCCGGCCGGGTCCCGCTGCGGCTGCTGGGCGAGTTCCCCGCGGACGACGTGCCCGAGCAGCTCGCCGGACTGATCAACGACCAGATCCGGTGGAACGCCGCCCTCAACAAACTCGTCCAGTTCTCCGTCGTCCGGCTGGAGTACTCCGACCTGTCCGTCGAGGAGGGCGGCGGCCTGGAGACCGTCCAGCTGCACCGCATGGTCCACAACATCGTCCGCGGCAACCTCGGCGACGACGAGTCCGAGGAACTGTCCCGGGTCGTTCGCCAGGTCCTCGCCGCCGCCGACCCCGGCCGGCCCTCCGACTCCCGGCTCTGGCCCCGGTACGCCGAACTCATCCCGCACCTGGAGTCCGCCGGGGTGCTGCGCAGCTCCAACCCGCGCATCCAGAACTTCCTGCTGCACTGCCTGCGCTACCTGATGCTGGCCGGGGAGTACCGCACCTGCCTGCGGCTGGCCGAGGAGACCGACGGCATCTGGCGGCCCATGCTCGGCGAGGACCACGACCAGGTCCGCGAGCTCAGCTACCACTACGGCGGCGCCCTGCGGATGCTCGGCCACTTCCGGCAGGCCGAGACCCTCGCCAGGGCGCGGGCGGAGCGGCTGGTGGCCGAGCGCGGCCCGCGCGACCTCGAATCCCTGCGCGCCACCAGCTCGTACGCGGGGGTACTGCTCAGCACCGCCAAGTTCGAGCAGGCCCGCGAACTGCTCGAACACGCCTTCACCAGCTACCGCGAGCTGCTCGGCGAGGACGACTCCACCACCCTCAACGCACAGAACAACGTCGCCGTCGCGCTGCGCCTGCTCGGGCGCTACCAGGAGGCCTACGACACCGACCTCGACACCCTGCGGCGCCGCGAACGGGTGCTGCGGGTGCGGCACATCGCCACCCTGTCCTCCGGGATCGGCTGCGCGATGGGCCTGCGCCTGATGGGCCGCTACCGGGAGGCCCTGGCCCGCCAGGAACAGGGGCTCAAGATCAACGTCCAGGTCCTCGGCGCCAACCACCCGCAGACCCTGCGCGCCGAACACAACCTGGGCCTGTGCCTGCGCCGCTCCGGGGACATCCCCGGCGCGGGGGCCAGGCTGCGCAGCGTACTGGAGCGCTCGACGCGGGTGTTCGGGGCGGAATTCCCCTGGACGCTGATGGTCGCCTCCGACTACGCCACCTACCTGCGCGAGTACGGCGACGTGGACGAGGCCCGCCGCATCTCGGAGGACGTCGTACGGGGCTACCAGTCGCAGCTGGGCCTGGCCCACCCGTACAGCATCGGCACGGTCGGCAACCTCGGACTGGTGCTGAGGGCGCAGGGCGAGCGGGTGGAGGCGCTGAGCCTGGCGGAGCAGGCGCTGGTGGGCATGCGGGGGGCGCTGGGCGACCGGCACCCGTGGACCCTGGGCTGCGCGCTGAACGCCACCGGGCACCGGAACATCACCGGGCGGCTGGAGGACGCGGTGGAACTGAGCCGGGAGACGCTGCTGGGGGCGGAGCAGGTGCTGGGGCCGGACCACCCGATGACGCTGAGCGCGCAGATCGCGCTGGCCGCGGACCTGAGGGCGGTGCGGGAGGACGCGGAGGCGGCGAAGCACGAGGACGCGGGCCTCAAGGCGCTGACGCGCACCCTGGGCCCGCAACACGTCCACACGGTCTCGGCCCGCCAACAGACCCGCCCGTACTGGGACTTCGAACCCCAACCGTAGCCCGGTGCCCGGCGGAGCCGGGTTTCCCGGGGCTCCGCCCCAGACCCCGGGCCTCGAACGACGGCGAGGCTGCGCATGGCCGGCCCCGCCGGAGGTGGCCGGAAGGCCCGGACCCCGATCGGGGTCCGGGCCTTCCGGGTGGTGCGGGTCGCGGGAGCGACTTAGGCCTCGAAGACCTCGTTCAGCAGCAGCTGCTGCTCCGCCTGGTGGCGCTTCGCGGAGCCCACCGCCGGGGACGACCCGTGCGGGCGCGAGATGCGCCGCAGCCGCTCGCCCGCCGGGATGTCCGCGCCGACCGCCAGGTCGAGGTGGTCGATCAGGTTCAGCGCGATGAACGGCCACGCACCCTGGTTCGCCGGCTCCTCCTGCGCCCAGATGTACTTCGCCGCGTTCGGGAACTTCGCGATCTCCGCCTGGAGCTCCGCACCCGGCAGCGGGTACAGCCGCTCGATGCGGATGATCGCCGTGTCCGTGATGCCGCGCTTCTCCCGCTCGGCCTCCAGGTCGTAGTAGACCTTGCCCGCGCAGAAGACGACCTTGCGGACGGCGTTCGGGTCCACCGTGCTGTCGCCGATGACCGGACGGAACGAACCCGTCGTGAACTCCTCCGCCTTCGACGCCGCCGCCTTCAGACGCAGCATCGACTTCGGCGTGAAGACGATCAGCGGCTTGTGGTGCGGGTTGTGGACCTGCCAGCGCAGCAGGTGGAAGTAGTTCGACGGCAGGGTCGGCATCGCGACCGTCATGTTGTCCTGCGCGCACATCTGCAGGAAGCGCTCGGGACGCGCGGACGAGTGGTCCGGGCCCTGGCCCTCGTAGCCGTGCGGCAGGAGCAGCGTGACACCGGAGGTCTGGCCCCACTTCTGCTCGGCCGAGGAGATGAACTCGTCCACGACGGTCTGCGCACCGTTGACGAAGTCACCGAACTGGGCCTCCCAGAGGACCAGCGCGTCCGGACGGGCCAGCGAGTAGCCGTACTCGAAGCCCATGGCCGCGTACTCGGAGAGCAGCGAGTCGTAGACGTTGTAGCGGGCCTGGTCGTCCGACAGGTACTGCAGCGGGGTGTAGTCCTCGCCCGTCTCCCGGTCGATGAGGACCGCGTGCCGCTGACCGAACGTGCCGCGGCGGGAGTCCTGACCCGAGAGCCGGACCGGGGTGCCCTCCATCAGCAGGGAACCGAAGGCGAGGGTCTCGCCCATGCCCCAGTCGATGGTGCCCTCGTCGATCATCGCCGCGCGGCGCTGGAGCTGCGGCAGCAGACGCGGGTGGACGGTGACGTTCTCCGGGATGTTGACCTGCGCCTCGGCGATCCGCTTGACGACCTCCTGGGAGACCGCGGTGTTCACCGGAACCGGGAACTGCGCCTGCGCGGCCGGGGCCGGGGTGCCGATCGCGGGCTGCGTGGCGGCCTCGCGGACCTCCGCGAAGACCTTCTCCAGCTGGCCCTGGAAGTCCTGGAGCGCCTGCTCGGCCTCTTCCAGCGTGATGTCGCCGCGACCGATGAGGGACTCGGTGTACAGCTTGCGCACCGAGCGCTTCTTGTCGATCAGGTCGTACATCAGCGGCTGCGTGAACGCCGGATTGTCGGACTCGTTGTGGCCGCGGCGGCGGTAGCAGATGAGGTCGATGACCACGTCCTTGTTGAACGCCTGGCGGAACTCGAAGGCGAGCCGCGCGACGCGCACCACGGCCTCCGGGTCGTCGCCGTTCACGTGGAAGATCGGCGCCTCGATCATGCGGGCCACGTCGGTCGCGTACATGGACGAACGCGAGGACTCCGGGGCGGCGGTGAAGCCGACCTGGTTGTTGATGACCACGTGGACGGTACCGCCGGTGCGGTAGCCGCGCAGCTGCGACATGTTCAGCGTCTCGGCGACGACGCCCTGGCCGGCGAAGGCCGCGTCGCCGTGCAGCGCCAGGGGCAGGACGGTGAAGTCCGTGCCGCCCTTGTTGATGACGTCCTGCTTGGCGCGGGCGACGCCCTCCAGGACCGGGTCGACCGCCTCCAGGTGCGAGGGGTTCGCGACGAGCGAGACCTTGATCTGCTCCCCGTCCAGGCCGGTGAAGGTGCCCTCGGCGCCCAGGTGGTACTTGACGTCGCCGGAGCCGTGCATCGACTTCGGGTCGAGGTTGCCCTCGAACTCGCGGAAGATCTGCGCGTAGGACTTGCCGACGATGTTCGCGAGGACGTTCAGGCGGCCACGGTGGGCCATGCCGATGACGACCTCTTCGAGGCGGGCCTCGGCGGCCGAGTCGATGACGGCGTCCAGCAGCGGGATGACGGACTCGCCGCCCTCCAGGGAGAACCGCTTCTGGCCGACGTACTTCGTCTGCAGGAAGGTCTCGAAGGCCTCCGCCGCGTTCAGCCGGCGCAGGATGCGCAGCTGCTCCTCGCGCTCCGGCTTGGAGTGCGGGCGCTCGATGCGGTCCTGGATCCACTTGCGCTGCTTCGGGTCCTGGATGTGCATGAACTCGACGCCGGTGGTGCGGCAGTACGAGTCGCGCAGCACGCCGAGGATGTCGCGCAGCTTCATCATCGACTTGCCGGAGAAGCCGCCGACCGCGAACTCGCGCTCCAGGTCCCACAGGGTGAGGCCGTGCTCGGTGATGTCGAGGTCGGGGTGCTTGCGCTGCTTGTACTCCAGCGGGTCGGTGTCGGCCATGACGTGGCCGCGGACCCGGTAGGAGTGGATCAGCTCGAAGACGCGCGCGGCCTTGGTGACGTCGTCGTCGTGGGAGGCGTCGATGTCCCGGAGCCAGCGGACCGGCTCGTACGGGATGCGCAGCGCCTCGAAGACGTCGTCGTAGAAGCCGTTCTCGCCCAGCAGCAGGTTCGCGACGATGCGCAGGAACTCGCCGGAGGCCGCACCCTGGATGACCCGGTGGTCGTAGGTCGAGGTCAGGGTCATGACCTTGGAGATGCCCAGCTTGTTCAGGGTGTCCTGCGACGTGCCCTGGAACTCGGCGGGGTAGTCCATCGAGCCGACGCCCATGATGACCGACTGACCGGGCATCAGACGCGGCACGGAGTGAACGGTGCCCAGGCCGCCGGGGTTGGTCAGCGAGACGGTGACGCCGGTGAAGTCGTCCATCGTCAGCTTGCCGACGCGGGCGCGGCGGACGATGTCCTCGTACGCCTGCCAGAACTCGAAGAAGTTGAGGGTCTCGGCCTTCTTGATGCCGGCGACGACGAGCTGCCGGTCGCCGTTGGCCTTCACCAGGTCGATCGCCAGGCCGAAGTTCACGTGCTCCGGCTTGACCAGGGTCGGCTTGCCGTCCTTCTCCGCGAAGGAGTAGTTCATCGACGGCATGGCCTTGATGGCCTGCACCATCGCGTAGCCGATCAGGTGCGTGAAGGAGATCTTCCCGCCCCGGGCGCGCTTGAGGTGGTTGTTGATGACGATGCGGTTGTCGAACAGCAGCTTCACCGGGACGGCGCGGACGGACGTGGCCGTCGGGACGTCCAGCGAGGCGTTCATGTTCTTGGCTACGGCGGCGGCCGGACCGCGGAGCGTCACCAGCTCGGGCCCGGCGGGGGCCTCGGTGGTGGGCGCGGACTTCTGCGGGGCAACCGGAGCGGCGGCAGGGGGCGCGGCCGGTGCGGTGGCCGGGGCCTGGGAGGTGACAGTCACAGCAGGGGCACCAGAGGGGGTGGCAGGAGCAGGGGCAGGAGCTGACACGGGCGCGGCAACAGGGGCTCCGTCGGAGCCGGTGTTCGCCACGGGAGGTGCGGCGCTCGCCGCCCCCGTGGCGGCTGCGACGCTGGCCCGCGGGACCTCGGCGGTGACGGTGGCGGCGGCCTGTGCGGAGGCGCCGTCCGTCGTCGTGGACTTCTCGGGACCATCCGCCTTCACGGGAGCGGCAGCGCCCCCCGGCTTGTAGTCGGCGAAGAAGTCCCACCAGGCCCGGTCGACCGAGTTGGGGTCCTGGAGGTACTGCTGGTAGATCTCGTCGACGAGCCACTCGTTGGCACCGAAGCCTGAGGCAGGGGTCTTCCCGCCCTCTGCTGCTTCGGTCGTGGTGCTCGGGTTACTGGGGGACTGTGGCGACACGGCGGCAACCGCCCTCTTCCGCTTCACAAGGTATGGACAGCGGGAATAAAGGCTACGCCTCCCGGAGGGGGTGATGCAGGCCGGGCGGGAGTTACGTCGCGCAGGTCACATCGAACAGCGGGTTTCACAGCCGGGAATGGCGGGAAACAAGCGTGGTTCGGGTAGGGGGTACCGAGGTTGCGGCCCCCTTGGCTACGCACCCCTTACGACCCCTGCCGGGTGTGGCCGAGATCATGTCTTTTCCCACTCGAACCCTACGTCAACGCGGCGCCCGCGAGCTTCCCGGAAGCGTGACGAGGATGCGGCAGCCCCGTGACGATTCGGCCACGCGGATGTCCCCTCCGTGCAGGCCGACGGCCCAGCGGGCGATCGCCAGGCCCAGCCCCGTACCGCCGTCGCCGCCGCCCGCGCTGCCCCGGTTGAAGCGCTCGAAGACCCTGTGGCGTTCCTCTTCCGGGATTCCAGGGCCTTCGTCCCGGACCTCGACCACGAGGCTGCCGGGGGCGTCCCCGGCCCGGGCGCGGACCGTGACCCGGCCGTGCGGCGGGCTGTGCTTGACCGCGTTGTCGATCAGGTTCGCCACCACCTGGTGCAGCCGCTCCGCGTCCGCGTACGCGGTCAGGCCCGACGGGTGCACGTCCAGGTGGAGGTGAACGTCGTTGCGCGTGTGGCCGCCCGACCCGGTGGCCAGCCCCGGCCGCCCCGCCGCCGCCAGCCCCGACTCCTTGAGCACCCCCGACAGGTACGGCCACACCTCGAACCGGCGCGCCCGCAGCGGCACCACCCCGTTGTCCACCCGGGACAGGTCCAGCAGGGTCTCCACGAGCCGGCCGAGCCGCTCAGTCTGCTTGAGCGCGGTCCGCATGGTCTCCGGATCGGCCTGCGAGACCCCGTCCACCACGTTCTCCAGCACCGCGCGCAGCGCCGCGATCGGCGTGCGCAGCTCGTGCGAGACGTTGGCGACGAGCTCCTTGCGGTGCCGGTCCACCGCCTCCAGGTCGTCCGCCATCAAGTTGATCGTCGAGGCCAGGTCGCCCAGCTCGTCGCGGCGCCCGGCCCCGCGCACCCGGCGCGTGTAGTCGCCCCGGGAGATCGCCCCGGCCACCGTCGTCATGTCGTCCAGCGGCGCCGTCAGGCTGTGCGCCACGAACTGGGTGATCAGCATCGAGGCGATCACCGAGAACACGGTGATGAACCGCAGCTCCGTATCGGTGCGCAGGGCCACCATCAGCAGCCCCGTCGTGATGAACACGGACACCACGACGAGCGAGCCCAGCTTCGTCTTGATCGAGAACGGCGAGAACGGGCGCAGGCCGGCGGCCCGCTCACCGGCGCCGCCGGTACGGCCCGCGCCGCGCCCCCGGCCGGGGCGGGCGCCGCTCACGGCTGGGCCGGGGTCTCCAGGGCGTACCCGACGCCGTGGACCGTACGGATCCGCTCGGCGCCGATCTTCCGGCGCAGCGCCTTGATGTGGCTGTCGACCGTACGGGTCCCCGACGCGTCCGCCCAGTCCCACACCTCGGCCAGCAGCTGCTCCCGCGAGAGCACCGCGCGCGGCGTCCCGGCCAGGCACACCAGCAGGTCGAACTCGGTCGGCGTCAGGTGCACGTCCTCCGCCTGCACCCGCACCCGGCGCTGCGCGTGGTCGATCTCCAGGTCACCCAGGCGCAGCGTCGCCCCGCGCGGGGCGGTCGCCGCCTGCGTGGCCCGCTCCACCCGGCGCAGCAGGACGTGCACCCGTGCGGCCAGCTCCCGCATCGAGAAGGGCTTCGTCATGTAGTCGTCGGCGCCGACCCCGAGCCCCACCAGCATGTCGGTCTCGTCGTCCCGTGCGGTCAGCATCAGCACCGGCACCGGCCGCTGCGCCTGGACGCGGCGGCAGACCTCCAGCCCGTCGAAGCCGGGCAGCATGACGTCCAGCACCAGCAGCTCGGGCAGCCAGCTCTCGGCCGTGGTGACCGCGGCCGGACCGTCGTACGCCGTCTGCACCTGGAACCCCTCGGCGCGCAGCCGAGCCGAGATGGCGTCGGCGATGGTGCGGTCGTCCTCGACCACGAGCACGCGCCGCTGGGCACCTGGAGTGGCCGCGGCGCCGCCGTGGGTGGTGTGTGTCTGTTCCATGTCCCGCCCCTGAAGATCCCGCGTGATGGGGTGCAGCGTAGAGGAGGCACCGGCCCGCGGCCATGTGGGGTTCCGACGGACCGCCGCGGGCGTCCGGAACCGGCTCGCGGGGTGTCGGGCGGATCACGGCCGGGCCCGGCCGTGATCCGCTAGCCCTCGAACGGCGGCAGCGCGTCCAGCACCTTCGTCAACTCCGCTGGGACCGAACCGTCGTTGGTGACCACCTTGAGCGGGCCGCGCACGAAGGTGTACGTGAACCCGTCGAAGACCGTCCCGCCGCTCTTGGCGGCCCGGGGCAGGTGCGCGAAGTCCGCCGCCTCGACCGCCGAGCGCAGCCTGCCGAGCTGGGCCGGCGAGAGCCGGCCGGCGCCCTCCGGTTCGGCGTGCGCGCCCCGGCGGGTCCACGCGCCGTCGGACGTGACGGCCAGGGTGTGCGTCCGGCCGGCGAAGCCGCCGCTGCGGGTGACCGTGACCAGCCCCTCGGCGGCGGCGGGCGGCGGGGAGGGCGCCCCCGGCTCGGGCGCGCGCGCCGACGGGTCCTGCGGCGCGGGCAGACTCCCGCCGGGCGTCGCCTCCGCGGTGAAGGTGACCAGCGCGTGGTCCGGCCGGGCCAGACCGCATCCGCTCAGGACCACCGCGCCCAGCAGTACCGCCGCCATCACCCGGAACGCTCGCACAACCCACCTCCGCTGGAACGGGGGCCGACCCGAACCCCGAGTATGGAGTCCGCACCACTCGCACGGAAGCACCCGGAGGCCGACATCAGCCGCACAGCCCTGTGGCGCGGGCTGCCGCCGCTCCTCGCCGTCGTCCTCGGCCTCTGGGGCCTGGAACGCGGCCCCGGCGCCGGCAGCATGTGGCGCGACGAATCCGTCACCGTCCAGGTGGCGCACCGCCCGCTCGCCGCCCTCGCGGCGCTCCTCGGGCGGGTCGACGCCGTCCACGGGCTGTACTACCTGCTGCTGCACGGGGTCTACGCCCTGTGGGAGGGCGGCCTGTGGGCGCTGCGCCTGCCCTCCGTCGCCGCCACCGCGCTGGCCGCGGCCGGAGTGGCCGCGGTGGCGCACCGGCTGGCCGGGTCCCGGGCCGCGGTGATCGCCGGGAGCGCCTACGCCGCGCTGCCGCCGGTGCAGATGTACGCCCAGGAGGGACGCTCGTACGCCCTCGTCGCCTGCGCCGTGGTCTGGGCCACCCACCTGATGCTGGCCGAGCGGTGGGCGGCGTACGCGATGGTGCTGCTGGCCGGCTGCTGGCTGCACGAGTTCGCGGTACTGGCCCTGCTCGCGCACGGCTGCGCCGCCTGGCGCTCGCGCGGCTGGCGGTGGAGCGCCGCGGCCGTCGCCGCCGCGCTGGCGCCGCTGGCCCTCGTCAGCGCCCGGCAGGCGCAGCAGCAGCTCGGCTGGCTCGGGCGGCCGGGCTGGCAGGACTGGACGGCCTACGGTGCGCTCGCGCTCGCGGTGCTGCTGCTCGCGCGGGGCCTGCGCGACGCGCCGCACGCCCTGCGGGTCGCCGTACCGCTCGCGCTGCTGCCGCCGGGGCTGCTGCTCGCCGTGTCCCTGGTGCACCCCTGGTACGTCGACCGGTACGTGCTCTACTCGCTGGCCGGGCTCGCGCTGCTGATCGGGCTGCGGCTCGCCCGGGCCGAGGGCGTGCGGGCGCGCGCGGTGTGGCCGTGGGCGCTGGCCGGGGCGCTGCTGGTGCCGTGGGCGTGGTGGTCGGGGTGGCTGCGGACCTCCGACAGCCGCAAGGACGACGTACTGGCGGTGGCCGCCGCCGTCCGGGAGCGGGCCCGGCCCGGGGACGCCGTGCTCTTCATGCCGGCGCGGCGGCGCGAGTGGCTGCTGTCCTCACCGGCGACGTACGCGCCCCTGCACGACCTCGCCCTGGCCCGGACCCCGGTGGCCTCGCACAGCCTGTGGGGGACCGAGCTGCCCGCCGGGGAGATACGGGCGCGGCTGGCCGGGACACCGCGGGTGCTGGCGCTGCTCGACCCGCCGGGGCAACCG
This sequence comes from Streptomyces sp. NPDC054883, assembly GCF_053610645.1. NCBI lineage: Bacteria > Bacillati > Actinomycetota > Actinomycetes > Kitasatosporales > Streptomycetaceae > Streptomyces > Streptomyces sp. NPDC054883. Next base: position 42,394 of record NZ_JBSGYT010000015.1, on the reverse strand, counting down.
CTGGACCCGTACCCGGCCGAGGCCGCGAAGCGGGAGGCGCTCGCAGCCGGGTTCCGGCTGTGCTCGGTGACGGACGTACGCGGCGCGCGGATCGCGGTGTACGGCCGGGCGGCGGCCGACTGCGGCTGAAGGCGGCGCCGGGGCGCGGTGGTTGGATGGGCCGGTCGACCCTGCCGGAGGACCCGTATGAACGACAGCGAACGCCCCTTCGGCCCCCTGATCGGGGCCGAGCAGCTCGCCGACCGCCTCGCCGAGCCCGGCCTGGTGGTCTTCGACGCCTCCGTCGGCGCACTGCGCGGCGCGGACCGGCGGATCCCGGGGGCCCGCCCCTTCGACCTCGACGGGGCGCTGTCCGATCACGGGGCCACCGTCCCGCACACCATGCCCGCGGCCGCGGACTTCGAGGAGGCGGTGCGCGGCCTCGGACTGGGCGACCGCGACACGGTGGTCGTCTACGACGGCGCCGGGATCTACTCCAGCGCCCGGGCCTGGTGGATGCTGCGCGCGATGGGCTTCGACCGGGCCGCCGTGCTGGACGGCGGGCTCCCCGCCTGGACCGCCGCCGGTCTTCCGCTGGAGGACACCGCCCCGGCGTACGGGGGCCCGCGCGGCACCTTCACCGCCCGGCCGCGCCCCGGGCTGCTCGTGGACGCCGTCGCGGTGGCCGCGGCCCTGGCGGATCCCGCCGCCGCCGTGCTCGACGCCCGCACCAGGGAGCGGTTCGCGGGCACCGCCCCGGAACCGCGGCCGGGGCTGCGCGGCGGACACATGCCGGGCGCGGCCAGCCTGCCCTTCGCGGAACTCAAGACCTCGGACGGCCTGATGCGGCCGCCGGGGGAGCTGCGGGAGGCGTTCCGGGCGGTGGCGGGGGACCGCGAGCGGCTCTACTTCAGCTGCGGCTCCGGGGTGACGGCCTGCGTCCTCGCACTGGGCGCCGAGCTGGCCGGCTACCGGGAGAGCGCCGTGTACGACGGCTCGTGGAGCGAATGGGGCCTGCCCGGCCGGAGCCAGGACCGCCCGGTGGTGACGGCGGGTTAACCCCCGGCCGGCCGGGATGGCGACCCCACCGCGTCGGGGTCCGGGGTCGACAGGGTTCCGCACGTGAGCTCCCGCCGTCGCGTCCTCATCGCCCTGGCCGCCCTCGCGTCCCGGCGGGACGGCTCCTCACCGGCTGCTCGCCCGGCCGGCTCGCCGGCGGGCAGAAGACGGCGAGCGACGGCGCCGACGTGACCGGGACCGTCCACTGCGTCGAGGTGGCGGACGGGCGGCACGGCTCCGTCGAGGTCACCCGGGCAGCGGCCCGGGCGGCACCGTCCACCGCAACGGTCGGCCCCGAGCGTGTTCGCCCCGGGCGAACTCAGGTTGGGGAACATCGGGGGGCTCCGGGACATTGAGTCCGCATAGCTCAACTTCACTGCCGGAGGGAAGATCATGGCTTCGACGTCCGTAACGCTCACCCTGCCCGTGCTGCCGCTCGTTGACGAGGTCGTGCTGCCCGGAATGGTGGTACCGCTAGACCTGTCCGACGCCGAGGTGCGCGGAGCCGTGGAGGCCGCCCAGGCCGCCGCGGGCAGCGGGAAGCCGCGGGTGCTGCTCGTACCGCGGCTCGACGGGAAGTACGCCGGGACCGGGGTGCTCGGGACCGTCGAGCAGGTGGGACGGCTCTCCGACGGCGACCCCGGGGCGCTGATCCGCGGCCGCGGCCGCGTCCGCATCGGTGCCGGGACCACCGGCCCCGGGGCCGCGCTGTGGGTGGAGGGGGAGACCGTCGACGAGCAGGTGCCCGACCCGCTGCCCGGGGCCGTCGCCGAACTCGTCAAGGAGTACAAGGCCCTCGCCACCAGCTGGCTCAAGAAGCGCGGGGCCTGGCAGGTCGTGGACCGGGTCCAGCAGATCGAAGGGGTCTCGGCGCTCGCCGACAACTCCGGGTACTCGCCGTTCCTGACGGTGGCCCAGAAGGTCGAGCTGCTGGAGACGGCCGACCCCGTCGCCCGGCTCAAGCTCGCCGTCAAGGCACTCAGTGAGCACCTCGCCGAACAGGACGTCGCCGAATCCATCGCCAAGGACGTCCAGGACGGCGTCGACAAGCAGCAGCGCGAGTTCCTGCTCCGCCGCCAGCTGGAAGCCGTCCGCAAGGAACTGCGCGAACTGAACGGCGAGAAGGAAGGCGAGGAGTCCGACGACTACCGGGCCCGGGTCGAGGCCGCGGACCTGCCCGAGAAGGTACGGGAGGCCGCGCTCAAGGAAGTCGAGAAGCTGGAGCGCTCCAGCGACCAGTCGCCCGAGGGCTCCTGGATCCGCACCTGGCTCGACACCGTGCTGGAACTGCCCTGGAACGAGCGCACCGAGGACGAGTACGACATCCGCGGCGCCCGCGCGGTGCTCGACGCCGAACACGCCGGGCTCAGCGACGTGAAGGACCGGATCACCGAGTACCTCGCCGTGCGCAAGCGGCGCTCCGAGCGCGGCATGGGCGTCATCGGCGGCCGCCGCGGCGGCGCCGTACTGGCCCTGGTCGGACCGCCCGGCGTCGGAAAGACCTCACTCGGGGAATCGGTCGCGCACGCCATGGGCCGCAAGTTCGTCCGGGTCGCGCTGGGCGGCGTACGGGACGAGGCCGAGATCCGCGGCCACCGGCGCACGTACGTCGGTGCGCTGCCCGGCCGGATCGTACGGGCCATCAAGGAGGCCGGGTCCATGAACCCGGTCGTGCTCCTGGACGAGATCGACAAGGTCGGCTCCGACTTCCGCGGGGACCCGGCCGCCGCCCTGCTGGAGGTGCTGGACCCGGCGCAGAACCACACCTTCCGGGACCACTACCTGGAGGTGGAGCTGGACCTGAGCGACGTGGTGTTCCTGGCCACCGCGAACGTCCTCGAAGCAATCCCCGAGGCGCTCGCCGACCGCATGGAGCTCGTCCGGCTCGACGGCTACACCGAGGACGAGAAGATCGTCATCGCCCGTGACCACCTGCTGCCGCGCCAGCTGGAGCGGGCCGGCCTCGCCGCCGACGAGGTGGTCCTGGAGGAGGGGGCGCTGCGCAAGCTGGCGGGGGAGTACACCCGGGAGGCGGGCGTGCGCACCCTGGAGCGGTCCCTGGCGCGGCTGCTGCGCAAGGTCGCCTCGCAGCACGAGCTGGGCGAGCGGGACCTGCCCTTCACCATCGGAGCCGAGGACCTGCGGGCGCTCATCGGGCGGCCGCACCACGTCCCGGAGTCCGCGCAGGACCCGGCCGAGCGGCGCACCGCCGTACCGGGCGTGGCCACCGGCCTCGCCGTGACGGGAGCGGGCGGCGACGTGCTGTTCGTGGAGGCCTCGCTGGCCGATCCGGAGACCGGGGCGGCCGGGCTGACCCTGACCGGGCAGCTGGGCGACGTGATGAAGGAGTCGGCGCAGATCGCGCTCAGCTTCCTGCGCTCGCACGGCGCGGAGCTGGAGCTTCCGGTCGCCGACCTCAAGGACCGGGGCGTGCACATCCACTTCCCGGCCGGAGCGGTGCCGAAGGACGGCCCGAGCGCGGGCATCACGATGACGACCGCGCTGGCCTCGCTGCTGTCGGGGCGGCAGGTGCGGACGGACGTGGCCATGACCGGTGAGGTCTCGCTGACCGGGCGGGTGCTGCCGATCGGCGGGGTCAAGCAGAAGCTGCTCGCCGCGCACCGGGCGGGGCTGACGACGGTGATCATCCCGAAGCGGAACGAAGCGGACCTCGACGACGTGCCGGCGGAGGTGCTGGAGGGCTTGGAGGTGCACCCGGTGACCGATGTGCGGCAGGTCTTGGAGCTGGCCCTCGCGGAGGCGGAGGTGACCGCCGTAACGGCTGCCGCGTAGCGCCTGGCCGGCGGTGGACGAGTCATGCCCGGCGGGGCCTGGTGAAGCCGGCTCCGCCGGGCACCGGGCTCCGCCCGGGCTCGCGCCCCAATCGCCGGCGGGGCTGAGGTGGCGGGCCCGCGCCTCCAAGGCCGGCGAGGCCGAATCGGCCGAGCCGCGGCTCGAACGCCCATGGGGCTGGAAGTGTGGGCGCGCTGCGAAATACTGGGTGTACGCAGCGTGAGAACACCACCGATGGGAGCCGGACGTGCACGGGAGAGAAGACCAGGAGTTCCTTGCCCTGGAGCGGGAGCTCTCCGTCTTCCTCCGGCGCGCCCGCGCCTCCTCCGGGGAGATGGCCCGGGCTCTCCACCCCGAGCTGGAGCCGGCCGCGTACGGGCTGCTCGTCCGGCTGGAGGCCGCCGGGCGGCAGCGGGCCACCGAACTCGCCGGCTACTTCGGCGTCGGCAAGGCCACCATGAGCCGCCAGCTGCGCGCCCTGGAGCTGCTCGGCCTGGTCGCCCGGGAGCCGGACCCCGCCGACGGCCGGGCCTTCCTCGTCGGGCTCACCGAGGAGGGCCGGGCCCGGTTCCTGCGGGTCCGGGGCGCCCGGCGCGAGCAGTACATGCGCAAGCTGGCCGACTGGGACCGGGGCGAGGTCGCCGAACTGGCCCGGCTGCTCCACCAGCTGAACCAGGGCGCCGAGTAGCGCTCCCCGCCCGCGTTCAGAGCTCCGCGTACACCGCCGACGCGTCGTCGTGGCGCTTGTGGCGGGCCGACGGGCGGGCCGGGTCGGACTCGACCGCCCGGACCCGGCCGATCAGGCCCTCGGCGCCTTCCTTCCGCAGTACCGCCATGCAGGCCGCCCAGTCGCCTTCCCGGAAGGTGTCCGTCCACCGGCTGGCCCCGTCCGTGAGCGCGGCCACCGCCCGGACCTGCGCCCTCGGCGTACGCCCGGTCACCGCCCGGGCCGCGACCGCCGGGTCCGCGGCCGCCGTGAAGAAACCGCCGTCCGCGTTGCGCAGCGCGTCCGCCGTGGCCACCGAGCGCAGCGCCGCCCGCGGGACCCGGTCCAGCCGGTCGTCCAGTACGGCCGTGATCCCGCCCCCGGGCGCCTGGAGGAGCAGGACGGAATCCGACAGCACCAGGTGCTCCACGTGGGTCTCGTCCCAGCGGACCATCACCACCGTCGCCTGCGGGGTGCGCACGTGAGAAAGGTCACAGCCACCGCCGTGGGCTCCGGCGGTCGCCTCGATGGCCTCCGCGAGGATCCGCTCCAGTGGCATGTCCCTTCGCGAGCCCGACAGTTCGGTCAACCGGCCGCCGAGCCGGGCCGCGAACCACGGCACCCCGTGCACGCACCCGTCGTCGCCGCGCGGCGGCGTGACTCCGTCGAGAACCACCACAACTCCGCCGCCCAAGGCGGGTATCGCGGCCGAGACCCAGTCCTCGTTGGGGCGTTCCGGGCTGCCGGCCACCGAGGCCAAGTCGATGCGCATGCGGACATTCTGCCCCGCGCCGCGGCCGCGGCCCGAACCCCGTGTCGGCGAAGGTCCGTACCAAACCAGGAGGGTTGGGACGGCCCCGCGCGCGGCCCCCGGGGTCACGAGGGTGGGGCATCTTGCCAAAGCGCCCCGCGAAGTTTCAACCGCCCGTCCACGGAGGGCACCTGGCACACGCTGCCCGAGTTGGTCGGCCACTCCTCCGTGATGTTCACTCCTTCGAGTGGCGGGGTGGGCGATGTGCGGCCCTGTTCCCATCGCACTGCGAAGGTCTGAGGCGGTACGAGGGGGCAGGGGGCGTTTACTTGTTGACCGGCCGTTACCTCGGCCACACGAGTAGACGAGCACGAGCACACGTACAGGATTGCGAGCACCGGTGCAGAAGAAGCGGTCTCGGAAGAACGGCACCGCCAGCGCAGACGGACCCGCCATCGCAGGACGTCGCGTCCGCGTGCGCAGCAGGCTGGTGGTCGGCGTCGCCGTCGCGGGCCTCACCGTCCTCGCGGCAGGCGCTCCCGCCGTCGTCTCCGCAACCAGAGAACTGAACGACTCCCAGCGACTGGTCACCCTCGCCGAGCAGGCGCAGGCGAGCCTCACCCTGGCGCACCTCCTCGGCGACGAGCGGGACGCCGTCGTCGAGTACGCCGCCAAGGGGCGCCCCGGCGGCGCCAAGGCCCCCGTGCAGGAGCGCGTCGCGGGCACCGACCGGCAGCTGTCGGAGGTCCAGGCCGACGCGGACGGGCAACTCGCGGGCGTCCTCGGCCGGATCCGGCCCGTGCGCACCGAGTCCGTCGACGGCAAGGGCAGCCCCCTCGCCGCCTACCAGGCCTACACCGCCGTCATCACGGAACTCCTCGCGCCGGGCGACCGGCTCGCGGAACTGACGCCGCCGCGCGCCGAGGCCGCCCTGGCCACGACCCGCCCGCTGGCCCCCCTCGGCCAGGCCGTCGAACAGGCATCGGCGACCCGGGGGCTGCTGCTCGCCGCACTGGCCGTCCCCCGCGCCGAGCAGTCCTCCGGCTCGGCCGCCGCCGACGAACTCACCGCCGCCGCCCAGCGCTCCCGGGTACGGGAACAGGCCGCCCTGGACGACTTCACCCGGGCCGCGCGGCCCGACGTACGGCAGACGCTGACCGCCACCGTCACCGGTCCCGAGGTCAAGACGGCCGACGACTACCTCAAGCGCCTCACCGAGCGGCCGGCGCTGTCCGCGAACGACCGCAAGGCCGACGCCGGTTCCGTCGGCTCCGCCCTCACCGCCCGGATCGACCGGATGCGTTCGGTGGAGTCCACCCTGGCGAGCCGGCGCGCCACCGCGCTCGCCACCCTGCGCGACGACGACGTCACGCGGCTGGAGCTGCTCGTCGCCTTCCTCGGGGTGCTGTTCCTGCTCGTCGTGGGCGTCTCCACGGCCGTCGCCCGCTCCCTGACCCGGCCGCTGTCGGTGCTGCGCCGGGGCGCGGAACGGCTGGCGACGCCGGAGGGCTCGGTGGAGCCGGTCCGGTTCACCGGCCGCAACGACGAGTTCGCCCAAGTCGTGGGCCACCTGAACGCGGTGCGGGACCAGACCGTCGCCCTGCACACCAAGATCGCCGGGCTGGATGCCGACCGGCGCCGCCTCATCGGCCGCAACGAGGCACTGTCCTCGGGCCGGGGCGCGCTGGAGACGGAGCTCAACGAGGTCCGCGCCCGGCTGGAAGCGGAACTCGCGCAGCTGCGGGCCGGGCTCGAGGAGCACCGCCGCATCATGTCGACGACCTCCGTCTCCCTGTCGCTGCGGACCCTCGGCCTGGTGGAGCGGCAGCTGGCGGTCATCGAGGAGCTGGAGTCCAAGGAGCAGGACCCCGAGCGGCTCTCGACCCTCTTCAAGCTGGACCACCTGGCGACGGTGATGCGCCGCCACAACGAGAACCTGCTGGTGCTGGCCGGGCAGGAGCACGGCCACGGACAGGCGCTGCCGGTGCCGCTGGTCGACGTCATGCGGGCCGCGGTCAGCGAGATCGAGCGCTACGAGCGGGTCGACCTGGCGGCGCTGCCGTCGTACACGCAGGTCGCCGGGCACGCCGCCGACGACATCTCGCACGTCCTCGCCGAACTCCTGGAGAACGCGACCACGTTCTCGCCGCCGGACGCCAAGGTGAAGGTCTCGGGCCGGCTGCTGGACTCCGGCGAAGTGGTGCTGTCCGTGGTGGACGAGGGCATCGGCGTCACCGCCGACCGGCTGGAGTCGCTGAACGCCCGGCTGGCGGCGCCGGAGGCCTACGACGAGGAACCCGAGGCGGAACACGGGCTCGGCCTCGGCCTGTACGTGGCCGGCCGCCTCGCGGCCCGGCACGGCGTCACCGCGGAACTGCGGGCCGGCCGGCACGGCGGGACGGAGGCCCTGGTGGTCGTCCCGGCCGCGCTGCTGCCGACCGCGCCGCCCACCTCGCCCGTGCACGCGCTGGCCACGCCGGGGATGCCGGAGTTCCGGCTGCCCGGGGTGATCGCCGAGGCGAATGAGAACACGCTGCCCCCGCGGATGCCGCCGGCCGCCGAGCCGGCCGGGGGCGCCGCCGTCGCCGGCCGGGACGCCGCGCACGAGGTGCCCGCGGCCGCCGGCGCGGAACCGGCCCCGGGCTTCGGGACGGCGGAGCTCCCGGCCGCCGAGTCCGACGGCGCGGCGGACGGGTCCCTCCCGGATCCCGGCCAGGACGCGCGGGCCGCTGCCCAGGAGGGTCCGTCGGGCGCCGCCGAAGCGGGCCGGCCCGCGCCCGTCGAAGAGCTGTTGGCCCGGGTCGTGCCCGAGCCCGGCGAAGGGGCCTTCGGGGCTTCGGCCGGGCAGCTGCCCCCCGCCGGGCAGGTGTTCACGGCGGCGGCCCCCGCCGCCGGGGCGCCGGACGGGACGGGCCCCGAGGAGGAGCTCCTCGCGCGGGTCGTGCCCGAGCCGGACCCGGCGGCCTTCACGGTGCCGGAGCCCGCCCGGGAGGGCGCCGAGCCGCTGCTCGAGACCGCGCCCGGGGCCGTCGTACGCGAGGAAACGGGGTCCGGGCCCGCGCGGCCCGACGCCGCACCGGCGGAGCCCGACCCCCACGGGCGGGCCGCCGCCGAGGACAACTGGCTCCCGCGCCAGGGCAACCACGGCCACCCCGAGGAAGCCGTCACCGACAAGGGCCTGCCCAAGCGGACCCGGCGCCCGGCCGCGCCGGCCGGCCGGACCGCCGACGTACGGCCCGAACCGCGCCGGGTGGACGCCGACGAGCTGCGCCGCCGGCTCGGCGGCTTCTACCAGGGCTCCCAGGACGGGCGGCGCGTCGCGGCCGCCGAACTCGCCCGGGACCGGGGGCCGGACCAGGACCGGCAGCAAGGCCAGACCGACCGGGGGGACACCGCACAGGAGGCACGCACATGACCGCGCCCAGTACGTACGGACTGAGCACCCAGGCCCGCAACCTGCAATGGCTGCTGACCGACCTGGTCGAGGAGGTGCCGGGCGTCAACTCCGTCGCCGTCGTCTCCTCGGACGGGCTGCTGCTGCTCTCCTCGGAGCCGGTGGCCCCCGTGGAAGCGGACCGGCCCAAGGGCCCCCGGGGGGCCTCGGCCGACCTCGCCACCATCGTCTCCGGGCTCGGCAGCCTCACCAGCGGCGCCGCCGAGCTCATGGAGTTCGGCTCCGTGAAGCAGACCATGGTGGCGATGGAGCACGGCTCCGTCTTCGTCATGGTCATCAGTGACGGTTCGCTGCTGGGCGTGCACGCCACCCCCGACTGCGACATGAGCGTCGTCGCCTACCACATGGCCCTGTTCGTGGGCCGGGCCGGGCACGTCCTGACCCCCGAAGTCCGCAGCGAGCTGCGCCAGTCGATGGAGAACACCCCGTGAGGAGTACGGCCTCCGACCGGCTGCCCATACGCGGCGCCGACCGCCGCCCCGCCCGCGTCCGGCCGTACTCCCTCACCGGCGGCCGGACCCGCTTCGCGCAGCTCCTGCTGGTGGAGACCTTCGTCGCCGCCCTCGACACCGGACCGGCCGAGAAGGCCGACCGGATGCCGGAGATGCCGGCCATCGTCGAGGTGTGCCGCCGCATGCGCACGATCGCCGAGATAGCGGCGCTGCTGAAACTGCCGCTCGGCGTGGTCCGGGTCCTGGTCAGCGACCTCGCAGACCAGGGACGGGTCCGCGTCTACGGCACGGGCCACGGCACCGGCCGTCCCGACCGCGCGCTGCTGGAAAGGGTGCTCAGTGGCCTTCGCCGTCTCTGATCCGGACCTGGCCGGAGCCGAGTCCGTCCAGCCGTGGCAGTACGACCGTTCGCGCGCCCCCGTCGCGGTGAAGGTGCTGGTCGCGGGAGGCTTCGGCGTCGGCAAGACCACCCTCGTGTCGTCCGTCTCCGAGATCACCCCGCTGCGCACCGAGTCGGTGATGACCCAGGCCGGCGCGGCCACCGACGACCTGTCCGCGACCCCGGACAAGGGCACCACCACCGTCGCCATGGACTTCGGCCGGGTCACGCTCGCGGACGACCTCGTCCTGTACGTGTACGGAACCCCGGGCCAGGAGCGGTTCTGGTTCATGTGGGACGACCTGGTGCGGGGCGCGATCGGCGGGCTGGTGCTCGCCGACACGCGCCGGCTGGGCGACTGCTTCCCGGCTCTGGACTACTTCGAGAGCTGCGGGCTGCCGTACGCGGTCGCGGTCAACCACTTCGAGGGCTCGCCGGAGTACGAGGAGGCGGACGTGCGCGAGGCGCTCGGCATCCCGGCGCGGGTCCCCGTCGTGATCATGGACGCGCGGAACCGGGCGACGGTCGTCGAGTCCCTGCTCGCCCTGGTCTCGCACGCCCTGGACGTCACCCCCGAATAGCGCGAAGCGCAGCCCCCCCGCCCCCCGCAGCACCGTCGACCCCGAATCGAGAACGTGAGATGCGCAAGATACTCGTCGTGGGGGCCGGCCAGTCCGGTCTCCAGCTCGCCCTCGGACTCCAGTCGAAGGGGTACGAGGTCACCCTCATGTCCAACCGGACGGCGGACGAGATCCGCACCGGGCGGGTGATGTCCACGCAGTGCATGTTCGACACGGCGCTCCAGCACGAGCGTGACCTCCAGCTGGCCTTCTGGGAGCGGCAGGCCCCGAAGATCGAGGGCGTCGGCGTCTCGGTCGCCGGCCCCGACGGCGGCCGCGCCGTCGACTGGCTCGGCCGGCTGAAGGGCTTCGCCCAGTCGGTCGACCAGCGCGTGAAGATGGCGGGCTGGATCGACACGTTCGTGCAGTGGGGCGGCCAGCTGGTCGTCCACGGCGCGTCCGTCGCCGACCTGGACTTCTTCTCCCGGACCTACGACCTGGTGCTCGTCGCCGCCGGCAAGGGCGAACTGGTGTCGATGTTCGGGCGGGACGCGGCGCGCTCCCCGTACGACGCGCCGCAGCGCGCGCTGGCGGTCTCGTACGTGCACGGGCTCGGACCGCGCCCCGAGCACCCGGACACCGAGGCGGTGCGCTGCAACCTGGTGCCGGGCGTCGGCGAGCTGTTCGTCATGCCGACCCTGACCACCTCCGGGCGGGCGGACATCCTGTTCTGGGAGGGCCTGCCGGGCGGTCCGGTGGACGCCTTCAAGGGGATCAAGGACCCGTCGGACCACCTGGCGCTGACGCTGGAGCTGATGGAGAAGTTCACGCCCTGGGAGTACGCGCGGGCCACCAAGGTGGACCTGACGGACGGGGGCGCCACCCTCGCCGGGCGGTACGCGCCGGTCGTCCGCAACCCGATCGGGCGGCTGCCGGGCGGCGGCCTGGTGCTGGGCGTCGCCGACGTGGTCGTGGCGAACGACCCGATCACGGGCCAGGGTTCGAACTCCGCCGCGAAGTGCGCGGCCTCGTACCTCTCGTCGATCCTCATGCACGGCGACAAGCCGTTCGACGAGGCGTGGATGAAGGCGACCTTCGACAAGTACTGGTTCACGACGGGCAAGCCGGTGACCCAGTGGACGAACGCGATGCTGGGCGTGCCGCCGGAGCACGTGCTGAACCTGATCGGGGCGGCCGGGGAGCTGGCGCCGGTGGCGGATCGATTCGCCAACGGCTTCGACAACCCGGCCGACTTCGACGCCTACTTCTACGACCCCGAGGACGCGGCGGACTACCTGGCGGAGGTCTCGGCTTCGGTGTCCGCGTCGGGCCCGGCCCCGGAGTAGCCCGTGTCGTCCCCCGCCGTGGCCGATTCGGGCAGCGGCGGGAGGGTGAACGACGCGAGCGGGGTCCCGGCGGGGTCGGGGCGGACGGCGCCCAGGACCGGGTTCGCGGCGATCGGTGACACCTTGACGGTGGTCCCCGGGCGGGGGGCCTGGATGACCTTGCCGTCGCCGATGTACAGGGCGACGTGGGTGGCGGTGGGGAAGTACACCACCAGGTCCCCGGGGCGGAGCCGGTCCAGCGGCACCTTGGGCAGCTGCGCCCACTGCTCCTGGCTGGTACGGGGGATGGAGCGCCCGGCGTGCTCCCAGGCCCGGGAGGTGAGGCCGGAGCAGTCGAAGGAGGCCGGGCCCTCGGCGCCCCAGACGTACGGCTTGCCGATCTGGGCCGCCGCGTAGGCGAGGGCCGCGCCGCCCGCGGCGGTGGGGGTGGCGGCCGGTACGGAGGCCGCGGGGGCGCCCGCCCGGCCGGCGGCGGGGGCGCCGGCCCGGCCGAGGCGGCCCGAGTCGAGCAGCTCCCGTTGTGCTTCGGCGGTGACCGCCGTCTCACGGGCGTCCAGTCGCGCGAGCTGGTCGGCGGTCAGGGAGGCCAGGAGCCGCTCCACCTCCTTGAGCCGGCCGGTGACCTCGTCCTTGTGCCGCTTCTGCTCGGCGGTCAGGTTCCGCTGGGCGTCCGCGGCCCTGCGGGCGGCGCCGGCGAGGGTGCCGGCCCGCCGCTCGCCGTGTTCGAGGCGGGTGAGGACCGCGGCGGTGCGGGCGCCCTGGAGGGTGGTGAGCCGGCGCTGGTCGGAGGCGTGCCGGAGGTCTCCGGACAGCAGCATCCGCAGGTAGGGGGAGAGTCCGCCGCGGGAGCCCTGGTACTGCTCGCGGGCCAGCCGCCCGGCGCGGGCCCGCTCGGTGGTGAGGGCGGTGCGGGCCGTGCCGAGCTCGGTGGTGAGCCGGCGCTCCTCGGCCTGGCGGGCCTTGAGGGCGACTTCGGTGGCGTTGTAGGCCTCGGAGGCCTGTTCCGCCTTCTGGTACAGGTCCTGGAGGCGGGTCAGCAGCACCCCGACCGGCTCGGTGGCGGCCGGCTGGGTGGCGGGCGGGGGCGCTGCGGCGGCGGGCCGGGGCGCTGCGGCGGGTTCCGTCGCGGGGAGGGGTTCGGCGCGGGCGGTGGCGGGCGGACCGGCGGCCGTGAGCAGGACGGCGGCGGCGATGCAGACGGTGTGGACAAGGCGTGGTCGGTTTGTCATGTAATCACCTCCGGGGCGGCCGATGCTGCCATGCCCGGTATGACGAATCGCCCAGCGGGACCGGCGGGGTGAAGCCGCGTCACCTGTTCGGCGGGTCGCGGCGGCGGGATCCGGCCGCCGCCACGGCTCGCGATCGCCACGTATTCCGACCGTTTGTGGCGACTCTTCGGCGCACTGTGACATAAGCGGACATAACGTTCCCGTGCTTGCTACGTTCCCCTCATGACCGCTCTGACGGCGAAGGTGACGGAGCCCGCCCCGCCCCCGCCTCCCGACGCCCGGACCCCCAAGGGGCGGGGCGTCGAGCTGACCCTGCTGACCGGGGCTGTCCTGATCTCCGTACTCGGTCACCTCTACGTCGGCCTCGCCGCCACCGGCCACTTCCCCGACGCCGTCACCCGCCGCACCATCGGGCTCGCCGCCGCCGCCCTGATCGCGCACCTCGCCGTCCGGCTCCGTGCCCCGTACGCCGACCCGCTCGTACTGCCGATCGCCGTCCTGCTCAACGGACTCGGCCTGGTCCTGATCGAGCGGCTCGACCTCGCCACCCCCGGCCACCCCACCGCAGACGAGCAACTGCGCTGGTCGGGCCTCGGGCTGGCGCTGTTCGTGCTGGTCGTCGCCGTGCTGCGGGACCACCGCGTCCTCCAGCGGTACGCGTACCTCTCCGTCGCCGCAGCGCTCGCGCTGATGCTCGTCCCCGTCTTCTTCCCGGCCGTCAACGGCGCCCACATCTGGATCCGGTTCGCCGGGTACTCCTTCCAGCCGGGTGAGTTCGCCAAGATCCTGCTCGCCGTCTTCTTCGCCGCCTACCTCGCCGCGAACCGCACCGCCCTCGCCCTCACCGGGCGCCGGCTGCTGTGGAAACTGCGCCTGCTGCCCGGCCGGGTGCTCGGCCCGATCCTCACCATCTGGCTGCTCAGCGTCGGCGTACTGGTCCTGGAACGGGACCTCGGCACGTCCCTGCTCTTCTTCGGCCTGTTCGTGATCATGCTGTTCACCGCCACCGGACGGATCGGCTGGATCGCGATCGGGCTGCTGCTCGCGGCCCTCGGCGCGTACGCCGTCGGGACGTTCGAGCCGCACGTGCACAGCCGCGTCGAGGACTGGCTGAATCCTTTCGCCTCCATCGCGCGGGGCGAGGGCCCCGGCCAGCTCGCCCAGTCCCTCTTCGCCTTCGGCGCCGGCGGCCTCCTCGGCGCCGGCCTCGGCCACGGCCAGTCGTTCCTCATCGGCTTCGCCGCCAAGTCCGACTTCGTCCTGGCCACCGCCGGGGAGGAACTCGGGCTCGTCGGCCTGACCGCGATCCTGCTGCTCTACGGGCTCCTCGTGGACCGGGGCTTCCGCGCCGGGCTCGCGCTGCGCGACCCCTTCGGGCGCCTGCTCGCCACCGGGCTCGCCTCGATCCTGGCCCTCCAGGTGTTCGTCATCGCCGGCGGCGTCACCGGACTGATCCCGCTCACCGGCATGGCCATGCCGTTCCTGGCGCAGGGCGGCTCGTCCGTCGTCACCAACTGGATCATCGTCGCCCTGCTGATCCGGCTCGGGGACAGCGCCCGCAGGCCCGCGCCGGCCGGAGAGGCGGGTGTCGCGTGATCCGCTACATCCGCTGGTGCGCGTACTTCTGCGCGCTCCTGCTCGCCGCCCTGCTGGTCAACACGGGCCGGGTGCAGGTCTGGGAGGCCGCCGCCTACGGCGCGAACCCGGCCAACAAGCGCGCCGCCGTCGAGCGGTACGCGAAACCGCGCGGGGACGTCCTGGTGGACGGCCGGCCCGTCACCGGGTCGCGCGACAGCGGCCAACTGCTGCGCTACGAGCGCACCTACGCCAACGGCCCGCTCTACGCGCCCGTCACCGGTTTCTCCTCCCAGACGTACGGGACCAGCTTCGTGGAACGGGCCGAGGACGCCGTCCTGGCGGGCACCGATCCGGGCCTGTCCGCCTTCCCGCTCTGGTACGACCTCGCGCGCGGCCACCCGCCCGGCGGGAACGCGGTGACGACCGTCCGGGACGCGGTGCAGCGGGCCGCGTACACGGGGCTGGCGGGCAAGCGGGGCGCGGTCGCGGCCCTGGAGCCGGCCACCGGGCGGATCCTGGCCCTGGTCAGCAGCCCCTCCTACGATCCTGCGGCGCTCTCGGGGACCGGCGCGCGGGTCAAGGACGCGTGGACGCGGCTCAACGCGGACCCCGCCAAGCCGATGCTCAACCGGGCGCTGCGCGAGACGTACCCGCCCGGCTCCACCTTCAAGATCGTGACGGCGGCGGCCGCGCTCGACGCCGGGGTGGTCAAGGACGTGGACGCCCCGACCGTGACCCCCGACCCGTACCCGCTCCCGGGAACCAGCACCCTGCTGCCGAACGAGGCCACCGGCTGCGAGGACGCCTCGATGGCCGAGGCGGTGCAGTGGTCCTGCAACACGGTGATGGCCAAGATCGGCGTACAGGTGGGCCTGGCCCGCATGGTCGACGCGGCGCGCCGCTTCGGCTTCAACGACGACGGGCTGCGCGTGCCGTCCTGGGTGTCGCCGTCGGCCTTCGACACCGACATGAGCCCCGACCAGCTGGCGCTGTCCTCGATCGGGCAGTTCAACACCAAGGCCACCCCGCTCCAGATGGCGATGGTGGCGGCGGCGGTCGCCAACGGCGGGGAGCTGAAACGCCCCTACCTGGTGGAGCGCACGACCCAGGACGACGGGAGCCAGGTGCGCCGCGGCGAACAGCACACGCTGGGCCGGGCCATGAGCCCGGCGACGGCGCTGCGCGTGCAGGACCTCATGGTCAAGGTGGTGGAGAACGGCACGGGGCGCAACGCCGCCCTCCCGGGCGCGGTGGTCGGCGGCAAGACCGGCACCGCGCAGCACGGCGTCGGCAACGCGGGCACGCCGTACGCCTGGTTCATCGCCTGGGCCAGGGATCGGGGCGCGCCGCTGCCCGCCGTCGCCGTCGCGGTGGTCGTCGAGGACGGGGCGGCCGACCGCGGCGACATCAGCGGCAACAGCGCGGCGGCCCCGATCGCGCGAGCGGTGATGGCGGCCGCGCTGGCGGCGAAGCCGCCCGTACCGTGAGGCGGATGCCCGGGGCGCCGGGGGCACTCAGATGCCCGGGCGCCCTTGGTGCTCAGGCGGTCGGCGCGCTCAGGCGCCCGGCGTGCGCAGGTGCTCGGGCTGTTCAGGCGCTCGGGCTGGCGCTCTGCGCGCCTTCTTCGATCGCGGCCCGGACCTCCGCCACCCGGTCGCGTTCCTCCGCCGCGAACCGCTCCCGGTCCAGCGCCTCGGCGATCTCCTCGTCCTCGCCCATGAGCAGGTCGAGGTTGGAGTTGCCCATCTCGAAGACGCCCATCTCCAGGTACGCCCGCTGCAGCCGGTCACCCCACAGCCCGATGTCCTTCACGCAGGGCACGATCCGGCTGAACAGCAGCCGGCGGAAAAGGTGCAGGAACTCCGACTGCTCGCTGAACTCCTCCGCCTCCTTCCTCGGGATGCCGAAGTTCTCCAGCACTTCCACCCCGCGCAGCCGGTCCCGCATCAGGTAGCAGCCCTCGATCACGAACTCCTCGCGCTCGCGCAGCTCGGCGTCCGTCAGCTGCTTGTAGTAGTCCCGCAGCGCCATCCGGCCGAAGGCCACGTGCCGGGCCTCGTCCTGCATCACGTACGCCAGGATCTGCTTGGGCAGCGGCTTGTCGGTCGTGTCGCGGATCATCCCGAAGGCCGCCAGCGCCAGCCCCTCGATCAGTACCTGCATGCCCAGGTACGGCATGTCCCAGCGGGAGTCGCGCAAGGTGTCGCCGAGGAGCCCCTGGAGGCTGTCGTTGATCGGGTAGAGCATCCCGACCTTCTCGTGCAGGAAGCGCCCGAAGATCTCCGCGTGCCGGGCCTCGTCCATGGTCTGGGTGGCCGAGTAGAACTTCGCGTCCAGATCCGGCACCGATTCCACGATGCGCGCCGCGCACACCATCGCGCCCTGCTCCCCGTGCAGGAACTGGCTGAAGTTCCACGCCGCGTAGTGGCGGCGCAGCTCGCCCTTGTCCTTGTCGGTGAGCTTGGCCCAGTACCGGGTGCCGTAGAGCGTCAGCACCTCGTCGGGGGTGCCGAGCGGATCGTACGGGTCCACCTCCAGGTCCCACGCGATGCGCTTGGCGCCGTCCCACTGTTTGTCCTTGCCCTTCTGGTACAAGGCGAGCAGCCGCTCCCGGCCTCCGTCGTACTCCCAGCTGAAGCGGGCGGCGCCGGAGGCCGGAACCTGCCAGACGCCCTCGCCCGGGTCCTTGGTGTAGAGCTCGTGCGTCGACACTGACGCCCCCTTGCCTCGCGTACTCGCGTACAGGACTGGACAGTTGGCCACCGCCCGCAGCGTCACACGTTGGTAGACGCGGGGTCAACAAGTCGTGCCGGGGGATTGACGGTCTTGCTGACAAGCAGTCTCATAAGCAGTGACCGCCGGTAACTCGACGAGCGAGGTGTCCGAAGCCATGACGACCGTGACCGATCGAGCAGCGCCGAGGGACGCCCTCGGCCTCCTCAAGGACCGCGAGGAGACGGCCGAACGGCTGCTCGAATCATCGGCCAAGCACTCCTTCGACCCCGACCGGGAACTCGACTGGGACGCCCCGCCGATCGACGGCAAGTACTACTGGCCGCCCGAACTGCTCTCGCTCTACGACACGCCGCTGTGGAAGAAGATGGGCGAGGAACAGCGCATCGACCTCTCCCGCCACGAGGCGGCCGCGCTCGGCTCCCTCGGCATCTGGTTCGAGATCATCCTGATGCAGCTGCTCGTCCGGCACATCTACGACAAGTCGCTGGTCAGCAACCACGTCCGCTACGCGCTCACCGAAATCGCCGACGAGTGCCGGCACTCCATGATGTTCGCCCGCATGATCCGCAAGGCGGACACCCCCGCCTACCCGGTCTCGCGCACCCACCACAACCTCGCCCGCGTCCTCAAGACGGTCTCCACCACCCCCGGCTCCTTCGCCTGCACCCTCCTCGGCGAGGAGATCCTCGACTGGATGCAGCGCCTGACCTTCCCGGACGAGCGCATCCAGCCGCTGGTGCGCGGGGTCACCCGCATCCACGTCATAGAAGAGGCCCGGCACGTCCGCTACGCCCGCGAGGAACTGCGCCGCCAGATGCTGACGGCCCCGCGCTGGGAGCAGGAACTCACCCGGATCAGCTGCGGCGAGGCCGCCCGCGTCTTCTCGCTGGCCTTCGTCAACCCCCAGGTCTACGAGAACATCGGCCTGGACCGGCGCGAAGCCGTCGCCCAGGTCAAGGCCAGCGGCCACCGGCGGGAGGTCATGCAGACCGGCGCCAAGCGGCTCACGGACTTCCTCGACGACATCGGCGTGCTGCGCGGCGTCGGCCGCAGGCTGTGGCGGAGCTCGGGACTCCTCGCCTGACCGCCCGCCCCCGGGGTTACCCTGCGGGCATGACGACCGTACGGGCGTACCGCAGGCTGAGCGTCGAGGAGCGGCGGGCCCAACTCCTCGACGCGGCCCTGTCGCTGTTCGCGCACCGGGCGCCGGAGGAGGTCTCCCTGGACGACGTCGCCGAGGCCGCCGGCGTCTCGCGCCCGCTGGTCTACCGCTACTTCCCGGGCGGCAAGCAGCAACTGTACGAGGCGGCCCTGCGCTCGGCGGCGGAGCTGCTGGAGCAGTGCTTCGCGCAGCCCCAGGCCGGCCCGCTGACCCAGCGGCTGTCCCGGGCCCTGGACCGCTACCTGGCCTTCGTCGACGAACACGACACCGGCTTCGCGGCACTGCTCCAGGGCGGCAGCGTCGTGGAGACCTCCCGTACGACGGCGACCGTGGACGGCATCCGCCGCGCCGCGGCCGAACAGATCCTGCTCCACCTGGCCGTCCCGGACCCCGGTCCGCGGCTGCGGATGATGGTGCGGACCTGGATCACGGCCGTGGAAGGGGCCTCGCTGATCTGGATCGACGAGGGGAAGCAGCCGGAGGTCGGCTCGCTGCGGGACTGGCTGGTGGACCAGTTCATCGCCCTCCTGACCGCGACCGCCGCCACCGACCCGGAAACGGCCGCGGCGGCGCGGGCGGCGCTGGCCCTGGAATCGGCGGAGGGCCCGGTCGGGGTGCTGGCCCGGCGGGTGATCCCGGTGGTCTCCGAGGCGGCGCACCTGCTGTGACACTGGAGGGGTGAGAAGCGAAGTCACCCCCTTCGAGGGCGGCCCGATGGACGGCCGGTCCCTGCCGGTCCTGGTGGGCCCGACCGGCCACCCGCCGAAGTGGTACGAGATCCCGGTCCCGGACCCGGGGGGCGCGGCCCCGACGGTCCTGCTGTACGAACGGGTCCCGGCGGGCCAGACGAAACGCCTGGGGCTCCAGAAGGGCTGGAAGTACGCGTTCCGCCCGGAGGGCACGCGTCCCCGGGCCCGCTGGCCGTGGCCCTGGCCGGGTCGTTAGGCGGGTTCCGTGCGGGTTGCCCGTGCCGTGGGGCGGGGCCGGGTTCCGTGCGGGGTGCCCGTGCCGTGGGGCGGGGCCGGTTGTCGCCTCAAGCGCCGGCGGGGCTGGGGGTGGGGGCCGGGTCCGGGCGCGGGGTGGGGTGTTGTCCGGGGCGGGCATGATTTATGGCGCCTGTTGCGCGCCAGTGGAGTAGGGCCCCTACGCGCCACAAATCACGTTTTAGCCCCGGTCAACACCCCACCCCTCACCCGACCCCGGCCTGGTGGGTGGGAACGTGATCCGGGTCCCGCCCGGGCGGGACGGTTGTGCCCCTCGGTGTCCCTTAGCCTACCCACGCAGGGCCGGCCCTGCGGGGCGGATCTGCCCCCGGCGGATCCGGCCAACGTGCCCGGCCAGCGGACTTGCCTCTGGCGGGGCCGGACAGGCTGCCGGGCCGGGGGATGGCATGGCCGGCGCCGGCCAACATGCCGGGCCGGGGGGATGGGCATGGTCCGCGGGGCCGGACAGGCTGCCGGGCCGGGGGGATGGGCATGGTCCGCGGGGCCGGACAGGCTGCCGGGCCGGGGGGATGGGCATGGTCCGCGGGGCCGGAGAGGATGCCGGGCCCGGGGGATGTGAGGTGACCTCCCCGGGCGGGGCTGGGAAGTGATGGCGGGCCTGGAAGGTGATGGCGGGCCGGGATGTGGATATGGCCTTCCCGGCGGGGCTGGAAGGTGATGACGGGGGTGGGGGCGGGGTGGGGGGTTGGCCGGGGCTAAAACGTGATTTGTGGCGCGTAGGGGCCGCGCTCATTCCGCTCCGCACAGGCGCCATAAATCATGCCCGCCCCGGACGACCCCCCATCCCGGCCACGCACCCGGCACCCCGCCCGAGCGCAGCCAAACCCAGCCCCGCCGGCGATTGAGGCGCCCGGCGAAGCCGGGACCGCTTCGCGCAACGGCGCGCCAGCCGAACTCGGCACCGCCACCGCCCGACGGCACGGGCAACCCGCACCGGCACCCCCCAACGCCCGGCCCGGGCAACGGCCCCCCCGCAACACCCGGCCCGGGCAACGGCACCCCCCGCAACACCCGGCCAGGGCTACGTCAACCGCAGCACCGCCTCCGCCCCGCCCCCCTCCGCCTGGCGGAACTCCAGCCGCGCCCCGATCACCCCGGCCTGGCCGGCCGCGATGGTCAGCCCCAGGCCGTGCCCCTTCCCGGCCCGGGACCCCTCCGCCGCGCTGCGGAACCGCTGCGGCCCCTGCTCCAGCAGGTACTCCGGGAACCCGTCCCCGTGATCGCGTACCGTCACCACCGGCCCGTCCACCGTCAGGACGACCGGCTCCCGCCCGTGCCCGTGGGCGTTCGCCACCAGGTTCCCCAGCACCCGCTCAAGCCGCCGCCGGTCCGTCTCCACCAGCGCGTCCCGCACCACGACCACCTCGGTCGGCGTCCCCGACGCCCGCACCACCCGCCGTGCCAGCCGCGCCAACTGGTGCAGGTCCGTCTCCACCACCTCCCGGCCCGAGTCCAGCCGCGAGATCTCCAGCAGGTCCTCCGTCAGCCCCCGCATCGTCCGCACCCGCTCCCGCACCAGCTCCGTCGCCCGCCCCTCCGGCAGCAGCTCCGACGCGGCCTGCAACCCCGTCAGCGGCGTCCGCAACTCGTGCGCGACGTCCGCCGTGAACCGCTGTTCCCGCTCCAGCTTCCCCTGGAGGGTGGCCGCCATCGTGTCGAGCGCGCCCGCGACCGTCGCCACCTCGTCCTGGCGCCGCGCGGGGTCCTTCGTCCGCGGGTCACCCACCCGCGCGTCGAGGTCCCCCTGGGAGATCCGCCGCGCGACCGTCGCCGTCTGGTGCAGCCGCCGCGTCACCCGCGTCACCGCGAACGCGCCCACCAGCAGCGTGCCGCCGAGCGCCAGCAGCGAGGAGCCGATGATCGCGTGGTCCAGCCCGCTGATCGTGCGGGCCGCCTGGCTGTAGTCAACGGCCGTGGCCAGGGCCCGGCCGTCCGCCGGGCCGGCCGCCCACATGACCTGCCGACCGCGGAAGTCGGCCACGACCGTGCCCCGCCGTCCGCCCAGCGCCAGCTTCCGCAGCGGTCCGGGCAGGCCCGCCGGATCGAGCGACGAGCGCGGCGGCAGCGCCTCGCCCGCCTCGTACGCCCGCGTCGCGTCGCCCAGCTTCTCCAGGGCCCGGTCGCGCGCGTTGTCCACCGTCTGCCGGGTGACCTCCACGTGCACGAGCGCGCCCAGCGCCGCCGCCAGCGCACAGCACATGACCACGATGAAGCACGCCGCCTTCCAGGTGAGCGTGGCGGTCCATGCGGGCAGCCGGGCCCTCATGACGTCCGCGGGCGCGCGGGCGCCCGTACGATCTGCTCGCGCGTCGCCAGCATGCTCCGCTGCTTCTCGTCCCACGACCAGGTGCTGATCAGCTCGTACCCGGCATGCCCGCTCGGCGCGTGCACGACCACGTTCTCCCCGGCCAGCTCGACGCCGATGACGGTCTCGGTGGTCGCCATGATCCGGTTGAGCCGCCCGTCGGGGTCGGCCGTGTAGGCGCGCACGGACATCATGCTGCCGGGCAGTTCGATCCCGACGACGACCTCGTCCTTACCGTTCCCCGTGAGGTCCCGGTAGTACGGGGCGAGCACCGGGCACCTCTCCGAGGCCTCCGTCCCGCAGGCCCGGATCGCGTCGGCGGTCTCCTTCGGCATCCCGTCCGCGCCGGTCACGGCGCCGCGGTGGGCACGCAGCTCCGCCTGGACCAGGGCCACCGCGTCCACCTCGTGCACGTTCTGGTCGTGCACCGGCGGCAGACCCTGCACGTACACCGGCTGCACGCCCCCGGGCGGTGCGGGCGGTACGTCGGCCCCCTTGCGCCCCGGCCACAGCCGTACGGGGCCGCGCGCCGTCGCGGTAGGCCCGGCGGCGGCCAGCCCGCCCGGGTCGCCGCACGCCGACAGCAGCGGCAGCAGGCAGGCCGACACGAGCAGCCCGGTACCCGCGCGGAAGAGGAGCGTGCGCACAGCGGTGGGCCTCCTCTTCGCGGTGCCGGAGTGGCGGGCGGTTTCCCGCCAACCTTAGGCCGCCCCGGTCCGGTTTCGCCCGCACACATGGGCGACGCCCCGACGACGGGGGAGCGACGCGCGGGTGCCGTGGAGGTGGCCGGGCGCGCGGTGTCAGGCGTCCGTACGGCCGCGCCGCAGCATCGCGAAGCCAAGCCCGGCGGCGCCGACGGCCGCGATGCCGCCGCCCGCGGCGAGCAGCAACGCCCCGTTGCCGGCCGGAGCCTGCCCTTCCGGACCGGGGGTGGCGGCCCCGACCCAGGACGAGAGCCGGCCGTCGGCCAGGGACGGGCTGCCGCCCGGGGCCCGCGTACCGGCCGGGGCGGCCGGCATCCCTTCGGCGAGCGCGGCGGCGACGGGCACGGCGAGCAGAGCGCCGGCGCACGCGGTCACGGCGGCGGCGCGAACGAGGGTACGGCGGCTGACGGTGGTCACGAAAGTCCTCTGCGGTGGGGCTCGGCCTGGGACGTCCCAAGGTAGGGGCGCGCCGTTGCGGTAGGGCGATGGCCTTGTAACGGTGAGCCGACGGCGTCCCCGCGGAGTCGTTACACCTCGCGCCGTACGGGGGATTGCCGGGCGGCGCACCGCCTGCTCCCATGGACGCCGGGGGTGAGGGTGATGCGCGGACTGAAGGTGCTGCCGAGCGGCCGGCCCGGCCGCGGCCGGCTGTTCGTCAACCTGCCGGACGGCCGCACGGTGGCCTGGTACGACCGGCGCACCAACCGGATCAGCCTGCTGGAGGAGGCTCGCCGGGGGGCGGTGCTGGCGGCCCTGCGCCCGTACCTGAGCGGTGAGGTGGCCGTCGGGCCGCCGCCGGTACCCACGCCCGTCGAGCGGCTCCGGCTGGCCCTTCCCCCGGACCGGGACCTGGCACCGAACCGCCCGGGCAAGCCGCTGCTGGGGGAGTTGGTGTACGGGGCGCCGGGCGCCCGGGCCCGGCACCGGCTGCGCCGCGAGATCGGGGCCCTGGAGGCGGTGGGGGCGGAGCTGGAGGCCCTCGAAGCGCTGGACTGGCGGGTGCTGCACGCCGTGCCGCTGCCGGGCGGCGGGCTGATCGACCACCTGCTGATCGGGCCGGCCGGGGTGTTCTGCGTGGCCACGGTGGCGGGCCGGCGTCAACGGGTCCAGGCGGGCGATCTGCTGCTCACGGTGGGCCGCGCCGACCCGCGCCCCGACGTGCGCCGCATCCGCCGCGCGGCGGCCCACGCCAGCCACGCCATGCGGGCTCCGGCGACGCCGGTGCTGGCGGTGGTCGACGCCTCCACCGTCGAGGTGGCCCGCACCCTGCGCGACGTCCGCGTCCTCCAACCGGCCACGGCGGCCCCCTTCTTCACGACGGCCACCCCTGCCCTCAAACCCCCGGACACCGAAGCCCTCTTCGCTCTGGCCCGCGACACCCACACCTGGTTCCGATAGCCCCCGCCTGGCCCCGGCCCCCACCCCCAGAGCCGCCGGCGTTCGAGGCGAGCCCCGGCCCCGCCCGGCGGCACGGGCAACGGTCACGGCACCCGCGCCCCGCCCGGCCAGCGCACCGTCACGCCGAGCGCCGCTTGCGCCCCGGCGCCGCCTTCTTTCCCGACGCCGTCTTCTTCGCGGCCGCCGAAGTGGACTTCGTCCCCCCGGACTTCCCCGCGCCCGACCCCGTCTTCTTCGCGGATGCCGACCCCGACCCCGACGCCGACGTGGACTTCCGCCCGGCCGCCGTCTTCTTCGCCGCCGCCCCCGACCCGGAGGCCGCCGTGGACTTCTTCCCGCCCACCGCCTTCGGCGCAGCCGCGGCCGCCTTCCGCCGGATCGGCGTCACGTCCCCCTCCGCCCCCGCCTCCGCGGCACCGCCGCCGCCCTCCCCCCGCGAGGCCTTCGCCGCCTGCACGCTCCGCTCCAGCGCCGCCATCAGGTCGATCACCTGACCTCCGGCCGGTTCCTTCACGGCCTCCGCGGGCTCGTACGCCCCACCCGCCTTCGCCGCGATCATCTCCTCCACGGCCTCGCGGTAGTCGTCGTGCAGCGAATCGATGTCCACTTCCCCCAGCGTCGCCATCAGCGCGTCCGCCAGGTCCAGTTCGGCGTCCCGGACGGTCACCGACGTCTCCGGCGCGACCCCCTCGGGCCGCCGGATCTCGTCCGGCCACAGCAGTCCGTGCATCGCGATGACGTCGTCGACGACCCGCAGCATCCCCAGCCGCTCCCGCCCCCGCAGTGCGAACTTGGCGATCGCCACCTTCCGGCTCCGCTTGAGCGCCTCCCGCAGCAGCGTGTACGGCTTGGCCGCCGTCGCCCCGTTCGCCGCGAGGTAGTACGCCGCGTCCATCTGGAGCGGATCGATCTCGTCGGCCGGTACGAACGACACGATCTCGATCGTCTTCGCCGTGGCGATCGGCAGCTGCGCCAGGTCCTCGTCCGTGATCGGGATGATCGAGCCGTCCGCCTCCTCGTACCCCTTGCCGATCTCGGCCGCCGGCACCTCCTCCCCGTCCAGCTCGCACACCTTGCGGTACCGGACCCGGCCGCCGTCGGTCACGTGGATCTGGCGGAAGGAGATCGAATGGCTCTCGGTGGCGTTCACCAGCTTGATCGGGATGCTGACCAAGCCGAAGGAAATCGCCCCGTTCCAGATGGATCGCACAGTTCCTCCCGTTTCATGGCAATCTCATCGTATGACGCCGATCACCGTGGTGGAGGGGCGGCGCATCGCGCTCAGCAACCTGGACAAGGTCATCTATCCGGAGACCGGCTTCACCAAGGGCGAGGTGCTGCACTACTACGCCACCGTCGCGCAGCCCCTGCTGGCCCACGTCCACAACCGGCCGGTGTCGTTCCTGCGCTACCCCGACGGCCCCGAGGGGCAGCTCTTCTTCACCAAGAACCCGCCGCCCGGTACCCCCGACTGGGTGAAGACCAGCCCGGTCCCGCGCTCGGAGGACCCTTCCGCCGAGCAGGTGGTCATCGCCGACATGCCCACCCTCATGTGGGCCGCCAACCTCGTCGTGGAGTTCCACGTGCACCAGTGGACGGCGGGCAGCCCCGCCGTCGCCGACCGGCTGATCCTCGACCTCGACCCCGGCCCGCCCGCCACCGTCGTGGAGTGCTGCGCCGCCGCCCTGTGGCTGCGCGACCGGCTCGCCGCCGACGGTCTGCACGCCTACCCCAAGACCTCCGGCGCCAAGGGCCTCCACCTGTCCGCGCCGCTGGAGCCGACCGCGTCGGCGCGGGTGTCCGCGTACGCGAAGCAGCTCGCCCAGGAGGCCGAACGGGAACTCCCCGAGCTCGTCGTGCACCGGATGGCCAAAGCGCTGCGGCCCGGCAAGGTCTTCGTCGACCACAGCCAGAACGCCGCCGCCAAGACCACCGCCGCCCCCTACACGCTGCGTGCCCGTGCCCGCCAGACCGTCTCCGCACCCGTCTCGTGGGCGGAGGTGGCGGCCTGTGCGAACCCCGCCGACCTGGTGTTCCTCGCCGACGACATCGCGCCCCGGCTGGCCCGCTCCGGCGACCTCTTCGCCCCGCTCACCGACCCGGGGCAGGCGGGGGCGCTGCCGTGAGCCGGGTCCAGGTCGCGCTCGCCGCCACCGTGCGAACCCTCCCGCGGGCGGCGGGCCTGGCGTACGAGCCGAAGTTCGACGGCCACCGGCTCGTCATCCTGCGCACCGCGGACGGCGTGGTGCTCCAGGCCCGCTCCGGCCGGATCGTGACCGGCGCGTTCCCGGACCTGGCCCTGGCCGCGCAACTGCTCCCCGCCGGGACCGTGCTCGACGGTGAGGTCGTGGTCTGGCACGACGGCCGGACCGACTTCGCCCTCGTCCAGCGGCGCGCGGCGGCCACGGCGGCCCGCGCACCGATGCTCGCGCAGAGCCTGCCGGCCTCGTACGCGGCGTTCGACGTGCTGGAGCTGGCCGGGGTCGACGTGCGCGGCCGCCCGTACGAACGCCGCCGGGCGCTCCTGGTGGACCTGCTGCTCCCGCTCGGGCCGCCCCTCCAGCCGGTGCCGATGACGACCGACCCGGAGCTCGCCGAGACCTGGTACGAGACGCTGCCCGCCAGCGGCATCGAGGGGCTGGTGGTCAAACGGCTGGACCAGCCCTATCCGGCGGGCCGGCGCGCCTGGCAGAAGCTGCGGCACACCGACGTACGGGACGCGGCGGTGATCGGCTACACCGGCACACCGCGCCGGCCGGCGGCGCTGGTGCTGGTCGTGCCGGGCGACGACGAGGCCCCGCTGGTGTCGAGCCCGCTCTCGGCGCCGCTGCGCAGGGAGCTGTCCCAGACCCTGGCCGGCCGTACGGGCGGGGCCCCGGCCGGGGCGGGCGCGGTGGCGACCGTCACGGCCATCGGGCTCGGGGAGGTGGCCTACCGGCCGCTCGACCCGCCCCTGGCGGCGGAGGTCCGGCACACCTCGCTGCGCCACCCGCCGCCGGAGGTGCTGCGCCTGCGAACGGACCTCTGACGCGCGGCGTCGAGGCCCGTCCGGCAGCGCCCTGGCGGCGTCAGCTGTGGTCCGTCCCCCCGTGGGGCGGGGCGACCGGCGGCTCCGGCGGGGTCGGCGGGGCGGGCGGCGGGGGCTCGGTGACCTCGGAGGAGGGGCGCTCACCGGCGTGCGGGTGCGAGTGCTGGTACCCGGATTCGCGGGCCGCGCGGACGTCGTCCGGGTGGGTGGAGGTGGTGGACCCGAAGTTGCCGAAGCCCTGCATCTCGTGCGGGCGCAGGCCGCTCTCGGGGAACTCCACGGCGTCCCGCTCCTCGCGCACCTCGTACACCGCGCCGCCGGCGGGCAGGTGCGGCTGGCTCTCGGGAGTGGGCGGCGGCGGCTCCTTGGCGCGCACCCGCTGGCCCAGCTTGAAGGCGGCGAGGAGGAACGCGACGATGACCAGACCGACGAAGATGAACCAAACGGCATTGTGCGCGTCTTCCAACGCGATCGTGTTCATACGTACTATTTTCCCGCATTCCGTACGTATTCACCCGATCTGTTCCCCCAACGCGGGGACGCAGCCGGGCACGGTCCGGAGGCCGCCCGCGGCCGCGGGAGAGCCCCCGCGGCCGCCCGCCGGAGCCCCCCGAGGGGCCGCTACCCCCGCAGCGGCCCCTCGGAGTCCCGCAGCCCCCCGCCGTCCCGGCCCCCGAGCACCCCGAGGATCTCCGCGCAGATGGCCAGGGCCGTCTCCGGCGGGGTCCGCGCCCCGAGGTCGAGGCCGATCGGCCCGTGCACCCGGGCCAGCTCGGCCTCGGTCACCCCGGCCGCCAGCAGGCCCTCGCGGCGCCGGGTGGTGGTCCGGCGGGAGCCGAGCGCGCCGACGTACGGGATGCCCAGCGCGAGCGCGGTCCGCAGGGCCAGCACGTCGAACTCGGGGTCATGGCTGAGGAGCACCAGGCAGGCGGCGTCGCGGTGGGCGCCCAGTACCTTCTCCGCCTCGGCCGCCGACTCGACCGTCACCGCGCCCCACTCCAGCAGCGTCGCCTGCCGCGCGATGATCTCCGCGAGCTCACCGGCCCCGCCGATCACCACCTGCGGCGCGGACGGGTACGCCTCCACCAGCACCAGCCCCGAGCCCCCGTACAGGGCGTCCCGCCCGGGGCGCCGCGTGCGCAGCAGCTCACCCGCCCGCCGCGCGGGGTCGTCGGCCGGGGCGTCGGCGGACCGTACGACCTCGCTCACCGCCCGGTCCGCGGCCTCGTTCAGCCGGGTCACCAGCGCCACCCCGTGCCCCGCGCCGAGCAGCTCCCACCACTCGGCCGGGATCGCCGCCAGCGGCTGGAGCAGCACCTCCGCCTGGCCGCCACAGGTCAGCTTCGCCTCCACCGCCTCCCCGGCGCCGACGGAGACCTCGCACACCCGGGCGGTGTCCGCGGCCCCCATCGCGCGCGCCTCCGCGACGAGTTCGGCGTCGAACACCCCCCGGTACAGGGCCCCGACGCACTCGCCCCGGGCGTCCACGAGCACCGACCCCGCCGGGTCCCGCGGCCCGAACCCCTGCTCGGTGACGGGCCGGGCCAGGTACCCGTCCCGCCCCTCGGCCACCCACTGCCGCGCCGTCTGCACCAGCTCACGCATCGCGTCCGCCCCATCCTCGTCGTCAGAGCCCACCACGAAGCACCTGGTCAGCGGCGCCGCAGTGGTTTCCGGTCAACCTACGCACACCGCCTACGCCTACCCATCCCCCAAAACCCACAGACCCGGCAGCTCCTCCTTCGTACTTCGTACGAGTTGCGCCACGGCGCCGGGTGGCGTTGGTTCGAAGGGTGCTGTTCGCCGACCGCGATGACGCCGGCCGCCGCCTGGCCGAGGCCCTGCGACCCTACGGACCCCGCCAGCCGGTGGTGCTCGGCCTGCCCCGGGGCGGGGTCCCGGTGGCCTTCCACGTGGCCCGGGCGCTCGACGCCCCGCTCGACGTGGTCGTCGTACGCAAGCTGGGCGTCCCGGGCCACCGCGAGCTGGCCTTCGGCGCCCTCGGCGAAGGCGGCGTACGGGTGATCAACGAGGACGTCGTCCGCCGCGCCCGGATCCGCCCCGAGGACATGGCGGCGGTCGAACGCGCGGAGCGGGCCGCGCTCACCGCCCAGGCCCACCGTTTCCGCGCGGGCCGGCCCCGGCTGGCCGTCACGGGCCGCACGGTGATCCTGGTCGACGACGGCATCGCCACCGGCGCCACGGCGGCCGCCGCCTGCGAGGTGGTCCGCGCCCAGGGCGCGACCCACGTCGTCATGGCCACCCCGGTGGCCCCACTGGACGCCGCCGCCCGCCTCGCCACCGCGGCGGACGCCCTCGTCTGCCTCTCCACCCCACCGGCCTTCTCCTCGGTGGGCCAGTGGTACGCCGACTTCTCCCAAACCCCGGACAGCCTGGTCATCACCCTGCTGACCGCGGCGGATCCGCCCCGAGGAACGGCGGATCCGCCCTAGGCAGTGTCTGATGGCTCTTTCATGAGGTCGCGGAGCCAGATCAGAGGGCTGCGGTGGCCAGCGTGCCGTTGAAGATGTTGCGACGGCCCGGTGCTGCTTCAGTTTGCCGATGCAGCGTTCGACAGTGTTGCGCTGGCGGTACTGCGCGCGGTCGAAGGCCGGCGGGCGGCCGCCGGCCCGGCCGCGGCTGCGGCGCTTCGCACGTTGGTCGTCCGGGCTGGACGATCTTTGCTTTGATCCCGCGTTTGCACAGGTGAGGTGGTAAGCCCGGCTTGTCGCCGCGTGCTCGGTTCGGCCGGGTGCGCGGGCGCCCACCCCCGGTGCGGGCCACCTTCAGGGCCTGCGTGACGGGAACATCGGGCCGTCCCCGCGCGGCCGGGCTGTCCGGTCCCACTGAGCATTCGTCAGTTCATGCCGGCGCACCATGACCGACTCGTGCCCGGAACGGCAGCAGATCCACCATCCGGGCAAGAGCCGTCGAAGACTGCCTAGTCCAACCATGAGAACGGGGCAGACCGGTCGGACAAGACGCTCCGCGGTCAAGGGCCGGCCTACGACACCTTGATTTCACCGATCGGATCCGCGGAGATGGTGAGGCGCCGCGACCCGTCCTCGAAAGTTTCGATCGTGACGTAGTGGCCCGTGTAGTCGTGTGCTTTCAGGTACGTCAACAGGTGCTCGCCCCAATGGAGCCACGTCGGGACGTTGCTCTGGCCGGCGATCCTGTAATCGGCATGGTCGATGGCGATCTCGTGCACCCCGAGAGACGTCGTACCGATGACGACTTCGAACGGTACCCTCGCCTCTTCTTTGACTCCTTTGCCATTTGTTTCCGCTTCCCACGCCGCGTTTGCGAAGAACACGTTCCGGAAATACGTCTTCTGGTCGATGGGGTGCCGCGCCTTGGTGAGCTTAAGGCTTCCGATGGGATTGGAGTTCGGATTCGTAGGCCGCTGGGCATCGCTGGCCGACATCTTCTTGAACCATGAGTGGCTCAGCAGCTCGGACGGCAGGGCCGGACCATCGTCTCCACCGACCTCGGCGGCCGTCGGGTCGTTCTGCTGCACGCTTGACGGTTCTTTCCCGTTGGGTTTACGCGGGTCTGCTGACTTGCTGTGCTGGGACCGCCTGAAGATCTGCTCGCCTTCGTCGCCCTGGCGAGCGGTACCGGCCCGCCTCCGTCCGGCCATCCGGATCTCGTCGCCGATCCGGTAGACGGGAGACTCGATCAAAAGCTTGATCAGGGCATCGTCAAGCGGTTTGCAGACGCCGTCATCGTGGAGCAGGTCGTCGAAAAGGGCCGCGAACTGGCCGGCAAGTTCTACGTCGTCAGCGGATCCGAATGACCCGGAGATTTCCACGGCGGCTTCGTAGTTCCAGAAGACGCCCCCCGCAGTCAGATTGTTAGAGCCGATGAACGCTGCCCAATCGTTGGCGCCAGTGAAAAAGTAGATTTTCGGATGGAACGTGCGGCCGGCGTCGTGGAAGACGTACGCTTTATTGCAGATTTTGTGTACCAGGTGAAGCCCCTGGCGGGTGGCGCCGCCCTCGCTGATGCCCACCACTGCCGTGATCTTCTTACCTCGTTCGCGGAATGAGCGGAAATGCTCCTCGATCCGCGAGAGGCCACTCTGCTTTGCCCAAGCTGTTGCGATGTGCAGTTCCGAGTACCTATCATCTGCGCATCGAGAGGCCAGGAACTGGTGAAGGTTGGGTGCGGTTGCGTACGGCTGACCCACGAGGCTGATTCGCATAAATGATCACCGTGCCGCAAACGCTCACCAGTGGCAAGCGGGATTCCGACTTATTACAGCTGGTCCCTTCTGTCCGTCCCAGCCTCTAGACTCGACTGGCGATCGACCGATGCCTGGAGGGCACAGCACACGTGAAGACCATGCAACAGGTGTCCGCCGACAAGCTGCGCGGCGGGTTCTACTCGCCTCAAGCCTTGGTCGCAGTGTGCCTCGACCGGCTGCGCGATCTCCTCCCTGCGTCCCTAGAGTCCCTGCGTCTTTTGGAACCCAGCGCCGGTGACGGCGCGTTCATCCGTGGTCTCGAAGGCGATCCGCTCCGCAAGAGGGTGCGGGAGCTGGTGGCGGTCGAACTCCTGGAGGCGGAAGCCCATCGCTGCGCGGAGGCCGGCGGCCGGGCTTCGTTCGAGACGGAGGTCCGACACGGGAGCTTCCTCGACCCCGACCTGGTCCCCGAGGGGGGATTCGACGCGGCAGTGGGAAATCCGCCGTTCGTCCGGTTCCAATTCGTCAGCGATACGGAGCGGAGCTATGCGGACCAGGTCGCGAAAGAAATGGGAGTAACGCTCAAGGGTGTTTCGAACCTCTGGATTCCCATCTTCCTCTGCGCCCTAAATAAAATTCGCGAGGGGGGTGCGTTCGCCTTCATCATCCCTGCCGAATGCCTTACGGGAATCTCGGCTGCGGCTGTACGCAGGTGGCTTCTGCGCAACTGTTCGTCCGTGCGCGTCGATCTGTTCGGTCCAGGCTCTTTTCCCGGCGTCCTCCAAGAAGTGGTCGTGCTCAGCGGCCGTCGGGAGCCGTCGGCTGCGGACGCGCAATTGACGGTATGGGACCACAGCGCCGACGGGCGCGCGTGGCGGCACTCGGCCTCCCCGGAGGCGCCCACGTGGACTCGCTATCTGCTTTCCCCCGCACAGCTGGAAGCCCTCAACGAGGTTTCCTCGCTGTCCTGCGTGCGAAGTGCGGGAAGCTGGGTTCGCTTCGGGGTCGCGACCGTCACAGGCGCAAACGATTACTTCTCCGTCGACCGCGAGATGATCGAAAAGTACGACCTCGGAAACTGGATCCGTCCCCTGCTGCCGAGGATCCGCAATGCCGAAGGCCTGGTCTTCACCCCTGAAGACCATCAGAGGAACGTCAGCGAGGGGGCGCGCGCTGGCCTGCTCGACTTCGCGCGCGGCGGCACGAGCCCGCTGCGGCACGAAGGCGCCTTGCGCTACATCGCCACCGGGGAGCAGGCTCAGCTCCACACACGGTACAAGTGCAGGATCCGCGATCCTTGGTACTGCGTCCCGGTCGTCGCGGCAGGGGACCTGCTCCTGTCCAAGCGGTCGCACCTCTACCCCCGCGTAGTGGTGAACGAAGTGTCGGCCATCACGACAGACACGATTTACCAGGGCAAGATGCTGGCCCCGGACATGATGCCGGCACGTTCATTCGCCGCCTCTTTCCACAACTCGCTGACTCTGCTGTCCGCAGAAATCGAGGGCAGGAGCTTCGGCGGTGGGGTGCTTGAGCTGGTGCCGAGCGAGGTGGCGCGACTGCGCGTACTAGCGCATCCGTCGATGAGTGAAGAGCTGGACCGACTGGACAAGGTTTCGCGTTCCACCTCCGGTGATGTCGAGGAGGTCTTGATCCGCGAAACTGACGGTCAGTTGGCGAAGCGGATTCCCGGGATCTCCGACTCGGTCCTCGGGCTCCTGGCGGAGGCGCGCATGGAATTGCAGAAGCGGCGCCTCGATCGAAACCGCTCCTCGGCAGTGCTGTAGCCCCCGCCCGACCCTGGGTCCCTGCCGGGCGGCAGGGACCTCCGGCGTGTCTGGGATGCCCGACCCGTTGAAGTTGCCCCGCTCGTCCCGCAAGTAGACCGGAGGGCGCGTCACATGGGCCGGGCTCAAGCCCGCTCCCGACCGCACATACGCGAAGACCCCGTCCTCAGCGTTAGCGCTGATGGCGGGGTCTTGGGCACTTCCTGCGAAGTGCCCCCGGCAGGATTCGAACCTGCGCACACGGCTCCGGAGGCCGTTGCTCTATCCCCTGAGCTACGGGGGCGTGTCGTTCGCGTTGCGGCGACGGGTTGAACCCTACCAGCTCGCGGGCGGTGATCAGAAACGGTTTGGCGGGGCCGGGAGGGGTGGGTCGCCCGGAGGGGGTGGAAGTGGGGAAAACCCGGACGCGGAGGCTTAGGCGGACCTACTCTCGAGTTGTGTCAGGCGCCTCGGGCCGGGTGCTTGTTGTCGACGACAACAAGGTCATCCGGCAGCTGATCAAGGTCAATCTCGAGCTGGAGGGCTTCGAGGTCGTGACCGCGAACGATGGTGCCGAGTGCCTGGACGTCGTACACCACGTGTGTCCCGACGTGATCACCCTCGATGTGGTCATGCCCCGGCTGGACGGATTCGGGACCGCCGCGCGGCTGCGGGCCGATCCGCGGACGCGGGACGTGCCGCTCGCCATGGTCAGCGCCTGTACGCAGCACGAGATGGAGGCCGGGATCACCGCCGGGGTCGACGCGTTCCTCGCGAAGCCCTTCGAGCCCGCCGAGCTGGTCCGGGTCGTACGGCGGCTGGTCGAGCGCCGCGACCGGCGCGAGCGGGAAGGGGCCCCCGCCGGTACCGGGCGGGGGTAAGGGGTGTCCGGCGGATCAGGGCCGGACAGCCCCTGGCGCCGGCAGCGCTGTTCACATGGCGAAACCCTTCGCATGACGCGGAAGGTTCTCCCCTAGGCTGGGTCCCGTGACCCCCGCCGACCTCTCCCGTACCGTCGCGCGCGCCGTGCGCGGCGCCGTCGAGGACGGGGAGCTGCCCGCCGGTGCGGCCGTGTCCGGACGGGTTGTGGTGGAGCGGACCCGGCCCGGAGGGGTGGGGGAGTACGCCACCGCTGTCGCCTTCCAGGTCGCCAAGGCCGCCCGCTGCGCGCCCGGTGAGGTTGCCCGGGTGCTGGCCCGCAGGCTCGGCGGGGAGCCGGGGATCGAGAGTGTGGAGGTCACCGGTGCGGGGTTCCTGAACTTCACTTTGCCGCCCCTGTCCGCCCGCCTCGTCATCAGCGACGCGATCGTCTGGGACGTGGTCATCCGGGACGTGCGGGGAGGCGCCGCGTTCCTTCCCGCCGCCGCCGTCGAGGCGGGTGCCGGCCTCGGGCTGCGGGAGCGGGTCGTGCAGGAGTGTGTCCTGAGGCTCGTCCGCAGCCAGGGCGGCGGCGAGCACGACGCCCCCCTGATCGGGGCCTCCTCCGGGGGACGCACCGCACTCGGTGCCTCCAGCGTCGCGCCCGTCGCCAAGCGGGACGGGGACGTCGTCGCGCGATTCGGAGCCGATGCCGCGCGCTGGGCCATGCTCGCCGCCCCGCCGCACGAGACCCCCTCGTTCCCCGGTCGGCTCCTCGTCCAGGACGAGTCGAGCGAGTTCTTCCGCGTGCGCTACGGATACGCCCGCACCCGGGCCCTGCTGCGCAACGCCGCCCGCCTCGGCTTCCGGCCGGAGCCGGGGGACGTCGCCGGCGCCGACGCGCTGCTGCGCGCCCTCGCCGACCACCCCCTCGCCCTCGAAGCCGCCGCCCACCACCGCGCGCCCGAGCGGCTCGTGCGCCAGCTCGTCCGGCTGGCCGACACCCTGCTCGACTTCCAGTACGACGTGCTCCCCAAGGGAGACGAGAAACCCTCGGCCGCCCACCGCGCCCGGCTGGCCCTCGCCGAAGCCGCCGGGACGGTGCTGGCAGGCGGCCTGTCCCTGCTCGGCATAGCTGCCCCCGAACGCCTGTGACCTGCGAAGAGAGATCCCGATGAGCCGTTCCGCGCACCCCGCCGGGCCCCGCCACGCCGACGTCCTGCCCGAGGGCCACTACGCGCCGCCGCCCGCCGACCTCAACGTCCTCGACGAGAAGGTCTGGTCGCGCACCGTCACCCGCAACGCCGACGGCGTCGTGACCGTGGGCGGGATCGAAGTGACCGAGCTGGCCGCGGAGTACGGCACCCCCGCCTACTTCCTCGACGAAGAGGACTTCCGCGGGCGCTGCCGCGCCTGGGCGCACGCCTTCGGCGCCGACGCCGACGTGTTCTACGCGGGGAAGGCGTTCCTCTCCAAGGCCGTCGTGAAGTGGCTGCGGGAAGAAGGACTCAACCTCGACGTGTGCTCCGGGGGCGAGCTCGCCACCGCGCTCGCCGCCGGGATGCCCGCCGAACGGATCGCGTTCCACGGCAACAACAAGTCCGTCGCGGAGATCACCCGCGCCGTCGAGGCCCGGGTCGGACGCATCGTGCTCGACTCCTTCCAGGAGATCGCCCGCGTCGCGCACATCGCCGCAGGCCTGGGCGTACGCCAGCCGGTGCAGATCCGCGTCACCGTCGGCGTCGAAGCGCACACGCACGAGTTCATCGCCACGGCGCACGAGGACCAGAAGTTCGGGATCGCGGTGGCCGACGGGTCCGCCGCCGAGGCCGTCCGCAGGGCGCTGGGGCACGACTCGCTGGAGCTGCTCGGCGTCCACTCCCACATCGGCTCGCAGATCTTCGACATGGCCGGTTTCGAGGTGTCCGCCAAGCGGGTCGTGCGGCTGCTCGCCGCCGTCCGCGACGAGCACGGCGTCGAGCTGCCCGAGATCGACCTCGGCGGCGGCCTCGGCATCGCCTACACCTCCGCCGACGACCCCCGCGAGCCGCACGAGATCGCCAAGGCCCTGCACGAGATCGTGGCGCGGGAGTGCGAGGCGGCGGGGCTGCGCGCCCCCCGGATCTCCGTCGAGCCCGGCCGCGCGATCGTCGGCCCGACCGCCTTCACCCTGTACGAGGTGGGCACCATCAAGCCGCTGGAGGGGCTTCGGACGTACGTCAGCGTCGACGGCGGGATGTCGGACAACATCCGCACCGCCCTCTACGACGCCGAGTACGCGGTGACGCTCGTCTCCCGCGTCTCGGACGCCGAGCCGATGCTGGTGCGCGTCGTCGGCAAGCACTGCGAGAGCGGCGACATCGTGGTCAAGGACGCCTTCCTCCCGGCGGACCTCGCCCCCGGCGACCTGATCGCGGTCCCGGCCACCGGCGCGTACTGCCGCTCGATGGCCAGCAACTACAACCACGCGCTGCGCCCGCCCGTCGTGGCCGTGCGCGAAGGACAGGCGCGGGTGATCGTCCGGCGCGAGACGGAGGAAGATCTCCTGCGTCTCGACCTCGGATGACGGCGCTATTTCTGGCGCGGGCCCCCGGGCCCCCAAAATGGACGTCTCACTCAATGGACCGAGGATGGAAACTACTGTCCATTGCGTGAGACTGGTCAGACCTGGCACGCAAACCGCGTGCCGGGTGGCGATGGAAGATCGAAAGGCGTAGGTCGAATGATGCGTACGCGTCCGCTGAAGGTGGCGCTGCTGGGCTGTGGTGTGGTCGGCTCAGAGGTGGCGCGCATCATGACGACGCACGCCGCAGACCTGACGGCCAGGATCGGCGCGCCCGTCGAACTCGCCGGCGTCGCCGTGCGCCGCCCCTCCAAGGTCCGCGAGGGCATCGACCCGGCCCTGATCACCACCGATGCGACCGCCCTCCTCAAACGCGGCGACATCGACATCGCCATCGAGGTCATCGGCGGCATCGAGCCGGCCCGCGGCCTGATCACCACCGCTTTCGAGCACGGCATCTCCGTCGTGTCCGCGAACAAGGCGCTGCTCGCCCAGGACGGCGCCGCGCTGCACGCCGCGGCCGACGAGGCCGGGCTGGACCTGTACTACGAGGCCGCCGTCGCCGGCGCGATCCCGCTGGTCCGCCCGATGCGCGAGTCCCTCGCGGGCGACAAGATCAACCGGGTCATGGGCATCGTCAACGGCACGACCAACTTCATCCTCGACAAGATGGACTCGACGGGCGCCGGCTACCAGGAGGCGCTGGACGAGGCCACCGCCCTGGGCTACGCCGAGGCCGACCCCACCGCCGACGTCGAGGGCTACGACGCCGCCGCCAAGGCCGCGATCCTGGCCGGCATCGCCTTCCACACCCGGGTCCGGCTGGACGACGTCTACCGAGAGGGCATGACCGAGGTCAGCGCCGCCGACTTCGCCTCCGCCAAGCGCATGGGCTGCACCATCAAGCTCCTCGCCATCCTGGAGCGGGCCGCCGACGGCCGGTCGGTGACCGCGCGCGTGCACCCGGCGATGATCCCGCTCAGCCACCCGCTGGCGTCGGTCCGCGAGGCGTACAACGCCGTCTTCGTGGAGGCGGAGGCCGCCGGGCGGCTGATGTTCTACGGCCCCGGCGCGGGCGGCTCGCCGACCGCCTCCGCGGTCCTCGGCGACCTCGTCGCCGTCTGTCGCAACAAGCTCGCCGAGGCAACGGGGCCCGGCGAGTCGGCGTACACCCAGCTGCCGGTCAGCCCCATGGGGGACGTCGTCACGCGCTACCACATCAGCCTCGATGTGGCCGACAAGCCGGGCGTCCTCGCCCAGGTCGCGACGACCTTCGCGGAGCACGGAGTGTCCATCGACACGGTCCGCCAGCAGGGCAAGGACGGCGAGGCCTCCCTCGTCGTCGTCACTCACCGGGCTCCCGACGCCGCCCTCTCCGGGACCGTCGAGGCGCTGCGGAAGCTGGACACCGTCCGCGGTGTCGCCAGCATCATGCGTGTTGAAGGGGAGTAAGGACCCATGAGCAGCAATCGCACCCACCAGTGGCGCGGCATCATCGAGGAGTACCGGGACCGCCTGCCGGTGACGGACGCGACGCCCGTGGTCACGCTCCGCGAGGGCGGCACTCCCCTCGTACCGGCCCAGGTGCTTTCCGAGCGCACGGGCTGTGAGGTGCACCTGAAGGTCGAGGGCGCGAACCCCACCGGGTCCTTCAAGGACCGCGGCATGACGATGGCGATCACCAAGGCCAAGGAGGAGGGGGCCAAGGCGGTCATCTGCGCCTCCACGGGCAACACCTCGGCCTCCGCCGCTGCGTACGCGGTGCGTGCCGGGATGGTCTCGGCCGTCCTCGTGCCCCGCGGCAAGATCGCGCTCGGCAAGATGGGCCAGGCCCTGGTGCACGGCGCCAAGATCCTCCAGGTGGACGGCAACTTCGACGACTGCCTGGACCTGGCCCGCGCGCTCTCTGACAACTACCCGGTGGCGCTGGTCAATTCCGTCAACCCGGTCCGGATCGAGGGCCAGAAGACGGCCGCGTTCGAGATCGTCGACGCACTGGGCGACGCCCCCGACATCCACGTGCTGCCGGTCGGCAACGCGGGCAACATCACCGCGTACTGGAAGGGCTTCAAGGAGTACAAGGCCGACGGCCTGGCCTCCCGTACGCCCCGCGTGTGGGGCTTCCAGGCCTCCGGTTCCGCGCCCATCGTGCGCGGCGAGATCGTCAAGGAGCCGCACACCATCGCGACGGCGATCCGCATCGGCAACCCGGCCTCCTGGGAGTTCGCCCTCGCGGCGCGCGAGGAGTCCGGCGGCTTCATCGACGAGGTGACGGACCGCCAGATCCTGGCGGCGTACCGCCTGTTGGCGGCGCAGGAGGGCGTGTTCGTGGAGCCCGCCTCGGCCGCTTCGGTGGCCGGTCTGCTCAAGGCCGCCGAGGCCGGACTGGTCGACCCCGGCCAGACGATCGTGTGCACCGTCACCGGCAACGGCCTCAAGGACCCCGACTGGGCGGTCGCCGGGGCCCCGCAGCCGGTCACCGTTCCGGTGGACGCCGAGGCCGCGGCCGTCCGGCTCGGCCTGATCTGACCCGGAGCCCGCCCCGCGCGGGCTCCACGCCGTGTCGCCGGATTCCGGGATCCCCGGAATCCGGCAACTCGGTCCGTACGGCACGAAATGTCCGGCCGGAACCGACGGAAGCCGACGGAAGTCCGCGACACGCATCGTGCGCCTCCTGTGCGCCCTATGTCGCGAGAGAACCTTCCTTCGATAGGCTGTACTTACATCCGCCACCGCGCATATGACCGCGGTGCTGCCCCGAGGGCCTTCGGGTGTCGTGCGTTCTCCAGTACATTCGCAGCGAAGATCCCGCCAAGCACCAGATCTCGCACAGTCACAAGGAGTGTCATCGACCGATGGCAGGTCCAGCGTTCCGCGCCGCCGCCGTACGAGTGCGCGTCCCCGCCAGCAGTGCCAACCTCGGCCCCGGCTTCGATGCCCTCGGCCTGGCCCTGGGGCTCTACGACGACGTGGTCGTCCGGGTCGCCGACTCCGGCCTGAACATCGACATCGCCGGTGAGGGCGCCGACAACCTCCCGCGCGACGAGAGCCACCTCCTCGTACGCTCCATGCGCACGGCCTTCGACCTGCTGGGCGGCCAGCCGCGCGGCCTGGAGGTCGTCTGCGCCAACCGCATCCCGCACGGTCGCGGGCTCGGCTCGTCCTCCGCCGCGATCTGTGCCGGCATCGTCGCCGCCCGCGCCGTCACCATAGGCGCGGAGGCCAGGCTCGACGACGCGGCGCTGCTGGAACTCGCCACCGAGATCGAGGGGCACCCCGACAACGTCGCCGCGTGCCTGCTGGGCGGTTTCACCCTCGCCTGGATGGACGGCGGCAGCGCCAAGGCGATCCGGATGGACCCCGCCGATTCCATCGTTCCGGTGGTCTTCGTGCCTTCCAAGCCGGTCCTCACGGAGACGGCGCGCGGCCTGCTGCCGCGCACCGTCCCGCATGTGGACGCGGCCGTCAACGCGGGTCGCGCGGCCCTGCTCGTCGAAGCCCTGACCAGGCGTCCCGAGTTGCTGCTGCCCGCCACCGAGGACCGGCTCCACCAGGAGTACAGGTCCCCGGCGATGCCCGAGAGCGTGGCTCTCGTGGCCCGGCTGCGGGCGGACGGGATCCCCGCGGTCATCTCCGGCGCGGGCCCCACGGTCCTTGCGCTGGTCGACAACGGTGCGGCCGACAAGGTCGCGCAGCTCGCGGGCGAGGGGTGGGCGGCCAACCGGCTGGCCCTCGACGTCCCGGGCGCGAGCGTTCTTCCGCTGGGCACCCAGGGCGGCTAGGCCCACGGGCCCGGCCGGCCAGGGTGCCGGTGCGGCGGCTGGGCAGGCCGACCGCGCGGAAGGCGTGATTGCCGGTGATTGAGAGGGGGAATGTCTGTTGGATCCGGTAGTGTTAATCTCGAGTGCGCATCCGAAGCCGCCATGGCTCGGTGCTCAGTGTCCCCATTCGGGACCACCTTTCTTCCGGGAGCCTCCCCGACTGCTCTGATCGCTTCCAGCAGTTTCGAGCACGCTCCGGAATCGGCGTGACATTCCCACGCTTCCAGCTCGGGGGCTTCTCGCCGGAACCAGCACGCACGTTTCTCTCCGCCGTATCTCTACCGGCGGACCACCGCCCCGGCTGCAGTCCACGACCCATCAGGTCACAGACTGTCGTCGGACAGCACAACCGGTCGCCGAGCCAGACAGGCCGACGTCCGCTCCAGGGAAGGACCCTTCGTGAGCGACACCACCGATCTGATGGGCGCTGCCGACACCAACGTCGACACCAGTGCCCCCGCCGCGGGTGCCGCGGCTGCCACTGCCGGACGGCGGCGCCGCTCCGGCACCGGCCTTGACGGCATGGTCCTGGCCGAGCTCCAGCAGGTCGCGTCGGGCCTCGGTATCAGGGGCACCGCGCGGATGCGCAAGAGCCAGCTGATCGAGGTCATCAAGGAGGCGCAGGCGGGCGGAAGCGCCCCCAAGGCCGCCGCCTCCGCCGCGGACACCGCCGAGGCCAAGCCGAAGCGCCGCGCCACCAGCAAGGCCCGCACGGGTGAGGCCGCCGCCGAGGCGCCCGCCGAGAAGCCTGCCGCGCAGGCCCAGATCGAGATCCCCGGCCAGCCGGCCAGCGACGACGCCCCGGTCGGCGAGCGCCGCCGCCGTCGGGCCACCGCCCCCTCCGGCAGCCCGGAGTCCACGGCGCCCGTCGCCGTCCAGGTCGAGCAGAAGACCGACACCGCCCCCGCCACCCAGACCGAGGTCAAGGTGGAGGCCGCGACCGCCGTCTCCGCGCAGGGCCAGGGCCAGGGGCAGACGCAGCTCCAGGAGGCCGGCGAGGGCCGCGGCCGCCGGGACCGCCGCGACCGGGGCGAGCGCGGCGAGCGCCAGCGCGACCGCCGCGAGCGCGGTGCCAAGACCGACGAGCAGGGCCAGGGCGGTCAGGCCCAGGGCGGCCAGGGCCAGGGCCAGGGCCAGGGCCAGGCTCAGGGCGGTCAGGGCGGCCGTCAGGACCGGCAGGACCGCGGCGACCGTCAGCAGCAGGGCGGCCGCGGCCAGGGCCAGCAGGGCCAGCAGGGCCGTCAGGACAACGGCCCGCAGGACGACTTCGACTCCGAGGACGGCCGTCGCGGCCGTCGCGGCCGCTACCGCGACCGCCGTGGCCGTCGCGGCCGCGACGAGTTCGCCCCGAGCGAGCCGCAGGTCGCCGACGACGACGTCCTGATCCCCGTCGCGGGAATCCTCGACACCCTCGACAACTACGCGTTCATCCGGACCTCCGGCTACCTGCCCGGCCCGAACGACGTGTACGTCTCCCTCGCCCAGGTCCGCAAGGCGGGGCTGCGCAAGGGCGACCACACCACCGGTGCCGTGCGCCAGCCCAAGGACGGCGAGCGCCGCGAGAAGTTCAACGCCCTCGTGCGCCTGGACTCGGTGAACGGCATGGCGCCCGAATCCGGCCGCGGCCGCCCGGAGTTCCAGAAGCTGACCCCGCTGTACCCGCAGGACCGGCTCCGTCTGGAGACCGACCCGGGCGTGCTGACCACCCGGATCATCGACCTCGTGTCGCCGATCGGCAAGGGCCAGCGCGGTCTGATCGTGGCCCCGCCGAAGACCGGCAAGACCATGATCATGCAGGCGATCGCCAACGCGATCACCACGAACAACCCCGAGTGCCACCTGATGGTCGTCCTGGTCGACGAGCGTCCGGAAGAGGTCACCGACATGCAGCGGTCGGTCAAGGGCGAGGTCATCTCCTCGACCTTCGACCGTCCGGCCGAGGACCACACCACCGTCGCCGAGCTGGCCATCGAGCGCGCCAAGCGTCTCGTCGAGCTGGGTCACGACGTGGTCGTCCTGCTGGA
This sequence comes from Streptomyces sp. NPDC054883, assembly GCF_053610645.1. Taxonomy (NCBI): domain Bacteria; kingdom Bacillati; phylum Actinomycetota; class Actinomycetes; order Kitasatosporales; family Streptomycetaceae; genus Streptomyces; species Streptomyces sp. NPDC054883. The sequence goes on along the minus strand of NZ_JBSGYT010000015.1, from coordinate 550 downwards.
CTCCATCACCCGTCTGGGCCGCGCGTACAACCTCGCCGCCCCCGCCTCCGGCCGCATCCTGTCCGGTGGTGTCGACTCGACCGCGCTGTACCCGCCGAAGCGCTTCTTCGGTGCCGCGCGCAACATCGAGGACGGCGGCTCGCTGACCATCCTGGCCACCGCGCTGGTCGACACCGGCTCGCGCATGGACGAGGTGATCTTCGAGGAGTTCAAGGGCACCGGCAACATGGAGCTCAAGCTCGACCGCAAGCTCGCCGACAAGCGCATCTTCCCGGCCGTCGATGTCGACCCGTCGGGCACGCGCAAGGAGGAGATCCTCCTCAACGCGGAGGAGCTCGCCATCGTCTGGAAGCTGCGCCGGGTGCTGCACGCGCTCGACTCGCAGCAGGCGATCGAGCTGCTCCTCGACAAGATGAAGCAGACGAAGTCGAACGCCGAGTTCCTGATGCAGATCGCCAAGACCACCCCGGCGGGCAAGAACGACGACTGACCGTCGCCGTAGCCGGACCGCCTTGCGGGACCGCCCCCGTCGCAGCCGCGACGGGGGCGG
>NZ_JBSGYT010000014.1:0-150650 GCF_053610645.1 Streptomyces sp. NPDC054883 | reverse complement strand
CCCCGGGACGGGCGCCCCCCGCCGCGGTTCAAATCCCTGGGGGGGGCGCGGGGGACCACAACGCCGGGGGGCCGCCCCGCCCAACCACCTCAACCCCCGCCGGGGCGCGGCCGCGCGGCAGCGCCCCGCCCCCGGCGACCCTCGCCACACCCACCACCACAAGTAAGGGAGAACCACATGGACACCCAGACGCCCCTCTGCCCCGGCAGCAACGGCACGGTCAGCCGCTGGTACCAGCCCGACCCCTGGCCCATGGACGACGACTTCATCCCGGCCCCCGACCCCGGCCACTGGCAGGAGGGCGAAACCGCCGCCTGCCGCGTCTGCCACGCTGAGGCACCCGTCACTCCGGGCGTCGTCAACGACCGCAGCTCCGGCACCCAGTACGTCGCCCGGCTCAAAAACCACGCCGCCGCCGACAAGGACTGACCCATGGCCGCAACAAGCCGCCGCAGCCCCGGTCGCTGGACTTGCCCGGGATGCCGGGAATCTGTCGCGCTGACCCCCACCCGCGTGCTGCGTGCCCACCCCGACCCGCGCACGGGAAAGCCATGCCCCGGCAAGGGGTTGGACGTGAACCAGGCCGCCTACCCGCAGTACGTAAAGCTGTTCGGGCAGGAGCGCGGCAACGCCATCATGAGGGCCGAGCACCCCGGGTGGACCCCGAAGGGGGAGCCCCGGCCCCAGGTGGACGAGTGGAAAACCCGCCTGAACGTCACCGAGGCTCTGGAGGCCGCTGGCTGGACCGGCGACGACGCCAACCCCCTGGAGCTGCTCCGCAGCGGCAACGGCGCCACGTGGGCGCTGCACAACGACGCCTGCGACTCCAGCCTCACCGGCCCCGGCCGCTGGACGGTCGAGTTCCCCAGCGACACCCCCGACGCGGTCATCGTGGCCGCCTGCCTTGCCGCCGCCAAGACCCCCTGATCACCGGCCGCCGCGACCGCCACGCGGCCGCCCCGCCCCTCGATCCACCACGACTCCTGAGGAAGATCCAGTGACCGAACCGGCCCAGTACCACTCCACCCGCTACGAGGTCCGCGCCTACGCCGCCAACAAGGAGGAGCTGCGCCTGACCACCCCCGAACACCCGACCCACTTCATCACCGCCGACAACGTGTTCGCCGCCGTCGCCGCGCTGGCGGCCGTTCCCGCCGAGGCTCTCATGGAGTGGGTCGACGACGAACACGAGATGCTCCCCGTCGCCCAGATCGTCCTGCTGCACGTGGAAAAGCGCACCAACACTCGCGGGAGCGTGTCCTACTCGATGAACACCCTGGAAACCATCACCCGCTGACCCCCGCCCCTGCCGCCCGGCATCGACGGCCGGGCGGCCCCTTTCTCCTGAGGAGAACTTGATGACCGACACCCTCGCCTCTCTCGTGGGCCAGCGGGAGGAGCTGCTCACGCAGGCCCGCGCGAAGGTTTCGAACCTGCGTATCACCAGCAGCGTCACGCTGACCGGTGATGAGGAGACCGACGCCGAGGCGCTGCGCGCGGAGATTGCCGAGCTGGAGGAGTTCGTGGGCTACAGCGGCCCCGGGCTGCACCTGGACACTGTTGATGAAGACGCCGACGGCGAAGACTGGGACCCGACGAACATCTGACCTTTCGCCGCCCGGCGCGGACACCGGGCGGCGGCGCTCGGTGTCCTCAAACCCACTTGCGTCACACTCCGGTGTGCACTAGAGTGTAGTCCTGACGGACCGCACCTCCCGCCCCTCGACCCGCCACGAGGAGAACACCCGCCATGGACCTCAACACACTTGACGAACTCCGCGACCATCGAGACAGCACCGCGCAGACCCTGACCGTGCTGCGCTCCGGGCGCGGCCACGGCTCCCCGTCGTTCACCGCGATCGAACAGGACATGCTGCGACTCCAGGAGAGCTGGGCGCTGCTCTGGGACTTCGTGAACCAGCCGGACAAGACCCCCACCCCGCACCCGGGCGACGTCGACCCCCGCGTGGTGAACTGGACCCGGACCCAGTACGACGAGCGGGTCGTCAGCCTGCGGAACATCGTCATCCGCCGTCCCAACAGCAACCCCGACGACGAGCAGTACCTCCGGGCGAAGTCGGGCACCCTCCACGCGGTCCGTGACCTGTACCGGCTCGTGTGCTTCGCGGAAGGGCGCCAGGGCGACGGGGACGGCACCCCGTCCTGGTACACCCCATGACCGCCCGGGACATCCGCGAGGAGCTGGAGGCGGGGCGCCGCCTGCTGGAACAGTTGCCCGTGGGCGGCAGTGACGGCACGTGGGCCCATCGCAGCTTCGCCCACCTCCTCGGCGCCCACGGGGTGTTCTACCCGCCCGCCCCGTGGCCCGCAGGCCAGCACCCGGGGCGCATGGGCCAGTGCTTCGCCGCCGCGCACGAGTGGGCCGACCGCATGGGGTGGACGTACGCCGAGGGCCTGGCACTCCTGGCCGAACCCCCGTTCCCCGGCCTCCCGCCCACCATCGAGCACGCCTGGTGTCTGACCGCAGACGGCACCGTGGCCGACCCGGCCGTCCCCGACGGCTGGACGATCGGCTACCTGGGCCTCCCGTTCTCCACTGCCTTCCGGCAGAACCTGCGGGACGCTCGGCCGGGCGCTGCGATCATCACCCAGAGCCTGTCCGGCGACGGCTGCCGATACATCTTCGAGAACACCGCCATCCTGCGCGAGGGCCTCCCGCTCGGCGCGCTGTATCTACCCGAGGGACACGACCATGAGCGAGCTTGACGACACGACCGTCATGAACTGGAACGAGGCCAACGACCATGCAGACGACAACCGCGACGACGCGGACGATGCGGGGTTCGCCCACACGTACGACCCCGCCACCGCACGGACCGTTCTGTCGGTGGACTCGTATTTCGGGTTGATCGACAGTGCCGCCAACGCTATCCCCGGGGAAGCGATGTCGGCCGAGGACGTCATGCCGATCGTGGACCGGGCGCTGGCCTGGGTGGGGTTCCTGTGCCCGCCGCCCGCGCCGGACCACGGGACCTGCGGCTCCCAGTGGCCCAACGCCGAGGGCGAGTGGGTGCAGTGCACGCAGGAGCCCGGCCACGCCTCCGACGTCGCGCACAACGACGGCGACTTCTTCTGGTCCGACGACGCCGCGAACGTGGTCCCGCCCCCGGCGTACGCCACCGAGCCCCCGTTCTGACCCGCGCCACACCCCAGGAGACCCGCATGCAGCAGCCGACCGCCCTCTACGTCCACGCCGTATCCGTGCTTGAGGAAGCCGGGATACCGGTGGCCGAAATGGCCGAGGACGATGAGGAGATGCCCATCATCACCCGCTCCGGCTACATGATCACCGATTGCTCGAAGCGGTTCGTCCGGGTCGCCGTTTTCGGCCGGAGCGACCTTGCCGAGAGCGCCCGGCAGGCCGAGCGGGACGGCATCACCCAGCTGACGAGGGCCGCCCTCGACACCGCCGGGTTCGAGGTCAAGATCAACGAGTACGGCCACATCCACGCGCGCATCCGCGAACAAGCCAGGAAGAACTGATCATGAGCAATCAGCTTTACCGAGCCCTCGTTACGGAGGCGATCGGGGAAGTGCGGATCGACCTGGAACCTGTATCGGAGGACGGCACCATGGAAAGGGTGCCGACCGGCGACCGGGCGTTGCGCGGTCAGGTTCGGCTCCTCATCAAGGCAGTGGTCGATTCCCGCCTCGCCGACCACTACGACAGGCAGTACGCCCCCAGCCTGCGCCGGGTACCTCGGGTCACCAGCAAGGCAGCCGCACTGCGGGCCTCCAACCGCTTGATGGAAGTCTCCGAGTGGGCGGGGCAGGATTCCGGCTTCGAGGCGGCTTCCTCCTGGATGAATGCGGCCCAGCTTGCCTCGTGGCTGGTGGAGGACTACAGCGGCTTGACCCACCAGGAGTCGTACCAGGACCTCGCTGGCTGGTACTTCGGTGCGCTGCGCAGCGGCGGGTGGAACGAACAGGTGTTCCTCAAGTTGTTGGAATCCCTCAACACCAAGGAGAGCTGATCATGGCAAAGACGGCCCTGCCGTACTACGTGGACGACCCCGCAATGGCCGAGGAGCGCAAGAAGCACCACCTCGACCTGACGCCCAAGGAGCAGGAGTCGGCGTGGAAGGGCTTCACCGTCTACTCCGCGTCCTGCCGCTGCAACGGCTGGTACAGCGGCGGCGACTACGACATGAACGGCCACGCGGAGCTGTACGACGAGCACATGCGCCACATCCAGCAGCAGATCCACGCCCAGGCCGGAAAGAAGTGATCATGTCTTTCGCCGAAATCGGCCGGATCTTCCAGGCCGAAGCAGACGCCATCGCCGCGAAGAAGGAGGGATGATCCGTGGCCCGGACCCTCGACACCCTCAAACCCGGTGACATGTGGCCGTGTCCGCTCTGCCACCGCGCGATCAGCCTGCGGTATCAGGACGGCCCCGCCAAGGGCCGGATCCTGCCGCACCACGAGCACGGCACGGGCCGGGCTTGTGAAGGCGCCGGGTTCAGCCCGTTCGAGAAGTCGTTCCCCCAGTTCGTGCGCCTCGTGGGCAGAGAGCGTGCGATCACGCTGATGCGCAACTCGCTGGGTGACCCGAATTGGACCCCCGCCCCGGAGGGCCCGGCGTCCAGCGGCACGGCCGCGTGAGCATCTACGACCAGCCCGTGGCCCCGTACGCCGTGCAGAAGACCCTGTGGCTCAAGCCCCGGGGGATCTGCCCGGCGTACGGCCGGGACGTGGCCCTTAAGGCGGACAACACCGTCCATGGGCACGCCCGGCCGGACTACGGCTACAAGTCGTTCGTCAACCGCAACCGCAAGACCGACGGAACCCCCTGCCCCGGCGGCGGGAGCACCACCAAGAACCTGACCGAGGAGCCCTGAGCATGTCCGAGCCAAACACCCGGGCAGGAACCGAAACCGGCTCCCTATTGCGTATCGCCATCATCCTTCAACTGCGCAACCATCCGCGCGCGCCCGCGTGCGCCCGCGACATGGAACTGGAGGAGGTCACCGAGAACGGCATCGATCTCCCCCTGCCGCCGAACGACCCACAACTGCGTGCGCAGCTGCGCCTGATCTTGAAGACCGTGGTCGACTCGATGCGGGCCTCCCGCTTCGATCAGGAGTACCACGATGAGCTTCGCCGGGTGCCCCGGGTCAACAGCGCCAAGAAGGCGAATGCCGCTTCCAACCGGCTGTGGAAAATTTCTGCTTGGGAGGTACAGGAAAGCGGCGACGGAGCTGGACAGCCCTACCGCCACGCGGCCCGGATCGCCGAGATCCTCCTGGAGAACTACACCGACGGCGGACACCAGGAGTCCTACGCCGACGTCGCAGCCCTCTTCCTGGGCGCCGTCTCGTCCGACGTCAAGGTGGGCATGGTGACCGCGATGCTTGATGGACTGCAAACGGCATAGGCGGCCCCTGAACCCTTGGTCAACTTAGCAACAAGGAGAGCTAGCCATGTCCGAGCAGGACAACACTGAGAACCCGCAGTACCCGCTGGTGGAGGTGTCGTACGTCGTGCAGTACCAGACCAAGAGCAGGCCGGGCACCTGGTGGGAGGCGCAGGTCGAGGCCACCCCCGACCTCGACGAGGCCATCAAGTTCTCCCAGGAGCTGCTGACCGGCAAGGCCTCGCCCCGGGGCAACCCGAGGGCGTTCGTCTCCGCCACCCGGATCGCCCAGACCACCAAGACCACCGTGATCATCCAGGGCGACAAGGAGAGCTGACCGTGGCGACCAGTCTTGAGGGTGTGAAGCCCGGGGATGAACTGCTGCTGGTCCAGCGGTACGACAAGGGGCGCGAGCCGGGGGCCGTGACCGTGCACAAGGTGGGCCGGACGCTGGTGCACATCGTGCGCTACCAGGGGCGGCCCGAGAACGGGACGGACGCCTACCGGATCGAGGACGGCAGGAAGAACGACGGCTTCGGCCACTCCTACCTGATCCGGCGCGAGGAGTACGAGGAGGGCCAGCGGCTGGGCCGCCTGCGGGATGCCCTGCGGCAGCGCGGAGTGCGGTTCGAGGGGGATGCGCCGGGGCCGGAGGTGCTCCAGGCACTCCTGGACGCGCTGGACGGCAAGACGTATACCAAGGGGTACAGCGCCGGGTACGAGGTCGCACGGGCTCATCAGCTGGATGGCATGTACGACGACTGACCTCGCCGCCCTCAGGGCTTCCAGCCGACCGCTCCGCTCCATCTGCCGGTAGCGGTCCTCCATGGCAACTCCGGCCAGCACTGAACAACCATCGAACTGTTCAACCATTCATCCATCGACTCGGTGTGAATGGTTGATAAGCTGTGCGCGAGGCGCTGCCTTCATCGAACTGATGCTGGCACCGAGCATCACCCGCTGCGGACTGCGGACGTACCCCTGGAATCCGAACGGCCGCCACGGACCAGAGTCTGCACGAGGACGACCAGCCGCGTGCGTTCGAGCACGAGCTACCCGACGCCGCATAGATCAAATCCGGCTGCGCCCTGGCCGCCAACAGGGCGCAGCCGCCCCGTCTCGACTCCTTCACCCTCTTGACCCGCCACGAGAGGTTTCACTGCCATGCCCGAGCTTCCTCCCGGCGCCGAGCGCGTCGTGATGGGCGGAACTATTCGCCTCACGTACAACCGGCCGGACGGCGCCCATGTGGAGCTGTCTGTGACTCGCGGCAAAGAGCGCGCGAGTGCCGTGTACGCGTTCCAGGGGTTCTGTGGGCGCCTGCTGTCCATGTCGGCGCGCTCCTGGCCCGTTGGCGGGCCGGAGCCGCTGCTGGGCCACACGCTGATCAAGGCGCTGGGTCCCGAAACGCCCCACACCCGAGCGCACTCCCCATTGCACTAAAGTGTAGGTACGAGTAGGGTCACTCCCCGTACCCCTCCTCTCCCGCCAAGGAGCCCGCCATGCACAGCGTCACCCCGGCACAGTCCCTCACTGTCCGCTCGCAGGACCGGGACACCGACGCCCTCGAAGGACGCAGGGCCACCCTGGACGCCCTTACCAACAAAGGCCTCGCCGTTCATGTCCCGGGCGCCCGGCGCACCTACCTCACCGAGGCGGGACGCGAACTTCGCGCACGCCGCGACAACGTGCCCTTCACTCCCGCACCACCGCTGGAAGAGTCCGTCTTGGACGCCCTCGGGTTCCGGGTCTATCACAACGCTTGGGTGCAGGGGGTGCCGGAGCCCGTGGGTAATCGCCGCGCCGAAGCCGAACTGGCCTGGCAGGCCGTCCTCGGCCAGCGGCGCCTGTACGGCCAGGAGAACATCCCGGCACCGTGGGAGCTGGACCAGTGCGTGCGGGCGGTGTCCTTGGCGCTGGAGGCCCACGGCCAGCAGTCCGCCGCGCGCGACGAGTATGGCAAGACCGTCCAGGAGGGGTACCGGGTCGAGGACGCCCGTCAGCCGGGCTCGGCCCGCGTCTCCTACAAGACGCCGCACACCTGGACGGCTGTCGGCGACCCCGAGCGCAGGGAAGGCCCGGAGCTGGCCAGGCTCCAGGCCGATTCCCTGTCCTCTTACATGGAAATCCTGACCCGCTGCGGCTGGACCTGCAACGCCTTCCAGCTGGGCTCGCCCCAGGCCTACCTCATCGCCAGCCCCTGCCGGGCCTGACCCGGCTCTGCACCAAGGAGATTCAGCAGATGCGACTCAAGGAGATCAAGCCGCTCCGGGTGTACGCCGTCAAAGCGGCCGACAACAACATCGTGCCCGCTCTGGTACTCGACAACGTCTTGTGGAATCGGCGCCTGGATGAAGGTACTGGCACGCACTACTACGAGCCCGCAGAACACGAGACCTGGTCTACCGCCACCTCGTTCGGCATCAGCTCGCAGGGCAAGCAGCGGGCATGGACTCGGGGGATCGAAACAGGGGAGCGCACCGGCATCCTGGTGGCGCTGCCTGTGCTGGGGACGCTCGTCGACACCAATCTCGTCACGCAACTGGATGCGCTCTCCAAGACGCTGGGCTCCGTTGGGGCAGGTATCGAACGGACCACCGGGGCCGCCGCCGCGGTGAGCGAAGCACTGCACAGCCCCCTGCGTATGGATGTGATCCGGACCGACAACGTACGTATGCCGTGGGAGCGGCACGTATCCGGGGCGTCGATGCGCCGCTGCCCGCACTGCGGCCAGCCAGTCCAGATGAGCGCGGCCAGCAGACTGCGCGGGCACAACCGGAAGAACGGGACCCACTGCCCGCGCTCGAACACGACGCTCACCGCGAGGGAGAGGGACTATTCCTGACGTGAACGCCCAGCCGGAAGGCGAGGATCCCATGATCGATCACACGGCCATGGCCAGCATCTACGCGGACCGCCAACGACCTGAGTTTCAACGACTCCGCCCACAGGAGATGATCGCGTGCCCGAATCCTTAAGCCAGGATAGGTACGACCGCCTGGCCCTCCAGGTCGAGTCTGCCGCGTCCCGTCTCGCTTCCGCTCTCGCCGACAGGCTGGCCGAGCACTTGTGGCTGTTCCTGCCCGAGGCTCGCTCCATCTCGATCGTGCTGAACGACGTGCACGGCGAGTACGAGCTGGTCGAGGTACGAGACGCCGCCTCGCAGGTGCTGTACCGGCTGGGCGACGAGGGGGTTCTGAATTCCCTCGACGCCCACGACGCCGTCGATCGACACGGCGCCATGATCGACAGCGATGCCGCCACGTTGGGTGCGGTGCTCTTGATCGGTCCGCTCCCGGGGCGCAGCCGTACGTCTGACAGGTACCCGTTCGGCTGGGACGTGGAATTGCCGGAACTGGCGGGAGCCAGTGATGGCTGACTACGTCGGCCTGGCCGACTACTTCTCCGATCCAGCCAATCACGCGCCCCGTACGAAGCCCGCCGCCGGTGGCGTGCCTGGCCACGAGGAAGCCCCATTGCCGGTGAACCGCGAGACCGGTGAGGTCCGCGTCATGTCGGGCAAGTGCGGCGACTGCATCGGCCGGGCGGGCAACCCGAAGAACCTCAGCCCCGAGCGGCTCAAGGAGCTTCTCGGTCTGCAGGAGGACGGTACGTACGACGAGGGGTGGACCGTCTGCCATTCGACCCTGGAGGGGAACCCGGACGACCTGCCGCCCGCCGTTTGCACCTGGATCGCCCAGCACCCCAAGGCCGGACCGCGTTCCATGATCATGCGCCTTGCCGCCCACACGGGCATCGAGTACATCCATCCCGGCGCCTCAAACGACTAAGCGCCCGGGCCAGAGATAAGGACCCCCATGCCCGACCACGCCTCCATGGCCAGCGTCTACGTTCCCCTCGCCAACGGCGGATGGGCCGAGCGTGCCGCCGGACGCTTCACCATCACCACCAGCGAGCCCCTCACCAGGGAGCTGGTCCTGCAGGGCCTCGCCAAGTGGCTGGAGACTTGGTGGGCGCCCCACGAAGGCGCCGAGCAGCCGTACGTGCCCGAGCGCGTCGTCGCTGGCGTGACCCTGCCGGATGTCGGCCGCATCTACGCGGACGGAACAGGTGTGGAAGTCCACCAGACCAGCACCAGCTGATCACTTGCAGTGTCGTGACCGACCGCCAACGGTCCGACCGCTGCCCATTCTTCTCGTTCCTCGACCCGCCACGAAGGAACCGATCACCATGAGCGTTCTCACGCCGATACGTCACGCCCTGGCGACCGCCAACGCCTACCTGCGCATCGACCTCTCCACCGGCCGGACCGACGTCATCTGCGGCGCCCAGGCCGACTTCCTGCTCGTCGACATTCACCGCGACGACGACGTCCGCCCCGGTCCGTACGGGCGCTATCAGATCAAGGCCGCCGACGGCCGCACCGTGCGCCTGGCCCCTCTGGCCAGCCGCAGCGGACCCATGGCCACCTGGTACAAGCACTGCACGCTGCCCGACGGCCGCACCTCCTATCCGCAGGCCCCGATGTCCGGGGCCGAGGTCCTCAAACACGCCCACGCCGCCGACGGCGCCGTGCATAGACTCCTGGACGGCGGGTTCATCCGTGTCCATCGGGGGCGCTGCGCCGAGACGTGGAGCCCTCTGATCGTCAATCCTCAGGAGACTTCGTGACCATCACCGATTCCACCGCTGATCTCTATCTCGTGACATACGAGAACGGCACGGCGACCGTGCTGGAGGGTGCTGATGTTCGCGGGATGATCGAGGACGCAACCCACCAGGACCCCTCGTTCTTGATTCCGCTGGACTCGGGGGCGTTCAAGTTGGACTTCGCGTCGCCCGCTGGTGCGGGGATCCAGTTCGAGCCGGTCAAAGCTGACATTTCAGTGCCGTTTGAGCGGCTCGTGGAGATGCGCTCCCGGGATGGGATTCAGTGGCAGGAGGTAGGGGGCGTCTCGCTGGCCGACGCAGAGCGCCTGCTGGGGGAAGAAGTCTCTCGGTGCGACGGTTCCATCTGGTTCCTCATGAGCGGGACTGTCGTAGTTCTGGATGGGCAGAAAGCCACGCTGCGTTTCGAGCCCCTCAGAGAGACCCGCAAGTAACCAGCGCAAGTAAGACATCTAGTGAATTCGGGACCAATGCGGCTTCGAGCCGTGTACGAGGGAGGACGAGCGTGTCTGAGAACGATCACATCATCACCGTGGAGACGACGAAGCAGATCGCCATCAGGTTCTTGGAGGCCCGCCCGTTTCTGGGTGGACACGAGTGGGCCTGGATCAAACAGCACGAGGCCCAGGGGGGCTGGCCGATGCTGCAGGAGGCTGTGAGCGAGGCTGTGCCGGAAGGGGAGTCGGAGGGGTGGTGGAGGGTGAACTTCACCGACCCGACGGGCCAGAAGATGCACCTGGGCCACGCTACCGTCCTCGACGGGGTCCGCCGGTGTGTCTACAAGGAGGACCCGCTGCCGTCGGTGAGGAACTGGCTGATGAAGGTGCCGGAGCAGCGGGTCTCGGAAGCCTTGCCCGACGCGGCCGTCGCTTCGATCTGTCAGCGCGGCATGTTCGAGGGCAAGGAGCCGTACCGGTCCGACGCAGGTGAAGGTGAGCAGCTGTTGTTTTGATGGGCGTTGCTATCGTTCGGACCCCCTGAGAAGGAGCAGAGCAGAGTGCAGGACCGTATGGACGCCTGGATCGACGAGAATCGGCCGCTGCGCGATCCGGATTACGCCCGCCTCGTCGAGGCGACCAACGTGCTGGAGGCCGAGGCGAAGGAGATCGGTCCGGAATCCGCGTACGAGAAGCGCATCGTGCTCAGCGTGCTTACGGCGCACGCTCACCGGAGAGCCGAGGAGACAAACGCGGAGAACCCTCGCGAGCACCTGCCTGTCCCGGACCTGTTGAAGGTCCTGGTGAACAGCTTCTACGAAGGATTCGTGTTCGGGGTCCTCTTCGTGCAGAGGCGCGCCTCCACCAGGGAGGCTCTATCCGACCGGCTTACGGTCGCTGACGTCAACCATCTGCTGCAGCACCAGGCAGGTGAGCAGGACACCATTGAAGAGTTCTACGCGCGGCTGGTGTCAGTGAAGACACTGAACTTCGTTTCGGTCTCCCGTGCGTTCAGTGCGGCGCAGAAGCTGAGCGCTGGGGCCACTTCTCATCAGCAGCTCAAAGTCATGCAGGCGAGTGTGTGGATGGACGCATTCGTTTTGGGGGCCGTCTTCCAGGAGCTGGGCGGTCACCGCGACGTCTAGACCTTTGCCCTGACACACGCCCCGTCGCGACCTTGCGGCGGGGCGTGCTGTGTGCTCTCGCCACTCTCGTCGGATCACAGGATGATCACGATCCAAATTTCATTACTGTCTGTGAAGTTCTGCGCATATGCCTGGCCAAGGGGGGCGCCGGGTGTAGAGTGACCAGCGCAGATCCCGCCAAATCTGTAGAGCTACCCGCCACTTACCGTCTCCACCCGCCAGGAGATCCCGCATGTCTTCCCCCTCTTCTTCCGTGCGCTCCAAGCCGCGTTCGAAGCCGCGCCCAGCGGCCGAGCGGATGGAGCGGACGTCCGTGGACGAGCACTTCACGCTCTCCTTCGACATGGTGGCGGACCTGCTCGGCATCTCCCGGCGCGGGGTAGGTCTGCTGGTGCAGTACTCCAAGCTCAATGCGGCCTCCGGGATACCCGGGCCCCTCACGCTCACCGACAACGGCCACAGCGTGCAGCTGCAGTCCGTCCTCGACTACCGCCGCGCATCGGCGCGTTTCCCCTCGCTCTGACGAAAGGAGGGGCACTCCCGCCATGCCCCGACCGGATCTCAACGCCGTACGCTCTGCCGCCAATCTCACCGAGAAGCAGTCGCACCTGATCGTGACGTTCGCCGCGCTCGGTGACGTCGCCCGACGTCGTCCCCGTTGGCAGTGGACTCATATCAGCCTCGCCTCTCAGCTCGGGGTCTCCTCCACCTTCGTGGACCTCCTCCAGGGCTACCTGGAGTTCCGCACCGTCTTGCCGCAGCTCAGCCCCGAGCGCGGAATCAGGCTGCATCCCAAGCATGGAGCGCAGCTCTACCGGATCGCAGGCGACGTTCCCCTGGACCTGGTCAGTCTCGGCGGGTCGAAAGACCCGGAAGTGCTGCTCGCGGCTCTCTTCAAGGAGGCCGTCTACCGCAAGGTCCGCATTGACGGGAAGACCGTCTTTGACGTCGAGAGGCTGTTGGGCCGCGCGTGCAACCGGAGCTGGGAAGACATCACCGCCGTGTTCCAGCGGCAGCGCACCGCTCAGGACATTGAAAGGGAAGCCGCATGAACGCTCTGGACGAAGTCACCCTCTCCTACACCCCGTACGAGGGCCCCGTGCAGAAGCGGCGCTTCTTCGGGCTGACGCCTGATGACCTGGTGTTCATCCTGGCCCAGCTGCACGCGCGGACCCGGCGCACCGGTCGGGGGCGCGCGGCGGCCACCGAGGCCCTCGACGACGCCCGTAAGGCCCAGCTGGAGTGGTACGAGGACCAGCTGCGGCTCTCGTTGGAGGCGAGCTTGGGCAGGTGGCACCGGTTCGTGCCCGCCTCGTTGCGCCACCGGATCGTGCAGACGCAGATGGACCACTACTTCGACTCGACCGCCCAGTGGGCGTCGGAGATGGCCGACCTGTACGCGCGGGTGGACCGGCTGGAATACGAGGTCGGGACGATGGACAGGGCCAGGTCGGTTCCCGCTCCGGTGATCGGCCCCCGCATGATGTGCGGGCACGCTCCGTGCGGGGAAAGCCTTCCGCTGGGCGAAGCGGCGGTGCTTCCCCACGGCTGGTCGATCCTGGCGAGTGGCGGTGTGCGCTGCCCGAAGCACGCGATGGCGGCCCTGGCCGAGACCGGCGACACGGCGACGCGGAGGTACCGGTGAACAGCAAGCCGTCTGAGCTGTCTGCCGAGGCCGTTGCCCATAAGGGAACGGGCCTGCGCTTGCGGGAGCTGGAGGCGGAGAACGCGCGGCTCGCTGATGTGGTCGTCATGACGGACGATCTCTACTCCGGTCTGATCACCCGGCAGGGGGAGCAGGACTACGCCTCTGAGGTTCTTCACGTCGTGGCGGAAGAGCTTCGGCAGAAGTACCCCCGTCTGAGCGGCAAGTAGCTGTCCTGGTGGTCGCCTGGCGCGCAATAGGTGGAGAAGGGAGACCACCATGCTGCTGGCCGACCACCAGATCATCGACCGGGTCAACACCGGGGATCTGCACATTTCACCCTTCGATCGGGAGCGGGTCCAGCCCGCCTCGGTCGACCTGCTGCTCGACCACTATGTGCGCGTCGCGGCCAGTCCGGGGCACGAGATCGACGTCGCACGCGTGTGGGCGGGGCATACCGCCCTCGCGGAGATCGAGGAAGTCGAGGGCTGGCTGATCCAGCCCGGCGACTTCCTTCTGGCCAACACCATCGAGCGGATCACCCTTCCTCTCGACCTCGCGGCCCGCGTCGAAGGTAAATCGAGCCTCGGTCGTCTGGGCCTGGCCGTGCACGTGACGGCGGGATTCATCGACCCGGGGTTCTCGGGGCAGATCACGTTGGAGATCGCGAACCTGTCGCAGTGGCCGATTCGGCTGCGGCGCCAGATGCCGATCGCGCAACTCGGCCTCATCCCCATGGCAGGCATTCCGGCCCGGCCGTACGGGGCGGCGGGCAACCACTACCAGGGCCAGTATGGTCCCACGGAGAGCCGGTACAGCATGCGGTGATCTGGGCTTTGGGGTGGCGTGTCAGAGGCCGTCGAGATAATTCCACCACCCCACAGCTAGGGAGAACGACATGGCCAAGCGCAAAGCGGCACTGGTGCCGTGGCCTTCGAACGTCTGGCACACCCAAGGTGTATCGCGGTGGCCGGGTTTCGTGCGTTCGGTTCGCAGTCAGCTCGCCAACGCCGAGAGAGTCGGCTCCGTCGTCAGCCACCGAGAGTTCGATCCGCGTGAGCGGTTGCCTGGGAGCGATTACTGGTGGGGGTGGGACGCCACCTGGCGCACGGACGACGGTGCCCGGGTGCGCTCCCGATTGATGCTGCAGCCGAACCGGCAGGAGATCGAGAAAGCGGCCTTCGACCGGGCGCAGGCCGAGGAGAACACGACGCTCCAGCTGGGCATGATGTGGTCTGTGACGGCCCAGGCTGACCAGGACTGGGAGGATTCCTGGCCGACGCCGCCGCTGAAATTCCTTCCGGCGCCGTCGGCGCCGGGCTGGGCGGTGGAGCCGGTCGCGCAGTCGTTTGCGCTGGCCGACTGCTCCGCGTTCGGTGACTTCTCGGGTATAGCAGGCGGCTTTTCGTCCCTGCTGCAGTTTCTCGCGTCGTCTTGTCCGTGGTACACGGTGGTGTTCACTCACGACCGGCGTACTGCGGCTACAGCGCGCCTGCGCCCGGCGTCACAGTTGGTGGACCTGCTGCCCCCGTCCGATTTCGGCCGGATTCTGGAGATCCGGCTCCATGGTGACCAGGACCAGTGGCTGAACCCCCTACTGGAGCCATTTCGGGTGATGCTGCCCTGGGGTGGGGCTTTGATCCTTCCCCAGGCGCCCCGAAAGGAGCTGTGGTCATCGGCTGACTACAGCATTCGCCAGGTCGCGGGCAAAGACGGGTTCGAGCGGATGCTGCAGAAGACCGCGCTGGCACTTGGCGGGTACCGCTCGGTGCCAGCGCACTACAGCCCGGTCGTGCGTCAGTTCGTGGACGACCTCCGAGACGACTGGGTGCTGCCGGAACTTGAGGTGGCTGCCGAACATGTCATCAGGGCCAAGGAAGAGGCGGAGTCCGACGCCGAGGAGTTGCGGGAGGAGTTGCGGCGCACGAAGGACGAGCTGGCCCAGGAGATCCGGGGCAGGGCAGAGGAGCGACAGGCGGCCGAGAGGAAGGCAGCGGCTTCGGAAGAGGCCCTGCGCGTCTTTCGCGAGAACCCCTTGCTCGACGAGCTGGCCGAGACGAGGCAACTGGCTGATACGGCGCTCGGTGACGCCGAGGCGGCGCAGATGCTGCTGGATGGGCTGACGGCCGAGGTCGGCTGGCTGCGCGGTCAGCTGGCCAGGGTCCCGGGGCGGTCGTACGGGGAACAGGCGCCCACGCCGCTGGACGGTCCGGACAGCTGGAAAGAGCTGATGGACATGGTCGACGAGCTGATGCCCCACATCCGGCTCGGCGATCTCGCGGCGCCGCTGGAGAAGCTGCGCGACCACAAGTACGAACAGCTGTGGATCAAGCGGACCTGGGCATGCCTGGAGGCGCTTGAGGCGTACGCCACGGCCAAGCAGGAAGTCGGTCCCGCCGAGCTGCCGCACTTCACGGCCTACCTGCGGTGGTCGAAGGCCACCGCCTTGATTCCCACCAACCTGTACTGCCCCAGCGAGGCGAACGTCCAGCGCAACTACCCCCGGCTTGCGGACACTCGCATGTTCGACGTGCCGGGGCTGGGTCCGGTGTTCATGCGGGAGCACTTCCGTATCGGCGGCGGGCGTCCGCCCGCGCCCCGAATGCACGTCTTCGACGGCACGGGCGACGGCTCCGGGCTGATCGATGTCGGCTACATCGGGCCGCACCTGCCGAATGGCAGGGCCGTCTAAGGGGCCGCCTTCCCCGAGTTCTCCCGAGGTTGCTGTCTCACCCCTCCCGACGCCCAGACAAGGGGCGGAAGGAGGGGTGACTCATGAGCGATGCCATACGGCGCTACCTCGACGAGTGGGCCGAGGACGAGCCCGTTCGCGAGCCGATGCGCCCGCAGGCCGCCGAGGCCCGCCGCAACCCCTCCCGCGACGAGAGGCGTATACGCCGCAGGATGCGCCGGTCGGGCGCGCAGGAGGAGAACAGCATGCCCATCCCTGATCGCTCTCAGCTGCTCCAGCAGATCGCGAGCGCCACCTCTCTCCCGGAACAGATCCAGCTGGTGGCCCAGCTGGATCAGCTGGAACAGCAGCAGAGGAAGAGCGCCGCGCTGGAACGGGAAGTCGACCTGGCGCGGGCCACGATCGCGGAGACGATGACGCCCATCGTGTCCCGGACGGCGCGCGGCACGATGGCGTCTGACTGGATGCTCGACCTCGCCGACGAGGAGCTGGACCCCAGCCGTCTCGTGGCGCAGGCGTCGGTCTGGTACAGCTCGGTCCCCGACTTCGTGCTGCGGGATGCGGAGGAGTTCGCGGAGCAGGCGCGCGGGCGTGCCCGGGTGCTGGCGTCGAGCATGGGCGACCGGGCGGGCGCGGCCGAGTCGATCTTCGTCGACTATGCCACGTTCCTGCGGGCTCAGGCCGCCTCGGGGCTGGACCAGATCCAGCAGACCACCGCTCCGGACGGTGTTACCAGTAAGCCGACGCCGCTTCCCCCGGAGGTGTTCGACAACTTCGCCCCTGAGGTCGCCGACATCAACGCGGGCGTGACGGGCACGGAGAACTCCAACCAGGCTCCGGCGATCCAGCAGGCGGTCAGTGGCGGCGGCAATTCCTCCCCGGAGGTGCCCGGCGGGCACAGTTCCGGTGACCAGCTGACCGGCCCGGCCCCGCAGCCTTCCCTCGGCGGTGGGGGCGGTGCTTCGGCGCCGGATCAGGCGGGCGGGCACGTCGAGTCCGGTGGCGCCCCGGCTCAGGGCGGCCCTTCGGCGGCTCCGGCCGACCCGGGTCCGGCGCAGCCCGCCAGCGGTGTCCCGCAGCCTTCGGAGCCGCGCAAGCAGGCCGCGTCGGGTCTGCCGCAGATCCAGCAGACCACCGACGTGCACGACGCTCCGGCCGCGCAGCCGCTGCCGACGACGGTTGCGTTCCCCTGGCTGCTGAACGAGGGCGAGCAGGCCGACGGCGTGACCGGGGACGCGCACTACGACCAGGGTGGCCAGGTCTCCTCCGGGCACCAGTCGCACGCGAGTCTGCGGACCCGGGCCGACCAGTGGACGCAGCCGCACCCCAGCGTGCAGCCGAACATCGCGAACTCCCCGGCGAGCACGCCGCCGAGAAACGTAGGGGAGGCCGGGTCCGGCGCGGCGGACGCCGCGAACCCGAACGCGGCGCCGTCGTTCGGCGACGCGCACGCCGCTCCCGCGTACACGCAGTCGTACACCTCAGCGCCTGCGCCGGGCCGCCCGCAGGACGTTCCGGTGTCGATGGGCGGGGACAACGGGCAGTCGCTGCACCACCAGGCGTTCGTGTCGCGGAAGGTCGCGACCCGGGAGGAGATGGGCCACCCGGACTTCCAGCGCGGTTACAAGTACGCCAGCAAGTGGACGCCGGGGACGCCGGTGGTGCGTGAGGGCTCCCCGGAGCTTGAAGCCGGGATCTACGCGGGCCTCACCGACCGCCCCGCCCATCGCGGGGCGTGGATCGCGGTGCACGCCAAGCTCGCCGAGATCGAGCCGGGCATGGCCCGGCGTATCGCCGTGCACCGGCAGTTCACGCACAAGGTGGCCGCCGCGCAGGGCCTGCCCACCGACGGCACGTACCTGACAGTGCAGGCGGCGACCGGGGTGGACCTGGCTACGACGAACCCGAGCACGTCTCCGTCACCGACCGGGGACACCCCGATCAACGGCCCGGGCCGCCCCGGTCCTCTCGACGGCGCGATGGACGCGGCGGCCCCGGCCGGAGCGGCCCCTTACAACGGCGCCGAGCCTTTCGGGCAGCCGGTGGTACCGCAGACGCCGACCGTCCCGCAGGGAACGCCGGTGCACATCCCCGACTCCGGCATGGCGTCGGCGGCCCCGGCTGGAGGCGGACTGTCGCCGATGACCGCCGCGTTCCGGCGCCGCGTGCAGGCGGGGCGTCTGGCCGCATCAAAGGGGCTCTGACGTGGCCCTGGAAGAACTCGCTGGTCTGTGGACGCAGTACGTGGAGGCATTCCGCTCGCGGGCACAGGCGAACCCGCACCAGCGCAACCTGTACCTCACCAAGAGCGATGGAAGTGACGAGCTGGTCCGGTGGGATGAGGACGGCGTGGTCTGGCTCTGCGAGCGGACCGCCGATCAGGTATCGCAAAACGTCCAGATGCTGGCTGACCTCGATCGATGCACGGTCCTGCTCAAGGCCGCGCTCAGCATGCTCAGTGACGGCGAGCGGTGTCCATTCCTGTACCCGGAGGCCGTGGACGCTGTCCGGGCCCACCTGGCAGGGGTGGACGTGGACGTCCCAGACGTCGATTTCGGCGAGCGCTACACGATGACGGAGAGCTGACTCATGGACTTCACTTCCCTGCTGTGGGATGAGACTTCGCGCGATGTCGAAGCCGAGCGGATGGAGCTGGCCCGAACGGCTGCACTTGCCGATGCGGACACCATGCTGGGCGCGCTGGTCTTCCAGGCCACCGATACCGAAGACCTCTCGCACCGCCTGGCGCTCGCCGAACCGCACCTGCAGTCCATCGCCCAGCAGCGCGGCTACCCCATGGCGGACCTCGGGGCGGACATCGTGCGCCGCTGGGAGCTGCTGCACGAGGCCCGCCGCGTCGCCGGTGTGGCCCAGGCGCGCACGGCCGCCCGACGGAAGGTGACGGCGGCGCAGGAAGCGCTGATGGACTCGGCGGTCGCGCGCCTGGCCGCGCACGCCGCGCGGGAGAACCCGATGGTGCCGATGGCCGAGTGCCTGCGGATAGCCAGCGAGGCCGTCCGCAGACACGCGGACGCCTACCCGCTGGCCTACGAATCGTGGGGCGGCACGCACGACGGGCCCATCACCGACCGGGTGAAGAAGTGGCAGCCGCCGGGCCTGGGAGGCAAGCCCCAGAGCGGCTCCGGCGCGGCCGCCGTTGCCCCGGGTGACGGCGGTCCGGACACATTCAACGAAGTCCACGACCGGCTCGACGCTCTGGACCAACAGCTCGCCAACTCCGCCCCGCCGGGCCCCTCGGGTCCCACGTCGCCGACCGCGTCCCTGGACCCGGTCATGGCGGGAATCATGCAGCGCCTCAAAGACTGGTGGAAGCCAGCACCGCAGCACACCCCCGCGCCGCAGGTCGCCGCGCCCGCTCACGTCGTGCAGCAGCCGGTCCACGAGGAGCACGTCGGCCCCTACGACCCGACGGGCTGGTGGGCCGGGTCGGCGTCCCGTGAGGCAGACGACCGCGCCGACCTCGCACAGCAGAACGCCCACGACACGCAGGGCCACAACGAATACCACGAGCTGATGCGCAACCTCGACCACGCCCAGTCCGAGATGAGCCACAAGTGGGACACCCCGGCCGCTGACCGGTTCGAAGGCCCGGCCGAACGCGCCGATCACGCGCAGCGTGTCAACGACGCCCGCTTCAACCACATGGAACAGCGCCTCGACCAGGCCGGAGCCCCGGCGCACCACCCCGCCCCCATCCAGACCAGCCTGTTCTAGGAGAGGTACATGGACCCTGACTGGGCGTGGGGAGCGATCCTCTCCACCGCGTTCGCCTACGAGATGTGGACCGTTTTCAACAAGGCCGACGGCGACACCCTGTCCGAGCGCATTCGTGCCTGGTTCCACACCACCAGCAGCCGCACGGGTAAGGCCGCGTTCGTCATCGCCTGGGCCGGGCTGACGGCCTGGTTCGTTCCCCACATCGTGTTCGGCAGCTGACACTATGCTCGTCCCGTCGCCCCTGGCTTCAACAGGGACGAATGCAGCCCCTCCCTGTTATCACCAGGGAGGGGCTGTGCTGTCTGGGGTAGGCGTTCGCCCTCTAGAGGGTGGAGGTGAGGGCCATGACGCTGCGCCCGGTACAGGCACACCAATCAGGGGATGGGATCACCATCTCGCACTGCCCGTTCTGCGGTTCGGGGCAGGTCATCGGCCGCTCGGACGGGAACACCGAGTGCTCGTTTTGCAACCAGGCGTTCCTGGTGCGGGTACAGCCGATGTACTCCGCGTACCCGCAGTCGGTGGGGGGCATGCCGGTGGACATCCCCGGAATGCCACCGGCCGGTGCGCCCGCGCCTGGGATGACTCCCGGCGACGCTCCCGTGGACGGGGCGGGAGAGCCGCCCGCTGACGGCGAGGACGGTGGCGGGGCGCCGTTCGGTGGTGACGACGACAGCTCCGACGGCGGGCCCGAGGACGGACCGAGTGGCGGGGGCGGACCGCCCTTCGGGAAGAAGGAGTCCGCCTACCGCACCAGGACTGGTCGGACGCTGGAGCGCACCGCGTACGTCGAGTATCTGGCCAGCGTTCTGGGGGAGGGCCGATGACGGTCTCGGTGAAGGCCCGGGTGCAGATCACACTCGACGGGCGAGTGTACGAGCCGGGCCAGTGGCTGACCTTGCCGGTCGGCCAGGAAGCCCGTGCGCAGGAGCTGCTGGCGTACGGGCTGGCGGATGAGGCTCCGGCCGCGCCGGTCAAGGCCCGTCGCCGGAAGGCCGATGCTCCGCCCGACGACTAAGCCGGGGCCGTCAGTCGTCACCCTCGAACTCCGGCAGACCGGTGGTGCCCAGGCACATGGGGGACGTGGCGTTGTGCATCCGCTGGACTGCGGCAGTCAGCGCTGCGGCGGCGCGCATTGCGTCGTCGCGGGCTGCGACCAGCTCGGCCATCTTTGCGTCGGCGTCGCCATTGCCCTCGATACGAAGGTAGCCGAGTTCGTAGGTGTGCATCACCGGCCGGACCGACTGTTGCACGGCCTGCTCCAACATCCCGGCCAGGTAAGAGAGGCTGCCGACCGCCTTGTACGCGTGGCTGGGAAACTCCCAGTCGCGGGCGGCGGCCCGGGAGGTGTGGTTGAAGGCCCGGATGCCCTCGGCGGCGTCTGACAGGCGATGGGCGGGGTTCTGATTCACAGGTTCTCCGGCTTGTCGGATCAAGGCGCTCCGCACATGATGCACCGCGCAGGCGGGCCGGGTGGCTGTTCTGCGGCAGCGGGCTGGCGACCTTTGGGGTTGCTGTCCCCGCCCCTCGTGGCGCCCCAAGGGGTGAGCCACCACAAGGGGAGGGACCCGGATGCCGCAGCAGGACCGAAGCGAGGCCGCGCTGAACCGGATGTCGCGCGCTTTCCGGCGCTTCTCCAAGCATGAGGGGGAGTCCGGCGAGGCGCAGGAGATGCGGGCAAACCGGCGCATCCGTAGGCAGGCGATGGACGGGGGAGGACGGTCGAGCCCGTCGGTAGGTTTCGCGACGGCGCGGCCCCGCGACCCTCTCTTCTACTGGCGGCAGAACAACATGCCGTTCCAGTTCGACGACCCGGCGCAGATGCAGAAGATGCGGGCGTATTGCCGCCTCGTCTACGCGTCGCACCCGATCGTCGGATCATGCGTGGACATTTACTCCAAGTATCCGCTGCTGGGCATGAAGATGTCCTGCAAGGATGAGCGGCTGACGGATTTCTATACCCAGCATTTCCTCGAAGAGGACGGCCTGAATTACAACAAGTTCATGGTCGATATCGGCCGCGAGTACTGGACCGTGGGTGAGGCCTGGCCGCTGGGCACGTTCAACGAGGCGCTCGGGGTGTGGGACTCCGAGGAGCTGCTGAACCCCGATGACGTGGAGGTTCAGCCGTCGCCGTTCCTGCGTGACCCCCGGTTCCTGATCCGGCTCCCGCAGCAGATGCGGGAACTGATACGCACGCGTCAGCCTGCGTGGGAGTACGCGAAGCTGATGGAGGCGTATCCGGAGCTGACGTACTACGCCGACGACAACGCCCTCATGCCGGTGTCGAATGTTCTGCTGCGGCAGATGAAATTCGAGGCGGACACGTTCAATAAGCGGGGTGTGCCGCTGTTGTATCGGGCGATGAGGGCTTTGATGCAGGAGGAGATGTTGAATGCGGCGGTCGACTCCATTGCCGACCGGCTTTACACTCCGCTGATTCTCGCGAAGCTGGGCGCGTCCGCCTCCGACCTGGGCACGGGAGTCCCGTGGATTCCGAGCCAGGATGATCTGGCCGACTTCGAGGAGGCGGTCGACACCGCGCTCGCGGCGGATTTCCGCATCATCATGAGCCACTTCGGCGTGAACATGGAGGCCGTGCTCGGGCGAGAGGACATGCCGGACCTCTCGGGCGAATTTGAGCGGATCGAAGGTCGCATCCTGCAGACCTTCGGTCTGTCCAAGACGATGCTGGCCGGTGCCAGCTCCGGTGAGACCTACGCGGCCGACGCCCTCAACCGAGACCTGGTCACGCAGATGCTGACGAACTACCAGCAGCTGCTGCACCGGCACTACCGCCAGCGTGCCCTCGTCGTCGCGGAGGCCCAGGAGCACTTCGACTACGAGGAGCGGGGCGGCAAGCGCTACGTCAAGATGGAGGAGGTCTTCGAGGTCGATGAGGAGACCGGCGAGGAACGCATCGTCGAACAGCCCAAGCTGCTGATCCCCGACCTCCAGTTCCGCACGATGAGCCTCCAGGACGAGGCCGCGCAGACGCAGCTCTTCGAGGCGCTGCGCGAGGCCGGGGTCCCGGTGTCGATGCGGACACGGCTGCACAACGTCTCCATCGACTTCGACGACGAGATCGAGAAGGCCCGCGACGAGGCCGTCGCCCTGGCGGTCGTCGAGCAGGAGACCCGCAAGGCGTCCTACGTCGCCCTGCGGGACAAGGGTCTGCCCATTCCGATGGACCTGCGGGCCGACTTCGAGCCCCGCGCGCTTCCGGAGCAGCAGGATCCGATGCAGCTGCAGGCCGACGGTCTGAGGGTCCCTCTCCTGGGCCTCGATCCGACCGGCTCCCAGCCGACGCTCGCGCCGACGATGCAGGACCTGACGACCACTCCGGCCGACGGAGGGGTGGTCGAGCCCGGCTCGGTGCCCGAGCCGGTGGACGCCGACCAGGGAGGTTCCCGGCCGCCGGAGTCCGATGAGCAGCGCTCCAGCATGCCGAAGTCCGGCTCCCGCTCCCCCTACGAAACCAGTTCCGGGATGGAGAAGACGAACCTGTTCCACAACGCCGGGCGCATGCGGGCCCTGGCCAACAAACACCGGCCCAAGGCGCTGGTGCCTCCCAAGGCGTCTGCGGACGGGGACGAGCAGGACAAGGGGGTGCCGGAGGCCGTGGAGCGGCGCGAGCCGATCGGCCTGTATGGCGGCCCCCGTCACGTGGGCATGCGGCGCCACGTGACTGAGATGGACATCAACGAGGAGTGGCAGGTCTGATGGCGTTCACGATGATCCCGGTCACCAGGACCTACCTCAACGGCGCGGTTCCGCGTACGGGCAATGTGCGGCTCCAGCTGGTCGGTCCGCTGTTCAACGGCGGTGCGATCGCGGACTGCCAGCCGCTGGTGGCGACCTTGGACGCGCAGGGCAAGATCGCGGTCTCCGTCCGTGCGACGAACGATCCGTCCACGCTGCCCCCGGGCGGCGGCACGCTCCAGGTGACGGAGAACATTTCCGGTCTGGCCCCGGTCACCTACTACATCGCCGTGCCGTACGACGGCGGCCCGATCGACCTGGCGACCGCGCCCAGGCTGGACCAGCCACTCCCGGCGGCGACGTTCTTCCAGCCGGTCAACGAGCGCGGTCTGCCGGGCGGGTACCCGATCCTGGACGGTTCGGGCCGGGTCCCCCACGACCAGCTCCCGCCCGACCTCGGCGGCGGCGGTGGAGGCGGTGGGGCCGGTGGCGGGGTCGAGATCAGCGGCGCGGCCACCGACATCCAGCCGCTGGGTGTCCGCTCGGCCGGTAGCAGCGGCAAGGCGGCCGATGCCAGCCACGTCCATGAGGCTCCTGCCCTGCATGAGATCAAGCCGCCGACGGCAGCCGTGGACCTGAACGGGCAGCGGCTGACGAATCTCGCCAACGGCGTCAGCCCCCAGGACGCCGCGACCGTCGCGCAGCTCGGTCAGTCCGCCCTCGGATGGATCAACGTCACGGACCGGGGCGCAAAGGGGGACGGGGCCACCAACGACACGGCCGCCCTGCAAGCCGCCCTCAACGCGTGCCCGCCCGGAGGGATCGTCTACCTGCCCCGTGGCGTCTATCGGACTGCCGCGCCTTTGTCGATACCGCCGGGCGTCATCCTGCAGGGCAGCCACGCGAACCTCGCCTCAGGCGTCAGCATGTCCGACCCGGCCTGCTACATCCAGCCTCTCGCCAGCTTTGTCGGCTCGGCTGTCATCGTCCTCAAGGACCAGGCCAGCGGCGCCTACAGCAGCGTGTCGTCCGAGCAGCGCATCAACGACGTCATGATCGACGGCTCGACCCTGGATGCCAGCAAGCCGGTAGACGGCATCAGCGCCTCGGGCGACGTCCGCAACGCCGTCATACGGAACGTCACCCTGCGCAAGATGTCCGCCAACGGCATCGTCACCAGCGGCGTCGACAACGTGTTCCCCTCGAACTGGCGCCTGCACTCCGTGGTCGTCGACTCCTGCCGGGGGAGCGGCATGAGCCTCAGCCGCCTCACCGGTCTGACGATGATCGCCTGCCAGGCCATCTCCTGCTGGGGCTCGGGCTTCGTTCTGTCCAACCTGGCCAACAGCCAGATCAGCTCCTGCCGCGCCGAACTCAACGGCGGACACGGCATCTACCTGACCGGGGCCTGGGGCAACGGCGCGGGTTCCGGCGGCATGCTCCTCGACTCGTGCTCCACCGACCGGAACTTCGGCGACGGCACCCGCATCGATGCGACAGGCGCGGCCCCCATCACCATCAGCGGACACATGGCCCGCCGCGACGGCCGCAACGGCGGGTCGGGCGGTGGCAACTATGCGGGCCTGGCCGTACTCGGCGCCACCACGCCCCTGATCGTCGACACCATCTCCTGCTACCCGGGCGTGGACGACAACGGCACGGGCTCCTCGTCCCCCCAGTTCGGCATCTACCTCACCGGCGCCTGCCAGGTGCAGGTCGGTAGCGGCTACCTGCACGCGGCCACCGACGGACTGCGTGACTCGTCCGTGGGCGGGTCCGTCGCCATCGGCGCCGAGGTCACCACCCTGACCGGACCGACCACCACGGCCACCGCCCGCCAGCGGCGATTCAGCCGGGAGACGGTCTACACCATCAACGACCTGCTGGGGGTCAACCCGTTCTTCGTCGCCCACCGTGGCGGCGGCATGGAAAGCCCCGAGCACACGATGCTCGCCTACGAAACAGCCGTCGGCAACGGCCTCAAGGCCATCGAGCTGTCCGTCAACATCACCGGCGACGGCACGCCCGTATGTATCCACGACCCGAGCCTGGACCGCACCACGAACAAGACCGGGAACCTGTCGGACTGGACGTACCCGGCGGCCCGCAACCTCATCCGCACCAACGCCAAGCCGCTGCTCGGGCCGAACTGGGAGGAGCAGCCCCTGCCGACCCTGCGGGCCGTCCTCGACCGGTTCGTCGGCCGATGCGTGATCTTCATCGAGCCCAAGACGAACGCGGCGCAGCCGGTCGTCCAGCAGATGCTCAACGATCATTTCTCGCACGCCTACCGCAGCATCGTGTGGAAGCAGCACTACCTGGCGACCGGATTCGCGTGGGCCAAGGCGCGCAACATCCGCACCTGGGCGTACGTGGACGCCACCACCACGGATGCCCAGATGGACGCCATGGTGTCGGCGCCGGACATGTGGGGCGTCCCGCACACCATGACCGACGTCCGCATCGCGCAGATCGTCGCCCGGGGTCTGCCCACCATTTGCTGGGAGGTGCACCGGCGCTCGGATGTCACCCGCCTGACCGCGCTCGGTGTGCAGGGGATGATGTGCGCCCAGCCGCAGCACGTCCTGCGCACCACCCCCGTCAGCCCCGCCGACGACTGGATCACCGGTGTGAAGGCACCGGGTGACATGGGCACCGCCCTCTACAACAACAACCGGGCCCTCCAGTACGACACCAGCGACGGATCGGTCTACTTCAACACGACCGGCGCCGCCGCCGTGATCGGGTCCCGTTCCCTGACGTCCTTCCCGGCCGCCGGGTACCGGGTGTCCTTCGACATGAAGTACGAGGCGGTCCCCGCAGCCACCGAACACGCGGGAATCGCGTTCGGCAAGCTCTCCGACGACGCCTACCAATTCGGCACCGCCAACGCGAGCGGCGGCTACCACATGGCGCTACGCGGCTCAGGTGACCTGCAGCTGTACGCGCACACCGCTGGAGTCACCTCGGGTACGCAGCTTGGCACCACCCAGGCAACCACGGCCCCCGTCGCGAACACGTGGATGACCTTCCAGGTGGATGTCACCCCGACACAGGTCATCGTCCGGCGGACCGACGTCGAACCCGACGTCCAGGTCGTCAGCGGCAACACCGACTACCGGGGCGGGTATGTCCACCTGACCGCCGGATCGGTCAGCTCGCTCACGAACCGGCCCCGCTGGCGGAACTTCCGCGTCGATCCGCTGTAGGCGCATTGCTGTCCAGGACCCATCGGGCCTCCCCAACAGGTGAGAGATCTCCTCACCACAGCTGGAGGACCCGATGGGCGACCTGCGCCCGGACACCGCGAACCTGACCCAGGCCGAGCAGGCCGCCCTGCTCGTCCGCACCGACAACGGCCCGACCCTGCCGGACGAGGCGCAGCTCCTCGCCGACGAGTTCGGCGACCCCAACGCCGACGGTGTCTACGGCGCCCCGGTGGCCGGGGGTGCGGACGCATGAGCCTCGAAACGATGATCGCCCAGGCTGAGAAGTCCCTGGGTCTGGGTGAGCCGAACTTCATCCAGGACTGGTACCGCGAGCGCAACGGTGCCGACTACAGCGGGAACTTCGCCTGGTGCGACGCCGCGATCACCTACTGGGCGACCCAGGCCGGAGAGCGTGAAGGCGTTCTCTTCGACACCGACTACGCCTACACCGTCGCGCACGCCGCCCGCTTCCGCGAGGCCGGGCAGTGGACCGCCATGACCAACGGCATCGCGGCCAGCGGCATCCGGCGCGGCGACATCGTCTTCTTCGACTGGGACGGCTCCAGCGAGATCGGCGCCATCGACCACGTCGGCATCGTCACCAGCGTCTCGGGCGGCACCGTCTACACGATCGAGGGCAACACGGCCAACGTGTGCGCCCGGCGCGTGCGCGGCGTCGAGACGATCGCCGGGTTCGGACGCCCCCGGTACAGCGCCGATGACTCGGCCAACGCGGCCCAGCCCTCTGGCGTGGCCCGCTACAAGGTGACGATCAGCGGCAAGGAGTACGGCTACGGCGCCCGTGGCACGCAGGTCACCGCTGTCGGGCAGGCTCTGGTCGCGCGGGGCTTCGGCAGTCACTACACCGAGGGCCCCGGTCCCGAGTGGAGCGACGCCGACACCCTGAACTACCGCGACTACCAGCTGAGCCTCGGTCTCTCCGGTGACGACGCCGACGGCATCCCCGGGGCGAAGAGCCTCGGTCAGCTGCTGGGCGGCTCGGCCCCGGCGACCGCGCCGCCGTTCCCCGGCCGCCAGTTCTTCGTCCGGGGCGCCAGTAACGCCTACGCCAAGCAGCTCCAGACGTGGCTGCACCAGGGCGACTGGGGTCCGCGCTACAAGGTCGGCCCCAGCGAGACCATGACGCAGATCGACCTGGACAAGGTCAAGGCGCTCCAGCAGCACTATCTGTCGGCCCTCGGCCCCGCCGACGGTCTGGTCGGGCCCAGGACCTGGCAGTACGCGTGGGAGGTCGCCAACGGCAAGCGCGCCAAGTAGCGGGGTGCGGCCAGCAGGGCCCCGGAAGCGGTGAATTCACGCCCTTCCGGGGCCCTCGCGCTGTCCGGGGCGGGCTCTCGGACGGCCAAGGGGTGAAGAAGGGCCGACCACGTACGCAAGGAGCGCCATGACCACCCAGCCCGAGCCCACTTTGGGGCAGCTGTGGCAACTCATCGAGCGCGACTCCCAGCGCACTCGGGAGCAGGTCCAGCAGACCCTGACAGAAGTGAAGACCCGCCTGGACTCCTTCATGACCAAGGAGCTGTGGGAAAGCGAGAAGCGGCTCCTGGAGCAGCGCATCGCACAGGCCGAGGACGAACTCCACGCCTTGGAGGCCGGGCACAACGCCCTCAAGCACAAGTTGGACCAGGACGCCGAGACCGCCCGCCAGGCGCTGCACGCCGAGATCCGCTCACGCCGCCAGAACGCCCGGGAGTTCATCTACAAGGGCATCATCCCGGTACTCGCGCTCCTCACGGCGGTGGTCTCCCTGTACCTCGGCAGCCGCTGATTCCTGTCTCACCCCGGCGTAGTTCGCCCAAGGGGTGAAGAAAGACCTGAGGAGGATCGTGTGGGCATCCAGCCTGAACTACCGCCGCGCCATCGACACCAGACGCTGGCTATGCAGCGGCTGGCCGCACGCCCCGAGGACTACTGGGACTTCCGGCCCGAGCAGCGGGTGCAGACCACGGACGGCTTCACCGGCACCGTGACGGCCGTCCTGGACGGCCCGTACCCGGGCAATGAGGAGTACCAGGTCACCCTCGACGGAGGCATGGGCGGCGGCGCCTACACGGCCTCGCAGCTGCGCCCGGCCGCCGTCACCACGGCCGCGATGGAGCAGACGGCCGCCGCCGACTACCCCGAGCTGGCAGAGATCCTGGTTGCCAGGCCCGACCCGGCGCTGCAGAAGGTGTACGCGGCCCGCGAGGACCGGCAGGCGCGGTGGGGGCGCGCCCCCGAGCTGTTCACCTCCCTCATCGTCACGGCCGCTGCCGACGCCGACTTCCGCTTCCACGTCACAGCGGCCTGGAAAGACGTCGTCGCCAAGGCCAAGAGATTGCGGTCCGAGGGCCGGGTCCGTGTGACCTTGGCCAGTGACGGGATGGTGTTCGCCGAGATCAAGGGCGACCACCACGTGTACGAGACGGGCCTGCAGCGGATGCCCGGTCGCATGGCCGCGCACTCGTGGTCCTGCGGCTGCAAGTGGGGCGCCTACCACTGGGGCGCCGACGACGACTTCTCACGGTTCGCGGGACGGATGTGCAGTCACGCGCTTGCCCTGCACTACGAGGCCCAGTCCCAGGGCATGTTCGGCCGCGACATCCACGCCAACGAGGACAAGCCCTCCTGGGTACCGCGCAAGGTAGTCGTCCGCTACGACATCGACTCGGACGTCAATCGGCTGGCTCCCTCGACCGCGAGCATCGCCCGCGCGGTTGAAAAGCAGCTCGCCGAGGCTCCGATGCTGGTGGTCGCCCGGAGGG
Source organism: Streptomyces sp. NPDC054883 (assembly GCF_053610645.1). Lineage (NCBI taxonomy): Bacteria > Bacillati > Actinomycetota > Actinomycetes > Kitasatosporales > Streptomycetaceae > Streptomyces > Streptomyces sp. NPDC054883. The sequence continues at coordinate 121,311 of NZ_JBSGYT010000014.1, read as the reverse complement.
CCGCCGATGCCGGAGAGGATCCGCAGGAGCTGTCCCTGGCACTGGCTTCCGTCGGCTTGCGGCAGCGGACCGCTACAGCGGGTGCCCCGTTCGGCGAGCCGTCCGGCACTTCCCACCAGCTGCCCAAAACACCGGGCGCGACGTCGCCGAGGACGCCATGGGAGAACCCGGCTTCGGCCGGACCCCTGGCCGGTTCAGACCCGGTGGGGTGGAACCGGCAGCTTCCGCTGGAGAGCTACAGCGCGGCGCTGTTCGAGCCTGGCGGCACGCAGGCGACGCTCGACAGCGAGCCCGAGGGAGCCCTCCCGGCGACTGACGGAGTGCAGATCCCCTCGGAGGACGAGGCGCTGACGCCGTCGATGGCTGGCCTGCGACGGCAGGCGTTGAAGGACTTCTCGCTGGCCGAGCGCCAAGAGCTGATCAGCGAGGGCGAGAACGTGCGGGCGGCCAATCTGGACCGTCTGGACATCAAGGGAACCCACTACGCCGACCTGGAACAGATCCTGGCGGCCCAGGAGGACGACACCACATGGCTGAGCTGACAGACGACGTCACTAACACCGCCGTGCTCTCCGAGCAGGCCAGCAGCATGGTCGACCCGTTCGCAGGCGATTGCCAGCGTTTCGCGTGGCCGCGCGAGGTGAACATCGGGCAGCTGCAGGTCGAGGTGAGCGCGGCTCTTGGTGACGAGGTGCGTCTGGTGGTCAGTCCTCCGGTGGTGGCGGAGGGCGGCACGGTGGCGGTAGATGCGCAGAATCCGCTGATCGTCTTCGTCACGCCCGCGTCGGCGGACTTGGCCGCCGTGCGGAGGATCCTGGCCGCCCACGCGCCCGACCCGTACTACGGCATATCTGACCTGGAGCGGCAGAAGATGCAGCTCCGGGAGAAGGTCCGCAGCGGTGCCGATCTCTCGCTCGCCGAGATGCAGGAGGCCATGCGGATGCTGCTCTCCTGAGCCTTTCCGGTCGAAAAATGCCCTCCCATGCATGGCATGGGAGGGCTCTTTTATTCATACAACTCCCCATGAACTACCTGAAAGTTCAGGTAAAGTGCGCGCACCGAGCGAGGGAGGAAGAATGGCGTTCCGGCTGACGGGACCGCTGACACTGCGAGGCTACGACGAGAACGGCAGGCCCGACTTCGGCCTGGACGCTCCGACCTCTCCGCCCGCCTCCGTGGAGTTCTTCTCACCGACCGCCGAGGAGATGGAAGCGGCGGGCAAGACCGTCGCGACAAACAAGTTCGGGGGGGCAGTGCTGCCGCGCGGGCTGCAGGGCGTACGTGGCGCCGGGGCAGGGGCAGCGCATCAAGCTGCGCAACAGCTGGATGGTGCGGCACAAGCCCGGGGAATGCCCGTTCCCCAGCACCACCTCGACAGCCGCGAACCAGGCCCCGAGTGCGCAGGCGGCTCCTGTCACCCGCGAGACGGATGAGTCGGCCACCGGGTATTTCACCAAGCAGGTCCCGGCCACGGCTACGGTCCCCGCCGCGCGCAAGCCCGGTGAGCCGCTCACCGGGTACTTCACCGCCCAGTTCGGTGACGACCAGGGCGACTACGTGACCATCCGAATCCTCAGGCAACCGGACGACTCCAGGTTCAAGCCTGGCTCGCTCGTCGCGAGCTACCTGCGCGGGCGCGACAACGAGACGGACTACACCAAGTTCGCCCATCTGGATGAACAGGGGCAGCCCCGGATCTGGAAGTTGTACGCCGCCAACGCGCGACTGCGCGCCGCGCTGGCGGCTGTCCTGGGCGACCAACGCGGCGCGGGAGAGGCTTGGGCGAGGCAGTCCAAGCGGTGCTGGCGATGCGGGCGGCTGCTGACGACCCCTGACTCCCTGGAGCGCCTGATGGGCGAGGAGTGCGACGCGAAGATGTGACTAGGTGAGGGTGGCGAGCCTGCGGTCGAGGCGTCCCATGGCCACCCGGTCGGCCATGGCCGTGCCGATCGGGAGCAGCTTGTCGACGGTGCTGGCGAGGTCGTCTTCGGGCTGCAGGATGGTCATGCGGGAGGACTTCTCGCAGGGCTCCTCTCCCGCCTTCATCCGCTGAATCGCCGTGCGCAGCAGGTAAGCCGAGACGACGTGGTCCGGCAGGCTCAGTTCGTCGGCGATGCGTTGGGCTTCGTCGGTGAGTGGCGGCGGGACGTATGCCTGGATGGTCAGTGCCGCGTCGAGGATCTGGTTGACGCGGCGGTGCAGGCGGTAATCAAGGTCGCGCCAGTTCCAGAAGTCGTAGATGGTCTGGACGAGGTCTCGTAGGTGCTGGCGCAGGCGCGGGGCGACACGGGCGCAGATGCGGTCCCGCTGTTGCTGGTCCTCCTCGAAGAGGACTGCGGGGGCGGCGGTGGTGAGACTGGTCCAGAGCGGGCGTAGGTCGTTGACTGCGCCATGGGCGTCCATGCGTGCGCCAACGCGCTCCCAGATCGGTGCGGCGCTGCCACAGATGATCAGCAGGATGCAAGTGATGATGCAGATGTTGGATCCGATGTCGACGAGGAGTTCACCGCCGAGGAAAGGCCTGTCGAAGAGTCTGGCGATCAGGTATCCGGAGCGGATGACGCCGTAGAGGGCACCGAAAGTGCAGCCCATGACAAGGGCCTGCATGCTGCGCTTGAAGGCACCCCGGGTTTCGGGGTGGTCGGCGGCCGACAGGCACATCAGAGCCGCGCTGACCATGCCGAAGACGAGGTACGTGTAGAAAAGGAGGAGGTGCAGGGAACCCCAGAGGTGTCCTGCCTGCTGGAAAATGTAGTCGGCGTCCTCGGCGCCCACGCCGCTGCGTCGGGACGACAGGGGGAAGATCGCGGTGATCACGATGATGACGCACCAGGTAAGGACCCGGCGCGGCCGGTTGCTGATGACGCGGCGGTAGGTCGGCTCGCTGGAGCCGTCCATGCGCCCGGGTACCACGCTGGTGACCCATCGCAGGAGTCCGGCCACGGCGGCGATGCCGATCAAGTGCTTGGCCAGGGTGGCGATGTCATCGATGCCGGTGAGCGAGTACAGGACGTCTCCGATGCCGCTGATCCTCATGGCCATAGACAGGTCGAGTGTCACGAAAACGAACCACAGGGTGCGGGCTCTGGGGCTTCGCAGGGCGGCGGGGGCCCGGCGAACCACTTCGACGGTGAGGAGGGCGACGACAATCCAGGCAAAGAGGTCGGGTGTGATGGTCACCAGGAGCCCTTGGTGTCGAGGGCCTCGCGCATGTTGGCGAGGAGCCTGTCCGATTCGGGCTGTGTCTTGAGCCAGCGGGAGGTGAAATAACTGAACTCCTCCGCTCGCCGCTCCCGGTCCTCGTCGAAGTGTGTGCGGCACATGGAGGCGGCCCACAGTTCCGGGCTGGTGTGCTTGCAGGCGCTGGCGAGGAGTTTGACGAGGTCGCGAAGATCGAGCTGCTCCGGCTCGTCTCCGTTGACCATGTGGCCCATCTCGTGGCCGATGATCTGGTCGAACTGGACGCCCGTCGCGCTGGGGTGGACCCATACGAGGTCGACGCCGTTGCTGGGGAACCACATGCCGCTGGGGCCTCCCGGGGAGGCGACGTCCGCATCACGGCTTATGGACAGGCGATTGCCACGGGCTTGCTGTACGTACTCGCGGAGAAGCCCTTCTGAGGTGAGGGGCTTCTGCGGCAAAACAAGATCGTTAAGTATCTTCCGCCACTCCGCTTTGAGTCCGCGCCCCAGCTTCATCCTCGCCCCCGGGAATGTTGATCACTGAACAAAACTCTTTATGGCACTCAGAGTAAGCCATGACGGTGACATTAGCCCTAGTACGAGCACTCCTTACTGCTGCTCCCGGCTGGCCAGGTCAATGGCCGCCAGCTGCATGTGGATCATCCCCCTGACCGTCTCGGGCGACAAAGCGCTCAGGCCACGCGTGAGGGACGTCAGGAGCTGGGGCGCATCCGTCTGACCGCCTTCCTGCATGGCCTTGACCAACCGGCGGAACTCCGTGACGAGTTCCACTTCCCGTTCGGTGGCACTCGTCTCGGGGGTACCGCCGAAAAAGTAGGCCGGGCTCACGCCGAACCACTGGGCGAGATACTCGACGACGGTCACGGTGGGGTTGTCGCGGTGGCCGTTGACCAGGAGGCTGAGGTAAGCCCGGTTGAGGAGCGGCTTCTCCGCCCGGACCTCGGCAACGGCGGCTTCGATCTCGGCCTCGCTCGCCCCCGCCTCTTCCGCCGCCGCGCGCGCCGCGCAGATTCGGTCTTCGGCGTACAACCGAGAGACGGCCTCGGCGATCTCACTCTTCGGGTACATCGTGCCGTCTGGCCGCCGCTTGAGGCCGATCAGGGTGGCCAGCTTCTCAGCCAGAGTCTTCTGGGGCGCCTCCATGGGTCGCCTCCCCTTCACGTTGAAAAATCTGCCCCTGTGGTCCGCGTGATCCTACCCGTACCGTCGGCCTGAGTTACGTGCCCAGCCTTAAAACGACCTTATCCGTAACTCAAGTTGACACTATGGGGCATCGTAGGTCTACGATCACCCACAGCAAGGGACCGGTCGTGTACGGGGAGGGCGCAAGTGGCAAGCAGTGATCAACTGCAGATTCCGCCCGTCGCGCTGCTGTCCGGTGCCGGTCCAACGGGAGTAAGGGGCGAAGAGACCGCCTCTGCCCTAGGAGCCCTGGTGCCCACTCCCGCGCTTGTACGGACCATCGTCCCGATGATCGCAGGGACGATCCTGTCCTTCCTGGCCACGCACAACGTGAAGGTCGACGACTCCGAGGGACTCCTGCTCGCGCAGGGGTTGACCGGCGCGTTCGCCTTCGCGTACTACCTCGTGGCGTCCCTGCTCCAGACCCGCTGGCCGCTCGCAGGTCTCCTTCTCGGCTCCACCGCCAGGCCGATCTACGAAGGCAAGCACCGCAAGGCCAGCTCCGACCCGGCGACCGCCACGTCGGGATCTCCGGAGGACCGGTTGTAGACCGCCAACTACAGCTGAATGACCTGACCGGAGGTAGGACCCCGGCCGACACCAACTCCCCTACCAAGGAGGTCGGCCGGGGTCCTCTCATTGCGTGGTGGTCAAGAAGTTTGGGTGCCCACTCCAGGGGGCAACGCACAGCCTGCACGTTAGCTGGATTTCGCCGCTCAGTCTATTTGTCGCCAAGTGAGTGGCCGCATTCCGGGTTGGAATGTTCGCCCCATGCCCAACATCCTTGCCCCCAATCCTCCACTCCACACCCCCTTATGCACCGTTCTCCACGAGCCCTTCACAGGTCTAGTCCACGAACGGCCCGCCGGGCACCGCCCGACTTGCTGTTCAACAGCCTCCCAGCTGCCTGAACGGGTGAAGCGCACCAACGCGCTCACCGCCCGCGCAGGAGGACACCCCCGTGCTCAAGTTCGCCACGGCCCAGATCATCGCCGCGTCGCTCGGCGAGCAACAGCGCGTCACCAAAGCGGCCCACCGCGCCGTCTTCGAGTACGAGCCGCGCCCGGGATACCTCTACGTACGATCGCGAGCCATCTCCAGCCGCACCAATGACAACCACGACGAGTTCCCCGCCGAGGAGATCGCGGCGGCTTACCGAAGCTTCGTGGGCAAACCAGTCTTCGTAAACCACGTCAACGGCGACCACCGCAGGGCACGCGGCGTCATCATCGACGCAGCACTCCACAAGGACCGCAATCCGGACGGCACGCCGGACACGTGGGCCGAGGTCCTGATGGAGGTCGACGCCGTCCGCTTCCCCCGGCTGGCCAAAGCAATCCTCGACGGCCACGTCGACCGGACCTCCATGGGCTGCGACGTCGAGCGGTCGGTCTGCTCCGCCTGCGGAAACGTCGCCACCACCCCCGCCGAGTACTGCTCCCACATACCCCGTCTCAAGGGGCAGCGCCTCTTCCGCCAGACCGCGAGCGGCAAGCGAGTGGGCGAGCTGGTCCGCGAAACCTGCTACGGCCTCAGCTTCTTCGAGAACAGCCTCCTGGTGGAACCTCCGGCAGACCCGACCGCGCACTTCCTCGGCGTGGACGCGCGAGGTCTTGGCAAGGCTGCCAGCAAGACGCACGTGGCTCCTGCCCAGTCCCAGGAGACGTGGCAGCAGGGGCACCTCTTCGCCCGGCGCCAGGATGCCGCCGCTACGCCTCTTGCAGTTGAGGCGGCCAGGCCGCAGTACGAGAACCCAGGCGACCACCCGTGGTTCAAGGAGACAGGACTCAGCCACGAACACGTCCTCTCGCACTGGAACCAGGCGACCGACGAGGAAAAGAAGCAGGGCGCCCGCTGGTACCCGGACGCCCACCACGTCGCCAGGGCCATCGCGAAACTGCATCCCGCGATCACGGATGACGCCGAGGCGGCGCATAAGGGCGCGGGTGTGCTGTCGGCGTATTCGCCGCAGCAGAACTGGTGGGCCAACCAGCACAACGCCGCCCGGTCGTTCGTGCAGGGGCATGCAGTCGGCAGGGGCGAGGGGCTCATGGTCATGGGCAGCCACGCCAGCGCCGCCCAGAAAATCATGGACGGCGAGGACCACCAGAAGGTCCTGAAAGGTCCCAAGACTCAGGATTTTGCCCACCTCATCGAGCACGGCGGTATGGACGAGCACGGCGAGCCGTCAAAGCGGGTCGTCATCGACCGCCACGCCCTGTCGGTGGCGGCCGGTCGCCGCCTGAACGCGGACGACGCGAAGGGCTTTCCCTCCGGCAACCGGCACTACTACGAGCACGCCGCCGAGCACTACCGCACCGCAGCCGCCGTCATCTCCGACCGCGAGGGGCGCCACGTGCCGCCGCACGAGGTGCAGGCCGTCACCTGGCTGACCCGGCAGCGCTTGAACTCCGAAGAGGACAAGACGTCCCCAGGCGGCAAGGGCCGCGCCACCGTCATGCGCAACCAGCGCTCCCAGTGGAAAGACCTGGCGGCCGAACACACGCCGCAGCTCCAGGCAGACGACAACAGCCACGTGGCGCGCCTTGTGTCAGCCGACGCGATCCTGCCCGACGGCACGATCGCGCGCATCGCGTACGGGGAAATGAAAGCGCCTGCGGACGTCGACACCCTGCGCGAGGAGAACTGCCCGGTCTGCGGCGACTCCGACACCTACGACGGTGACGCCTGCCAGATCTGCGGATTCATTTCGCCCCCGGCCCAGTTCCGAGACCCCGATCTTGACATGGCCAAGCGCCTCGACCTCCGCAAGCAGGTCGTCGATCCCACGCTGGTCGACGACAACGGGGAACTGCAGAGGGTGGACGGTGCCTCGGCGATGCCCGGCGCCGAGGACCCGCAAGCGCAGATGGCCGACCCGAGTGCGCTCGACGAGGACGGTTCTCTGCCCGACTCTCCGTACGGCGACCAGGCCCTGGACGGCACCCAGCACGGGCCCGCCGTCTCCGACCGCGACGGCGACGGAATGATCCAGCCGGACGAGATCGACCCCGACGGCAACACCAACGTTCAGGACGACCAGATCGACCCCGAGGTGGGTGGACAGGCCGCTCCGCGAGACCTCCCTTACAGGGCTCAGGATCACACCGGGCAGCCCTTCACGCAGGGACCGGACATGCCTGACCGGCCTGATGACCCAGAGGGCCCGGACGCGGCCCTGCAAGACCAGGTCGGCACCCAGGACCAGCCGATGATGGGTCAGCCCGGGGATGGCATCGGGGACCTGCTGTGCCCGAGCTGCGGGTTCAGCGCCGACGCCACACCGCCCCGGACGCAGAACATGGGCAACCCGATGGCTGCCGACGACGGCATCGTGGCGGGTGACGTCTGCCCCAACTGCCAGAAGGCCCAGCTCCTCACACCTGGAGAAGCGCAGGGCGAAGCTTCTGTCCCGCCGCCTGCTGTCCCCGGCGGCTTTCGCGGATAAAGGGGTGCACCACGCCCACGGCATCCGTCGTGAGCAAGACTGGCTTTGAAGGAGTCCCGAGTATGAGCCGTACGCTCATGGCGGCCGTCCAGGCCCAGCAGACCGTCATCGATGACCAGCGCAAGCAGCTCGCTGTCCAGGCCGAGCAGATCCAGCTCATCGCCCGGCTGGCTGGCGTGTCGGCCGAGGTCGACGGCATCGCGAAGGCGGCCGACATCGCCAACCCGGCGCAGCCCATCCCCGACCCGGGCGAGCAGGGCCCCAGCGAGACCACCGAGCAGGCCGCGACGCCCGAGACGAACGACGATGTCCGCTCGCCCGGCCAGACCGGGAACTCCACCAACGGAGTCCCGGCCGCCGCCACCGACACCGCGCTGCAGCCCGGCGGCACGCTCCCGGCAGAGCCGTACGGCAACCTGCAGGACGTCACCGCGCCGGTTTCCGGCACCAACACCGGCGAGGTCGGCGGCGAGCAGACCCGCATCGAATCGGACGTCCGCGTCGGCAACCCGATGGTCCCCGACGTCGCGTTCCCGTGGACGATCAGCGACAACCAGTCCAATAGCGGCCCGCCCTCCGCTGGAGAGATGTCGCAGAGCGGCAAGCCCGCCCCGACCGCGAACCGGGCGTACGCCTGCATGCACCTGGCGCGGCTGCGGATCGAGGCCGGGGTCGAACGCGGCAATGACCTGACCATCGCCGCGAACCTCGAAGCCGACCCCGCGATCAGCGACGAACTGATCCGGCACGAGATCGCAGTGCTCACCAAGCTCACGAGCCGCACCCCGGCTCCCGGGACGGGCAACCCCCGCATCGCCAGCGCCCGCCCCCGCGTCGCACCGTCTCTGGCATCGGCGCCGAGCATGACCGGGTCGGCCGGTGACATCGACGACAGCGACATCTTCCTGACCTGATCCACGACCCATCCAAGGGGCCCGGCGTCTACCGCCGGGCCCCTTCGGCATATCCCCGCCAGAAAATTCCTCACCAGCTTCCTGTCTCACCCCCTTTGGCCAGGCATAGGGGGTGAAGACGGCCTGCCGGTCCCGGCAGCCAAGCCGAGACATGCAGAAGGGGTCACACATGATCCGCGTTCGCGCAGCCAACGCTCACATCAAGCGGACCTTCCGGCCCACGTACGCCTGGACCCAGGCCACCCCCAAGTCGGTCTTCCTCGACCCCGCCTGGGACCGCAGCGTCCAGATCTACCCGGGCATGGTCCTCATGCGCACCACGGGTGAGCTGGTCACCCTCATCAACGGCACCGGCATCCCCTACGGCTTCTGCGGCGACTACATCGGCGGTGACGGCTTCGACCCGCTCTTGGACGTGGGCATGAACGGGACCTCCGTCTGGGTCCTGGGCGCCGACGCCGAGTTCGAGGTCCTCGCGCCCGCGTTCGACGACACCCTCACCTGGACCGACCCCGGCACCGGTGCGGAGGTCCTCATCCACGCACAGACCACGGGCGCCTCCCGGGGCAAGCTCGTCCCCGCCGGAACCTCCGGCGCGTCCTCGCAGCCGGTGGCGCGACTGCTCAAGGTCAACAGCCCTTCCAAGATCACCATCGGCGGCCTGCGCTAAGCGCCCAAAATCCAGCGAGAGGACACAACTCACCATGACCGCAGGGCTCATGACGTCTACCCACAAGGGCGGCGTCGGCGTGACCGCCAAGAAGAGCGACGACTACGTCGCCGACATCCTCGCCCGCCGCGAGGCCAAGGGCAACAGCCCCCTGACGACCGAGGCCAAGCAGCAGCGCCTCCAGACCGTCATGTCCGACCAGTCCACCGGCATCAAGCGCCTCGGCGTCGGCATGATCGGCCCCATCCAGCTCAAGCTCCGCTACCAGGGCATCACCCGCAACGTCCTGGTCGAGGACCCCTGCACCCCCGGCACCCCCGTCGAATACGACGTCTGGGACGACCTCGGCCAGGCGTACATGATGTCCGGCACCGAAGGCGAAGTCCGCATCACGCCCTTCGAAGGCAAGCGCATCCAGGTCCGGTTCTTCCGCATCGCCTCCCGACCCGCGATCCGCAAGGAAGACCTCCTCTACCTGCGCATCAACGCCGTCGAACAGGCGCAGGACGAGACCAAGCAGGCCATCCTCAAGCAGGAGGACTCCCGCCTCGTCACCATCCTCCAGGCCGCGATCTCCGACTACACCGGCCGCTCCGACCACACGGTCACCCCCAACCACGTCATCACCGAGGCGTCCGGCTACCTCACCCCCGGCTCCCTGTACTCCGCCGTGTCCATGACGGACATGCACGAACTGCAGTCCTCGCGAATCCTCATCAACCCCATGGACTACCGGGACATGTACCGGTGGGACATCAACCAGACCGGCTGGGCGTTCAAGGACAGGGTCGTCGCGGGCGAGACGATCACCTCGTTCGGCGAGTTCCAGATGCAGCGATCCATCGTCATCCCCCAGGGCCAGACCTTCCTGACCCCGGACCCCCAGTTCCTGGGCGTCATGCCGGTGCTCTACAGCCTGGACGTCGAGGAGAACCACCGCGTCGAGTCCTTCTGGAAGGGATGGGTGTTCGACGAAATGTTGAGCATGCTGATCCTTAATCCGCGCGGGCTAGCCAAGATCGTTAAGAGTTGATCAAGACGTAACTAGGTCGACTCAGGGAAACCCTTCCCTTCTGATATGCTTTCAGCAGACAGAGGGGGAGGGTTTTCGCATGGGTAGGCCATCGCAAAAAGACCAGCTCATCCAGCAGGTCAAAAAGCTGTACGTCGAGGAGGAGATGTCCCTCGGCGAGATTCGAACGATCACAGGCAAGAGCCAGCAGACGCTGTCCCGCTGGCTGCAGAGTGAAGGCGTGGCCATCGTGTCTCGCCCGCGCAATCCCAACGAGGGACGCACCCCAGAACAGCAGGCCGCGATCAACGCCAAGGTGAGCGCCAACCGTCGAGGAAAGGGAACTGGCCCCCGCAAGGAACACCTGCCCCCGGTAAAGGCGGAGTCCAAGACTGCTCCTCCGGCCAAGGCTGCTCCTCCGGCGATGAAGCAGTGCCACTTCTGCCAGAACAGCTTTGTCCCCACGACGAGGGCCCAGATGCACTGCGACCGGCGCTGTGCCAGGGGAGCGGACGCGGCGAGGAAGTCAGAGCAACAGAAAGCTGTCTACGTGAATGCTCCCAAGCGTTGCAGCTGCGGCACGCCGATCCCCTACGAAGTCCGTCACAGCGTGAAGTACTGCAGCCAGGAGTGCCGGAAGGAGTACGGCAGCTACCGCGAGAAGGACCCGGAGAACTACCTGACGTTCGCCTGCCTGGGCTGCGGCAAGGAAGTAACCCGCCTCAAGAAGTACAGCCCGTACACCAAGTACTGCTCGAACCGTTGCGCAGCCCGTCACACCAAGACCAAGAAGCACATCGTGGTCGACGATGCCATAGTGCTGGACTCCGCGTACGAGGCCCTGCTCTGGGGCCTTTGTGGCGTCCTCAAGCTTTCGATCAAGAGGTATGACCGCGAGCAGGGTGTGGAGTGGCGTGAGGGTGGCTGGTACGCGCCGGACTTCCTGATCACCTGCCACGGCGGCAAGGTGGCTGTGGAGACCAAGGGGTTCCAGGACTCCGAGGACGAACAGCGCTGGGCCGCCTTCCGCGCGCAGTCGGACGTGCCCCTCGTTGTGCTTACCGGAGAGCACTTGCTCGGTCTGTTGGCTTCGCGGGAGGAGCTGCTGGCGTTGTTGGGGTTCAGCGGGTGAGAATGGCGTTTCCGCCAGGGTGACCGCCACACCTAGAAGAGGTACCGCCATGTCCAGGATGCAGACTCGCGCGCTTGATGACTTCTCGCCTGAGGAGTTCGAGTTGGCGCGCCGGTTGTTCAGTCGTGGGCATGGTGTTCAGGCGATATCGGTGCGGCTGGAGCGGTCGTCCTTGGCGGTGGCCGAGTGGGTGCGTGACGTGGAGCGTGGTCCTGTGCAGCGGCGGATGGCTGAGCCGTGGGAGATCGAGTGTGCGCGCCGGATGCGGGCCGAGGGGGTTTCCACGCACGCGATCGCCCGGGAGATGCGTAGGTCGCCCGGTACGGTCGCCTACTGGGTGAGGGATCTGCCGAAGCCGGTGCGTGGTGGCTCGGGCGTCTCTGACCGTCGGAAGCGGGAGCAGCGCGAGCGGCAGGTTGCGCGGAATGAGGCTCAGGAGGGTAAGAGGCTGCTGGCCTTGGAGTTGTACCAGGCAGGGCAGTTGTCGCGTGGGGCGATTGGCCGTCAGGTGGGGGCCGATGTGAGTACTGTGACGAAGTGGGTTGTTGCGGCCGGGCTTGAGCTGAGGACGCTCACCAGCCGGAGGCGTCCTGCGTGATTCGCAGTGCCCGGCGGCCCCCTGGTCCTGGGGGAGCAGGGGGCCGCTTGGATGGCGCACTTTCGGTGGTCATCTCGGCGGGTGACAAGTTCTCACTCTGACACATTCGCGCTCCGATTGGCAGCGGTCCGGGGGAAGTTACCCCCAGGAAAAGATCGTTGCCCGTCATGCTGTCCTGGGCCGCCTGGACGCCCGTAGTGGGTGAGGGTTTGTGGTGGGCCCTCGTGCGGCTCCGTTCTCCGGCCGCCCGCCCGACCCCCAGAGTCCCCCTTCTCTGGGGGTCGAGTGCTGTCCAGGGTGGTGCGCGCTACCCAAGAGGTGACGGAAGTGCCGTCGTCACGATCCTGGAGGCTCTCATGCCCGTGCAGCAGCTCAAGGTCCTCAATCCCTCGAACGGTGTCGTCGTGGTCACCCCGGACAGCGACCGCCCGAAGTCCTATCTCCGTTTCGAGCCCCAGGGCGACGCGGACGGTGGGGACGTCATCTACGTCTCCCGGGACACCGCCATGCAGACGGCCTTCATCAAGGCCGTCAAGCGGGGTGTGCTGAGTGTGGAGGGCATCGAGGACGACCCGGAGCTGACGCACCTGCTCAGCGTGACGTCGGCTGGCCGTACGACGCAGCCTCCGGCGCCGCTGACCGCCCAGAACGTGATCTTCGACGAGAACAACGACTACAAGGCCAGGACGGTCGAGGTCCCCGTGATCATCGAGCCGCTGGCGAAGGTGTGACAGACGTGACCGACCGTACTCATGAGGAGATGCTGATGATGACCGGCACCCTCGATACCACGGGCATCGGTGGCAGCCCGTATGCAGAGCTGACCGCTGTCTCGCACGCGTTCCGCGAGGACGAGCAGGTCGTCTTCTCTATCGCAGGTGCGGACGCGGTCTCCATTCCGCTGGAGGAGCTGCTCGACGACGCGGCGCCCGAGCAGCAGGCGGAGGCGGAGGCGGAGGCGGAGCAGGACCCGGCGCCCGAGCAGGAGGCGGAGCCTGCGCCCCGTAAGGCTGCGTCACGTAGGCGGGGTTCGACCAAGTAGGAGCAGGCCTGCAGGCCTGCTGAGAGCTGAGGAGGAGGGCTGCGATGGCCGCGAGCGACCAGACCAGTACGTATGAGACCGATGGTTCCATCGGGACGAAGGGGCGTGCGGTGCCCGCGCCGGTGCCGGTCGCGCAGCCCGACACCACCGAGGCGGGTCGTGTCAGCGCTCAGGGGTGGGCGCCGGTCTCGACCGCGATGGCCACCACCGTGGACACCCTGGTATCGACGGTGGTGGACAAGTACCCGGCGTACAAGGCGCCGCCGGGGCCTGTGCCCGCCGTGCCCAAGGACACGACGCTGACTGACAGCCCGGTCGGGAACGGCACCGCCGGGGCGGTACCGAATCCGGTTCTGTCCATGACGGGGACGCTGGAATCCGGCAGTATCGGGGCGACACCGGTGGGTTCGACGGCGGTTCCGGTGGCGCCGTCTGCGCCGACTGTGGTCTCGGGGGACCGGTATGTGACGGTCTCGTGGGCGGCCGTCGCAGATCCGTCGCCGAACGCGCCGGTCCTCCAGTACGTGGTCGAGGGAGACTCCGGTGGTCACACCTATGCGGGTCGTGGGCAGACCAGCGTGCGGGTCGACAACGTGACTGGGGGACTGGCGCAGAAGTACCGGGTGCGGGCGGGCAACAGGAACGGCAGTGGCCCGTACGGCCCCTTCTCGGCGTCCTCTGTGAGCCCAGGCAACGAGGACCTCATCCGGCCCGGTTCGATCCCGTCGCACAACGCGGTCAACCCGATCTACAACCAGGACGGGACGATCAAGCGGGGTACCTATGGGGCGCCGACCGCGCCGGGCAAGCCGACGGTGGCGGCGCAGGGCACCGCCGGTACGGCAACGGTCACATGGGCGGCGTCCACTCCGGCCCCTGCGAACTACCAGGTGAAGGCGTCCTCGGGTCAGACTGCCACCGTGGCGGGCAATGTCACCACGGCGAACGTCGCGGGTCTGACGGTCGCCGCGTCCGTCACGTTCACCGTGCAGGCGATCGGGGTGCTGCAGTCGGCGACTTCCCCGGCTTCCAACGCCTACACGGTGGCGTAGTTTCTGCCGCGACTTGCCTGGCGACGCCCCCTCCTGTGGAGGGGGCGTCTTGCTGTCCCCGTGCTGTCTTCCGCCCGAAGGGGTGAAGGCGACACGGAGGAGAGGGCCGCATGTCCGGTACAACACCACGACTCGGGTTGAAGACCTGGGATCAGAGCGATCCCTTTCTCAGGCAGGACTTCAACGACAACAACAGCCGCCTGGACGGCTACCCCGCTCCGTATCTGTGCACCTCGGCGTCTCGGCCCTCGTGGGGGCCGAACCAGTCGGGCATGCGGATCTTCGAGAGCGACACTCGCCGTGAGCTGGTGTGGACCGGCACGTCATGGCGGGAGCTGTTGCAGACGCCGCCGGTGTGGACGGGCGCCGTCTTCCCGAATGTGGCGATGGGGCTTGACACCCACATCTACTACAAGATCGGCCAGGTCACGGTTAACCGGCCCGCTTCGATGCTGGTCTGGCTGGACACCGAGATTCAGTGCCAGTCGATCTACACGATGAACGCCCATTTCCGGCCGCAGGTGGACGGTGGCGACTGCTCGGTCGGTGGCGGCGCCTCGGCGTTCATCCGCGTGGAGCAGGTGCACTCCTCGGGTGGCGGTTGGTCCCGCAACTACATGGTGCCCGCGATGGGCATCAGGAATGTCGGCGTCGGCAGCCACAGCTTCGGCCTCCACATGTTCACCACGCCGTCCTTCACCACGTCGACCGGGTCCATGACCATGGTCGGCGTCCGTGGTGTCGCCATGCTCGTCAACGACCAGGACACGTGATGGACGAGTACACCGACCGCGCGTACGTCTCCCGGTACGGGGCCGCCGAGTTCGGGCTTCGCGTGATGCGCGAAGGGCTTCCCGGTGACGCCGATGGGGCTGTCACCGTCACGCTGCTTCACGACACGCCCTCCCTGCCGGAGGTCTTCTCCCGCGCGGCAGACCATCCGATGGTCGGGGAGTACACGGTGCGTCTCTCCAGTCGGGAGACGGCCACTCCGGGTCCGTACGTGCTGGTGTGGGCGTACAACGTGGGCGGCCTGGAGGAGGAGTGGCGGGTCTGGCTGGAGGTCGGCAAGGCGGCGCCTGAGTACGACGTCCTGACCGGGGAGATGAAGGGGATCATCGAGCAGACCTGGACCCGGTTCTCCGACCTGTTCGACTACGCCACTGAGGGCCCGCACCTGCAGACGTACATCCAGTCCAACTTCGGCAGGAACCGGCTCGCCCAGTTGCTGCGGATCGCTGTCGGCCGCCTGAACACGGTGGCCCAGCCGTTTCAGACGTACACGATCGATGGCGACGGCGGTGCCAGCTTCCCCGTTGCGAAGTGGGGTTCTCTGCTGGAGTCGGCGCTGTACGTGGAGTGCCTGCGGCACCTGGTGCGCAGCTATGTGGAGCAGCCGGAGGTGCAGTCGGGGTCTGGGGTCTCTCGGTTGGATCGGCGGGACTACAAGGACCGCTGGGAGGACGTCCTGGGGGTCGAGGAGCCGGTTCTCAAGCAGCAGCTGGAGCATTTCAAGATCGCCAACATGGGCCTTGGAAGGGCTCGGGTCCTGGTCTCCGGTGGCGCCTACGGGCGGTGGGGGCCCACGCGGCTGCCGCTGTCGCAGGCCGCCCGCCCCAATTGGATGACCCGAATGTACTGAGGAGCGCCATGTCGTACACGATCACCATCAAGCCGGGCCTGCTCGGCGTAGCGCTCCCCAACGGTCGTCTTTGCTCGGGCGGGGACGTCGTAGTCCTCACCGACGCCCAGTACGCCACGTTGAGCGCGACTGCTCCGGCTGCGCTGTTCTCTTCGTCCGTGCACACGGTCGACGGCGCCGACGGAAGCCCCGGTGCGCTGCTGGCGGCCAGCAATCTGTCGGACCTCGGCAGCAAGCCGAGCGCCAGAACCAATTTGGGCCTATCGGCAGCGGCTACCGCGTCGGCGGGAACTCTGGCCGACGTGCTTGCCCCGGCGGCGACTCCTTCGGCCGGATCGACGGGCCGTGTCGCTGATGCCGGACACGTCCACCTGAGTCACCGCTACACGCCCGAGGAACACGGACTGCAGGCCTGGACGGGCGACCCGGGCCAGGCCGGTACGGTCACCGCGCAGACCTCGGCCGGTGTCGCGGGCCGCATCACGCTCGTCAAAATCCCGATCCGTAAGCAGATCACTTGGTCCGAGATCTGGATGGGCGTGGCCGGGGTCGACGCGGCTGCCACCCTCGCGAACAACTACGTGGGCGTCTACGACTCCAGCGGCAGTCTGAAAGCCACGTCGGCCGACATCTCCTCGCTGCTGCTGTCGAATCCGGTGTCGAAGCCGTTCGCCATGGTCGCCCCCTTTGTGGCCGACCCCGGCTACTACTTCATCGCCCTGCTGCTCAACGGCACCTGGACGCAGAACTCACTCACCTTGAAGAGCACCGGCGCGGGCATCACCGCCAACAGCAAGCTCACGGCCCCGAACCTGCGCTTCTCGTCGATCCTCACCGGTCAGACGTCCCTGCCACCGTCCCTCAACCTGGCCAGCCAGACCAGCACGACCATCTCGGGCGGCTGGGGCAGCCAGTGGTACGGGGTGGGCTGATGAGTACGGTGCGAGGGCAGTACGTCCGCGCCCGGCAGGACTGGGCGGTCGACCAAGAGCGGTTGCGGCACGACCAGGCGCTGCACTACCTCGGCGAGTACGCCCTTTTCTGCCTGCTGTGGACAGCTCGCGACCACGATGCGGGCCTGGTCGGGCTGTGCCCCGTGTGCGCGAGCGACCGTGTCTCGCAGGCGTACGGGCAGGCGTCGCGCAACAAGTGCCCGGCCTGCTTCGGGACCCGCTTCGAGGGCGGCTATCGGGCCCTCATCGTGCGCCCGGCCGTCTTCACGGACTCGGATGACTCCCAGTCGTTCACCGCGCGGGGCACCGTGGCGCCGCAGGAGGTGCACCTGGAGACGACGTCGGATTTCCGGGTCCACTCCGGTGACTACGCGATGCGCGCCACGGGCGAGCGGCTCCAGCTTCGCGTCCCCCAGCGGACCACGCTCAGGACCGGCTTCGGGACCCCGTACCAGCGTGAGGTCGCCACCGCCTACAACCTCACCCGGGCAGCCGTGGAAGACCCGGACTCCGTCGCCTACACCATCCCTCCCGCCACGAACAGCTTGATCACCATCTTGTCCCGCTCCGGCCCGACCCCTCCGTCCTTCGCCGACGTCGAGGTCATCAGGGCTCCGCTTATCCCGCTCTACGAAAGGGACTGACCACCACATGTCCAGCCCAATCACCCTGCGCTCCGACGTCACCGTCGAATTGGTCAAGCACACCGCGTCCGACCCCAACGTGGTGGCCGCCGCGCGGGTCTCCACGATCGGCGACAGGTCTCTGCACAGCTGGGAACTCGACGCGGACCCCTCGGCTGGCCTGATCAACTACCTGATGCGCGACCGGCACGGCAGCCCCTTCGAGCACAACTCCATGACCTTCTTCATCAGCGCGCCGATCTTCGTGTTCCGCGAGTTCATGCGCCACCGCGTCGGCTGGTCGTACAACGAGGAGTCCGGCCGCTACCGCGAGTTGAAGCCCGTCTTCTACCTGCCGGGGCCGGACCGCAAGCTGGTGCAGCACGGACGACCGGGAAAGTACGAGTTCGTCGAGGGGACCAAGGAGCAGCATCAGGCGGCCGAGGGGCACATCTGGCATGCATGCGACGAGGCGTGGGAGAGGTACCAGGAGATGCTCGCGGCAGGGATCGCGCGGGAGGTCGCCCGGACGGTTCTGCCGATGGGGACGTACAGCTCGATGTATGCCACCTGCAACGCGCGGTCTCTCATGCACTTCCTCGGCCTGCGGACCACACACGGAGACGCTGTCGTCCCCTCTTTCCCGCAGCGTGAGATCGAGATGGTCGGCGAGCAGATGGAAGCGCTCTGGGCGCAGCTGATGCCTGTCACGTACGCGGCGTTCAACGCCAACGGCCGCGTCGCCCCGTAGGAGGTCCTCCGTGCCGCAGGTCGAGGTCCCCGAGGTTCACCTGGTTGCCCACCCGGACCGCATGATCATGATCGAGAAGGGGCTGCCGCCGAAGCGGGCCCAGGCGGCGGCGCGGGATGCCGTACGAATGGCCCGCCGCCGGATGCCGAAAATGTCGGGGCGTGCCGCGCGCGGCCTCCAGCCGATCTACGGCAAGGGGTACTTCGGTATTCAGTGGGAGAGCCAGGTGGTCTGGTACCAGGACCACGGCACGCAGCCGTTCACCATGAGGTCGCTTGCCGGGAAGACCATCCCGATGTGGATCGACGACCCAACGGGCCAGGAGCGCCGCGACAACCCGAAGGCGAAGGTCCGGGTGACCGAGAGCGGCAAGGTGCAGGTGTTGATCTTCCGGCGGGCAGCCCGGATCGGGGAGCGCAAGAGGGTCTACCGCCGGGACCCGAAAACGGGCCTACGGGTGCTGGTCTCGGACAAGCCCGCCTCCTACCCAGGCGCCCCCGGCCGGATCTCCCGCCGCGAGGCCGCCCAGCCCTGGACGACTCCCGGCCGGAAGCCGGGAGCCATCGCCCCCGGCAACGTCGGCGTCCGGTGGCGGCACCCGGGCATCAAGCCCCGCTCGTTCTTGAACACGTCGCTCACCTCGGCCGCCCAGAAGGCGGGGCTGGTGGCCGAGCGGGCCTACGTGGCCGACAAGGGGTGGCGCAACTACGTGCGCTTGTATGGCGAGGGTTTCCAATAGGAGCGGATTGTGTATCTCACCCGGGTCAAGACGCTGGCGATCGAGGCTGTTCATGCCGCGTTCGATGACGAGTACCCCGTGACGGAGTTCCGGGGTTTGCACTGCAGTCTGGAGTACCCGGTCAAAGCCGTGCAGCTGCCTGAGGTCTGGGTTCGCTACAACGACACGGCGCCGCTGCGGCAATCAGGCGTCGCGCACGTCGAGGATGCCCACCCGGTCTCCGGCGCCCGCATCGCCCCGTACACCCGCTGGCGGTTCGAGGGCTCCTGGGAGTTCGTCATCGTCGCCCTTTCCTCTGTGGAGCGGGACCGCGTCTATGACGAGCTGGTGGCGACGATCGCCTGGTCGGGGTACGACAGTCTGCGGGGCCGGTTCCGCCGGTACCTGGAGGCCAACGACTTGATCGACTTGACGTTGCGAACGGATGAGATCGAGTCCACGGGGGAGTCGGCCGAGCCGGGAACGCCCTGGGGCACCGACGAGGTCATCTACGAACGCACCCTGCACATCGACATGATCGGCGACTTCGTGCCGGACCCCGAGACCGGAACCATCGTGCCTCTGTCAAAGATCCAGGTGGTGCCGACGGCCGATCTCAGCCTCGACGACGGGGCGAGGGGGGAGGGCTTCGGGGATTGGCACTGAGGTCGTTGCTGTCCCGCCTCGATCAGCGGCCCGTAGAGGGTGACAGCAGACGACGAACTGGTGGGTGGCATGCCCGATATCTCCTCCGCGACGTACACGCCGCCGGGCGTGTACGTCAGCGACGCCTCGACCCCGGTCGTCACCCCGCGCTCGGTGTCGACCTCCACGGTGACGATCGTGGGCCCGGCCCTCGGGTATGAGACCACGACGGAGGTGCTGACGGCCTTCTCGGGCACCCCGACCGCACTGGGTCAGCGCGGTGTGTACGCGTCCGCCGTAGTCGGGCCACCCGCCATCGCCGCGCCGGTCGTGCGGACCCTGGCGGGCGTCCTGATGGTGTTCAGCGTCGACTACACCTGGGAGGTCGTGGCGGGCAGCGGCGGCGCGTCGACTGCGATCACCAAGTTCCGGCGGCTGTCGGCGGACGCGGGTGACCTGACGAAGCCGAGCCCCAACGGTCTCAAGGACGGCGACCAGGTCCGTGTCACCTACGCTTTCACTTCCGCCTCGTACTACGAGCCGACCCTGTACGAGGACTACGACCAGATCGTCACGGCCTACGGTGCGGCGCTCGTGGCCGTCGCCCCGAGTGACCCCACCGGTTCGCAAGTAGCCTCCCCCCTGACGCTGGCGTCGAAGATCGCGCTGGAGAACGGGGCAGCGAGCGTCCTGGCCGTACCGACCAACCCGGCCGCCGGGGACTACCGGGCGCAGTTGGCCGCCGCGTACCGGAAGATCGAGGTGGACTACCGTGCCCAGCTGATCGTCCCACTGCTGGTCGACGGTGCCTATGACGCGCACACGGGCACCAACGTGGCCAACCTGCTGGCAGACGTCAAGAACCACTGCGAGACCGCTGCCAGCGACGGCTTCGGACGGATCGCATTCGCCGGAGTGGCGAGGACGTACGACAACACGATCGGCCATGACCAACTGGCGATCCAGCAGGGCAGCAAGCGCCTGGTACTGGCCTACCCGAACCGGATTCTCACGTTCAATTCTGCCGTGAACGCCTCGACCGAGATCGACGGCTTCTACCTGGCGGCGGCGATGGCGGGCCGTCTGGCTCGTAACACGGTCGCGCGGGGGCTGAGTCGTCTGGCCCTGACCAGCTTCACGGGCCTCCCGGCACCGGTCGCGCAGCAGATGACGCGTACGTACAAGAACGGCCTCAGCAAGGCGGGCGTCTGTGTGGCGGAGATCAACCATGCCAACCAGCTGGTGGTGCGCCATGGCCTGTCGACCCAGATGCAGTCGATCCTCACGCAAGAGATCTCGCTGACGCGCATCGGGGACACGCTGCTGCAGATGGTGCAGACCGGCATGGAGGGATCGGGTCTCATCGGTGAGCCGGTCTCGCCGGAGATGACCATGACGGTCAAGTCGGCCTTGGTCGGCATCCTCGAACAGGCAGTGGGAGACGGTGTCATCGTCTCCTACGCGAACGTGCAGGTGCGTCAGCTCAGCGCCGATCCGAGCATCATCGAGGCCACGTTCTCCTACAAGCCCGCCATCCCGATGAACTACATCGTCATCCGGTTCGCGGTCGATCTGAACACGGGCGATACGACGGCGGACGACCCGCAGGCCGCCCCCTGATCCATGTACGGCGGCGCTGACGGGCCGCCTGCCGTACTTCCGAGCGAACCCCGGGGTGAGGGCCCCGGGGTTCGCTGCTGTCCATGGCTGCCCGTAGGGCCGTAGGGGGTGAGACCTATGGATGGGGTGGTGAGCATGCCTGCGGGAAAGGCTCGCGTTACCGGCTCCGGCTACAGCACGTTCGTGTACGCCGGGAAGCCGATCGCGTATTTGATCAGTGTCGAGGACTCCGGGCAGCGGGCCTGGTCTGACAAGGGGCAGGCGTACAGCTTCATTCACCCCATGGGGAGCCGGACGCCCACGGAGATCGCGACGTCGCGTGTGCTCGCGGGCGGGACGCTGCAGCTGACGATTCAGGAGCTGTGGGACCAGGCGCATTGGGAGCACATGGCGGGTCTTGCCGGGACCAGCAACATCGTCGAGATCTTCGATCGGTTGGCTCAGACCGCCAACTATGTGACGGCGCAAACGATCATTAAGCCGCCTGGCACCGAATCGAATCCTTCGAAGTGGCGCGGCAAGATCTACCACAATGTCACGATCGTTGAAATTGCGGACGGGGACACGCTCACCGTCGGTGGCCTGGACGTCGCCAAGCCCGTGGTCTGCGCCTACACCCACACCACCCGACTGCGCTGACCAGGGGAGCAAGCATGAGCGACGCCTACGGCACCTACGACCCCGCCTCCCGGCCGGGCCGCAAGCCCGCACCCCAGGAACCGACTCTCGTGGCAGAGGACGGCAGCGAACTGCCCGCGTTCGACCAGCGTCACACCGAGAGCTTCACGGGCCTGCTCTACATCGGGGCTCTCACCGAGCGGTTCTCGTGGCTGGGCCATGAGTTCATCATCCGCACCCTCGGTGTCGATGAGCAGCTGGCCGTCGCCCAAGTCACCAAGCAGTACGAGGGGATGGCCGGAGGAGAGCAGCTGGCGTATGCGACCGCTGTCTCGGCCATGGCGACGGTCTCGGTCGACGGTGAGGAACTTCCCACTCCGATCGGCGAGGACGGCAAGCTCGCCGAGTGGGCACACCGGCGGTTCGGGTACGTGAAGAGCAATTGGTATCAGTACACGATCAGCGAGGTCTTCCAGAGGTATCTGGCCTTGGAGGACAAGGCGGCGCAGACGGTGGCCGCCATGGGAAAAGCCTTCGGCCCGACGGACTCGACCCCTGGGTAGAGCGCCACTTGCGCATCGCCGAGCGGCGTGGCCTGTTGAGCGGACGTCACGTGTCGGTGGTGCAGCAGTTCGGTCTGGAGCTGCTGATCCTGGCGGACGGGTGGGCGTCGGGCGAGGCCAGGACGGAGCAGTTGCGGTTGGCGCTGGTGTCAGCGGGGGCGGACCCGGCCGAGGTCTTCTCCGACCGGCTGGAGCCCGAGGACGTGGATCCTGCCGACGACGAGGGCCGGGACTTCGACTACTCGGCGGTCGACTGGCAGGACGGGTCCGTCGATGAGTGGGCGCGGCTCCAAGAGGCGCTGGACGGTACGCGCGTCAGGGTCGGCGATAGCGCCCCCATCGGGGGAGAGCCTGTGCGGCCCGACGTGCCGGACGTGGACTTTGATCGGGAGTGGCAGTGAGCAACGAGCAGCAGATGGCAGCCGCCCTGCGTCCGCTCATCATGCAGCTGCAGGCGATGCTGCACCAGCAGCAGATGCAGGCCAACCTGCCGTCCAGCTCTGCGCAGAGCCTGCGCCAGGCACGGCAGCAGATTTTCAACCCGGCATCGCTGTTGGGCGTGCAGCTTCCTGCGCCGGGTGCTCCGACGTCGCAGTGGCTGAACCAGACGGCGGCGAACTTTCTGTCGCAGGTCATTCTCAACCAGCCGCTGCGCAATCCGGGGCCTGCCCCCGCGCAGCAGAGCCCGGCCCCGGCGCCCGGGAACCAGCCTGGGCCGACTCCTCCGGCCCAGCCTCACATGCCGACCATGCCGGTCATGGGATTCCCCAACCCGTACATGTGGGGGGCGCAGCCGTATGGCCCGCATCCGTACAACGGGCCTGTGCCAGGCATCTACCCGGGCCCGGTCGTCGCCCCGACGCATTCCGGCGGCGGGGGATGGAATGCGTCCACGGGTATCGGCTCGTGGGCGAGGTCAAGCCTGCCGATGCTCGGCATGCGGGTCGGCGGACCATGGGGTGCGGTTGCTGGCGCGGCCCTGTCTGCAGCTACCCAGATACCGGCGGAAATCCGCTCGCAGCGGGACAAGAACGCCTACTACCAGTCCATCGAAGGCGGTTCGAACTTCGATGGCTTCGGCGAGCGCATGTCGGAGGAGGCCTATCGTTGGAGCACCTTCGGTGTTCTCTCCAGCGACGAGGCGCGCAAGGCGTTCAAGGGTGTGACCAAGCTCGGCTACAACAGCAAGGTCGAAGGCGGCCCCGGCCGCCAGGACGCCCTGAATTTCGTCTACCACGGCAAAACGGCGTATGGCGCGACGGTAGACGAGAGCCTCCAGGAGCTGCAGGTCGCGAGCAAGTCGGCGTTGACCAGCTTCAAAGACCTCAGCTCGGCCCTCAAGGAAGTCAGTGACAGCGCGGGCAAGGCGGGCGTCAACTCACAGCTCGCCCGCGCCGAGATGACCCAGCTCCTGGACCAGGCGATCAAGGGTGGGTACGGGTCCTCTGCGGTAGGGGTCGCCGAACTGGAAGCCAAGACCAAGGCGTCCTACGGCCGCTCCTTCCAGGACGTGGACGTCTCCGGCCGCATGTCTATCGAGCACGCCTACATGGCGTCGTCCATGGCGGGAATGAGCGTCTCCGACTACCTCACGTCGGGCCCGACGGCCAAGGGCATGGCAGACCAAAAGCTCGACAACGCCGCGATCCAGGGAGTGCTCAAGGCCGGAGTCGAGGCGTGGATCAAGGACGAGGTCGCCAAGGCGGGCGGCAATGTCTCCGAGCAGGTGGCCACTCAGATCGGCGAGGAGCTGATCAGGCGCTTCTACCCCAACGACAGTCCGGCGCTCGCCCAGGTCATCGGTCGAATCTCGGGCATTGGTGGTCTGGCCCAGGACCCGGTGAAGGCCGCTACCTGGATCGTCCAGCAGTACAACGGCAAGGGTGCCGCCGCCACGGCCGGATCCATGAGCGCGCAGGACAAGGAGAAGGAGAAGACCGCGAGCGCCAAGAACGGCGTTCGCACCAAGACCGGGGAACTGATGCGCGCGCCCATGAACGAACGCGGCCCGGATGCCGGGAAGATCCCCCTCGGTGGCGACTTGGACAAGGAGAAGACAGGCGGATTCCTCGGCATCGGCGGTGACAACTCCGACGCCTACAACGCGTACCAGGACTGGCACAAGAAAAACGGCGGGCAGGAAGACCCGGTCGTCTACGCCCTTCTGAACAAGATCCACGGGGACGACAAGTCCAAGGTCGCTATCACCACGAAGGACGGCAAAAAGGTCGTCTCGCTGGCCGACGCGATCAAACGGCACCGCAACGAACTCGCCTCCGGCAAGGCGGTCGTCGTCGAGGGCGACCAGGCAGGCAAGTCGGTCGCCGAGATCCTCGGCAAGGACAAGGTCGACGCGCTGCGCGACTTCTCCTCGGAGGCCCAGGCCGATGAGAAGGCCGGGGAGTCGTACAGCCAGTGGGAGAAGGCGCATTCGAAGAAGGACAAGAGCGGCGAGCAGCGCTTGGAGATCAGTCTCAGCGCCGAGGCGCGTCGACTGCTCACCGTTCTGGACTCCACGGGGGTCAGCGGGTCCTCCGCGACCGCGAACCCCCCGTTGAGTCCTTTCGCCTCCAACCCCAGCTACCAGGAGTAGGCGGCCGTGGCTCTTGCTTCCCTCGGGTTCGCCGGGGGCCCCCAGCTCACGTTCCGTATCGATCCCAGCAGCATCGACTGGGGCTTCGACATCCACACATCTGTCACTCACACCGTCGGGGGCCGCGTCGTCCAGATCACCGGTGCGACGCTGCGGGACATGACGGTAACCGGCTACCTCGGTGAGAACCGCACGGCGGGACCGTCCCGGGACGGCATCGAGGACCACATGGGTGTCTCGTGGCGTCTGCACGAAAGCTTCATCGCGAACTGCCGCGCCATCATGAAGCACCAGTCGCGAGACTCCAGCACGCCCGGGAAGATGCACTCTCCGGCCGTCTTCAACTACCCCGCCCGGGACTGGCGCTGGCAGGTGTACTTGAAGTCGGTCGAGGACATCGACGGGCAGGCCAGCATCGAGCACCGCACCGGGAAGTTCAGCCACGGGTACCGGCTGACGCTGTTCATTGTGCGTGCGGGCAGCGACAGCCTTGTCACTGCCGGATCGTCGGGCAGCGCGATCGACGCCGCCCAGGAACGCGCCATCGCCTCGTACATCGCCCGCATCAGTGAGGGTATCGGCTGGCGTCAGAGCGAGTACAACGGCGGGCTCGCCGACTCGACCACCGGTAGCGACGCGGGACAGAGGGAGAACTGATGGCCGACCAGTGGGGTTCCGATGTGCCGGTGTCGATGCCGCAACCGCTGCCGCCCGGAGTGGAGGGCCTCGTGCCCATGGGGGGTTTCGTCATGACACTCGACGGGCTTTTCCCTGATCTCTCCGCAGGCGACCACGAGCGCCTGTCACGCCCCACGTTCGCCCCCTACGACCCGACACGGAACCGCCACGAGACGATCCCGGTCCGCGATGAAGAGGAGCTGTAGGTGGCCGAGCAGCGTCGAGGGCTGAACTGCACCCTCTCCTACCCGCTGCGGGGCGCGACCCAGGTTTTCAGGGTCCGCGTCGACACGGTCGGGCACAGCATCACGATGGTCGCCGATGAGTCCATGGCCCGTAACAGCCGGGCCTACTACCCGCACCGGCTTGCCCCCTCCCGCTTCTACCTGCGGGTTCTCCTCAAGGGCTACAACGAACGGAAGTCATTCACGGACTGGATGCAGGGCTACGCCGACCACGTCATGGACCCGGGCCTGCCCGGCGGGACGGGATTCCCCGACATGCGCGTACTGCTGCCATCGCGAAAATTCGACCGCCAAGGCGTCCCCCTGACCGGGTTCGAGTGGGGGGACGCCGTAGGCGCCATGCTGTGGACTCCGACGATCACCTTCGAGACGACGCGGGAGCCGCAGGACACCGAGGGCTGGGACACGAGCAAGTTCGTGGACGCCACGGAGCCGGACATGAAGTACTTCTGGCCAGCGGGAACCCAGTTGGGTGGTGACGCCGTGCCCTCGGGGTCCTACACCACCGTCATCAGCGGCGGGGGAGGCGGCAGCGATTCGGGGCAGGAGGTGCCGCCGCCGCGCTTCAACGAGGGCACCCTGCCGTCCGAGCGGTACGACTACGGGAACTGACTACGCGCTCTGCGGTGCGGCTGGAGTCGGCTGGTCGGCCGCCTTGCCGTCGCCCGGCCCCCCATTTCGGCACCACGGGCACCACGGAGCGAACCGGCTGTGTACCTGGCGCGCCCAGGTGTACCCCGCATCGCAGATCAGCAACGTCGAGATCACCGCTTGCACGAGAGGGTTACGCGCAGACACGCCGATCATGAAGGCGATGGCTACGGCAGCAAGCAGCAGCCAGCGCAGAGCAACGGCCCCGATCGAGGCTTCCTTGTGGCACACCCACAGCCACATCCTGCGCCGATCAGCCTCTTCCTGTGCGGCCAGCGGCATCGTGTCGATGCATGTCGAGCACAAAGAGCCGCGTTCGTGTGCGCGGGTGAGCAGTGTGAGCAGGAAGAAGCCGGTCAAGCTGGCCCACATCACGGTATCGGTCAGCAGCCCCTTCGGGGGCAGCAGCCACGGGACTGTGGCCATGAAAAGGGTCAGGCCGGTGAGGAGGGCGGATCCGAGGTGACGGTGTGGTGATGTTGAGAAGGGCATGGTGAGGCGAATGCTCATGCAGGTCTCTCCTTGGCGGGCGTGAGGTGACCAGTATGGCGTGATTCTCGGGGGATTCCGTGTCCAAAGGTGGTTGTTGACCACCAAGGGGCGGAGGTGATCGATCCGTGCCGAACTTCGTCCTCGCGCCAGGCGTGAAGGTCTACATCGCCACATCGAAACACGGCATCATCGACGTCTCAGACGACCTTGTCGATGGTTCGATGGTTAGACGTTCAGATGGTGTAAGCAGTTTTCAGTTCTCGCTGCAGAACGCCCGGCGCAAGTACGATGGCGTGCTCACGCCAAACGACCGCATCTCGGTGCAGATGAAGCGTCTCAAGTGGGTCCAGGTCTACACCGGCTACCTGAACAAGGTCCCGCTGCTGACGGCTTGGCCGCGCGTCGTCCACCTCACCTCCTCCTGTTCCCTCAAGCGGCTGCAGTACTGGTACTGGGACTCGCACGCGGAGGCGTCCCAGGCCATGATCCGCCAGGCCCTGACCGACGCGGGCAAGGACTCCGGCATCTCCGACGGTGGCATGACCAACGTCGTCCTCACCATCTTGAAAAAGGTCGTCGGCTGGCCAGAGTCGAAGGCCCACATCGCCCGCATCCCCGGTGGCTGGTTCGCCGTCGTGGAGGCTCTCGCCAAGCAGATCGACGCCGAGCTGCACAACGCTGACGAGATTGCCCATACCCTCTTCGACGCCCTTGGCACGGCCTCCGTCGGCCAGGGCGGCGCCGACGCCAGCGCCCTCACCGGCACGTATGGCGGTTTCAACAGTTCGGAGCAGAAGCGGAATGCTGCCACGATCTTCTCGGTAGGCAAGCAGATGGGCGCCAGCACCCGCGACTGCATCATCGCCCTCATGACGGCGATGCAGGAATCCACCCTGGTCAACCTGGACCACGGCGACCGCGACTCGCTCGGCCTCTTCCAGCAACGGCCCAGCGCGGGCTGGGGCACCCGTGAACAGATCATGAATCCGGAGTACGCGTCCCGGAAGTTTTACGAAGAGCTGTTCAAGCTGAACGGCCGCGACCGCATGGAACTGTGGCAAGCAGCGCAGAACGTTCAGCGGAGCGCGTTCCCCCGGGCGTATGCCGCGCATGAGGGGCCCGCGACCGCCATGGTCCGGGACTTGGAGAAGGGCGGCGGCGGGGCGAGCAGCCTGAACTCTCGCCCGCAGGGCACTTCCAGCGGCCTGGCTCTTGCCCAGCTTGCGGTGAATTTTTGCACCAAGTACCCGAACATCCCGTACACGCAGCAGTACGGCGGCACGCAGATGGACATCCTCCACGCGGAGCCGCCTCCGGGCCTGGACTGCAGCAGCTTCGTTCAGGCCATGTACCTGCGGGCGATGGGCAGTCTCTACGATATGCCGCGCGTGGCATCCGACCAGGCCCGCTTCTGCCAGCTCGTTCCCGTCGAGAAGGCGCTGGCCACCCCGGGGGCGCTGGTCTTCAAGGGCGGCTCGATCGACTCCGTCCACCATGTGGAGATGTCCCTCGGCGACGGCAAGAACACCGTCGGCGCCCATCGGCGGGGTGCGAAGCCACATGATGTCGGAGTCAATCCGCCTATGCCGACGAGCTACTGGGACTACGGCGGCTTCCTTCCCCGCATCGCGTACACCACCGGCGCCGGAAGCGTCATCTTCACCGGCGGTGGCGACGTCGGCCTGCCCAACCCGAAGGACCCCGGCGTCCAGCTTGTGACCGGTGCCGATGCGCCCGGCTACAACCCCAACGACCCATTCGACAAAATGTTCGGCGACAACGCGTGGCTACCCATCAGCACCGCCGAGAACGACCCGAACTACCTGATGGCGCAGGCCTTGGCGGGCCCCCGCGCGCTCCTCAACGATCAGCCGCTGCTGCCCTATCTGAAAAACATTTTCAACAGCACGATGCGCAGCTTCTCCAGCGCGCCCAACGGGGACCTGATCGCCTGGTATCCGGACTATTACGGCATGTGGGGCACTGCCGCCAAGATGGTCATCGAGCCGATCGAGGTCCAGGACTTCGAGGTCAGCTGGTCGGACGACTACATGGTCACCCACCAGTTCGTGGTGACGTCGCCGCAGACGACCAACCTGTTCGATCCGGCGACGGGCACCGTACAGAACTCTGTCGGAGAGAGTGTCCTCGCGCAGATGGCAGCCTTCACCAACGGCGTCGTGACCATCGACTTCCCGGGGGTGTGGAAGGCGCTTTTCGGCATCACCCTGACAGACAGGGATGCAAAGAGCTACGCCGATTGGATCAAGGGAAGGTTCGGCGCCCGACCTGATTACCAGCAGCTTCCTGGGCTCGTCGGCCCCAAAGCACAGTTCTTCGCGGCGATCTTCCTCTTCATGCGGCAGTTCGCCTACCAGTACTCGGCGTCCATCCCGCTGACGTTCATGCCGGAGCTGTACCCCGGGATGCTCATCCAGATACCCGAGTTCAACTTCCAGGCGTACGTCACGACCGTCACACACACCTTCCGCTTCGGCAAAGACGGCGGATTCTCCACGTCCGTCCAGATTGCGGCTCCCGCGCGTCTCAGCGGTACGGGAAGCAAGCTTCTCGGGCTGCCTGTGGCAGGTGGAGCCTGATGATCTCCAGTGCGGCAACCTACGGCATCGGCTGGACCGTCAAGCAGGTCACCATCCGGGAAATCGACCCGGCCCGCACCGTCGCGCGCTGCGTAGACACCGAAGGCGGGATGCTCGATGTCTCGACGGCCGTTCACCGCGTAGGGGTCCGGCCCCAGGTAGGGCAGGTGTGGTTGGTCGACCGGACTCTCTCCAGTTGGACCCTGTGCGCGTTCATAGCCGGGTTCGGGAAGCAGACACCGATCCCTGCCGTGACTTCCCCATGGGAGCCGTTGACCCTGTCCAACGGCTGGGTAGCCTCGGCCTCCACCGGCGATCCGACGCCTTGCGCCCGAGCGACGGCAGAGGGCTGGATCGAACTCTCCGGGGTGATCTACAGTGGCACGGTTCCCACCATCGGCCAGAACCTGACTGTCGCCTCACTGCCCCCAGGGCTTCCCACGCCTTACCGCGCCAACGTCATCCTGGGCAGCCACCTGCCTGGCGGCTCGGTGGGGTATGTACGAGGCTCAATACTCCCGGACGGCCAGGTCATCACCCAGGTCTCCCAGGCATACACACCCACGTGGATCGACCTGACATCCTTGCGAGCCAGAATTCAAGCGGTGTGAAAACTGTCCCATGCGCATGGGACAGTTTTCAAGATCACTTCTTGACTAGCTCTTCGGCAGCGTCGAGGCGCTCCCGCATCTCTTCGATGTAGGCCAGGGCAGAGTCAGGATCGTTGCTGGCCACTTCCTTCAAGAGGTCAAGGTCGATCCGCCCCTCGGCTTTCGCCGCCTGCAGCCGGTCGATTGCGGGGGGCAGCTCCTTCGGTGCGGGCTTCGCTCGCTCGATGGCTTTCCCCTCACCCCCCCACAGCAGCTTGCGGACCGCCTTCGCACCGGCCGCGCTGACCCTGCCCTCCTCCTTCATCTTGGCGAACTGCAGGCGCGCCTCTTCCGGGTTCCTCCTGACGGTGATCGCCAACTGCTCGATCGTGTTGATGCCGAGTGGTTCCTCGACCATGTTCCCAAGAGCGTCGAAGACGAGGAAGCCCTCGATGAACCGGTAGTACTCCTTGCGGTCGATGCCGAGAGACTCGGCAAACTTCTCCACGCTCTTGTGGCCAACAGCCTTGTAGCTTTTGCGCTCCGCTACCTCGGACAGCCACCGGCCAACGATCATGGTGTAGCGGCGCTGCAGGTAACCGAAATTCTCTCGGGCGCCCCGATCTGCCCTGGTGATCTGCCTGGCTGCATGCGCCGCGTGGTCCAGATCATTCGCGTCCGCTGGCGCTGGCACGTAGGAGAAGGGGTCAGCCTCCACTGCCAGCCTTTCGGCCAGCGTCTGCACAGGCCCCACTAGAGGCTCGGACCGAGTCTCCCCTTGGTGTGGCACGAGGGTGCCGCTGTCGAAGTTTGTGGGCTCCGGGTCGGGAGCGCCATCGTCGTCACTCTCGCCCCGGCGGGAGGAATTGTCCACCGAGCCCGCTGCGGCCTCTGCTGCAATCCTCGCACGCTTCTGTGCTGCTGTTTCCTTGGAAGACTTTGAGGTCGTGTTCAGTCGCTGACCCATCAGGCGTCTACCCCCACGGGCGCCCCGTTGACGAGGGTGAACATCATGTGCCGGAAGAGGCGTCCGAACTCGTCGAGTTGGGCTCGCTTGGGAGTGTCCTGCCACAGGCGCGGGTAGTGGGTCGCACCGCTGATCTGGAACGCTTCCGAGATCTGGATCACCTGGGCAACACTCTCCTCTACTTGAGGAAGCAGCGACAGCATGGCGCTGATGGCTGCCGACTGCTCCTCCGGAAGGGACGTGCGCCTGTCACAGTCGACGAGAGTGACGAACACCGGCATCGACCTGGGGTTGACCTTGGCGCCCTTTACCGCTTGCCGGACCGTGGCGCTGACGCGATCGGACTCGATGCCCGCCGGTTTCAGGGTGACCAGCATGAGGTGCGCCATGCTGCCTACGGGCCAGAACATCTCCTTGCCCGAACCGCCGATGTCTACCAGGACTGCCTGGTACCCCTGAGTGATGAGGTCGGTGATCATGTCATCGAGGCCCGGCCCCTCCTCGTCCTTCGGGTCGAAGACGACAAGGTCGAAGGGGACGTCCTCGTTTCGCCTCTCTCGGACGCCGTACCATTTGTCCACGCTTTGGGAGTTGTCGTCTGTGTCGATGACGGCAACTTTGAGGCCCAGGATGATCGCCAGGTAAAGGGCGAGGTAGATGACCGAGGTTGTCTTGCCCGCCCCTCCCTTGAGCATGCCGACGCCGATGACGAGGCAGCCGTTCTCGTCGATCCAGGCTCGAATCTGGTCCGCTGAGAGGGTTTGACCGTAGATCTCTTTGAGCTTCTGGCGGGGGAGCGTGTCTAGGTTCATCGCTCCGTTCCTTCCGTTGGCGGGCTGTTGTGCCCCACATCTTGCCGTATCGCCTCCCCTGGGAGGTGAAGCACGGGGTGTTTTGACCCGGCTGCTCGTGTTCCACCCCAGTCCAGGGTCACGGAAAGGGCAGGAGGTGGATGATGAAGGCATTGGCATTGGTTGGAGGGGACCTCGCGCTGGGCGATGGTGGCTACCGACAGATCACCGGGGCCGCGCGAATCCGGCAGGATCTGGCACTGGCGCTGGCGGAGCCGTACGGACATGACCCCTACCACCCTGAGTACGGGTCCGTGTTGAACGCGTATATCGGTGAGCCGTTGACGGCCGAGCTGGAGATGCTGGTCCGCTCTGAGGTCGTTCGTGTCGTCCAGCAGTACGTGGCGGCGCAACAGGCGGGCATTGCCGCTGATGCGCTCTCCGGCGCGCGTGCTCGATACAGCCATCAGGACGTGGTGCAGCAGGTGCAGTCCATCAGTACGGCCATCACCTACGACGTGCTGAAAGTGACGGTCGCGATCCGGACGCAGTCGGGGGCCACCGTCAGGATCGTGCGGACGGTCGACCTGTGATCGCACGCATTCGAGAGTCGACGAGGGAGTAGAGATGGGTGTGTCCCGAGAGGACATCGTCACTCAGATGCGTGATGCCTTGCAGGTGTCCGATCCTGAGCTGGATACGTCGATCGGCACGACAGTTCGGAAGATGCTCGACGCTTACGCGGCGAGTCTCTCCGACGCGTATTTGGAGCAGCATCTGCTGTCCTACGCGTACGACGTCGACAGCAAGATCGATGCCGACCTGGACTCTTTCACCCAGCTGTTCGGGATCGCGCGGATCCCCGCCCGCCGGGCTGCGGGGGCAGTGACGTTCAGCCGGAGTGGGGACCTGGCCCCGACCGTCTTCATCCCCGTCGGTACGGAGATCTCGTCGGCCGCCGATCCGTCTCTGGTCGTGCAGACGGTCACCGGAGGCACGCTCATGCCGGGGTCCACGTCCGTCACCATTCCGGTTCAGGCGGTGTCGGCGGGGGCCGAAGGCAACCTGGGTGCGGGCAGCGCGACCCAGATCACCTCTCCCATCCAGGGGGTCAATTCGGTGGTCAACACTGCCGCACTGACCGGCGGTGCTTCCCGGGAGACAGACAAGGAGTTGCGCGAGCGGTGGAAGCGGACCGCCTTCCGTAGCCTGGCAGGCACGGAGCAGATGTATCTGGGCGTCGCGCTCGACGATACGGACTGCTACGCGGCCACCGTGGTCGGGGCGTCGCGTACCCGGTCGGAGATCTTGCAGGTGCCGGTCAGCGGGAACGTGGTGGCGCAGATCTCCGATGCGCAGTTCATCTACTCCTCTCCTGTGCATCTGGTGACGTCCGATGGGAAGCCCCTGATTCAGGACTACGACTACACCTGGATACCGACGAACCCGCCGCAGATCGCCAAGCTTTCCGAGGCGTTCCCTGCCCCTGGCCAACTGCTCACGGTGGACTACGAGTACCTGCCTCAGGTCAGTCGCAATCAGCCTTCAAACAACATCACGAACAGGGTCGACGTCTTCACCGGCGGGTCCCGGGCCCAAGCCGCGCAGGCGAGTCTCGTCTTCCGTCAGTCCAGGCGGTGGCAGACCGTCCCGACCTTGGACATGTATACCGAGTCTTGGCTGCGCGCCGACCAGACGCGGCCGGAGCCCAACAACGTCTGGGTGCCCCTTCCGTTCGGCCCGATCCTCAGTGTGCCTGCCTCGCTAACGATCAATGGGACGACGTACGGACTGGCCAGCCGAACCAACCCGCTCGGCAGTACGTCGGGGGGTGTCGTCTACGCCTACACGACCGTTCACGAGGACACGGTCAACGGCTGGACCCCCCGCAGCCGGTTCGGCCTGGAGTGGCACCGGAACTACCTGCCGCCGGACGGCAGTGCGTTCTCCGTCGGCGGGGCTGGGGATTACACCTACAATGAGGTCCCCGGGGCAGTGCAGGACGCCATCAGCCGGTGGCGGCTGGTTGGAATCGATGCTCAGGTCCACCAGGCGAAGCAGCGGTGGCTGCGATTCAGCCTCGGGGTGATGTATACGGCATCTTCCACGGGTGCGGTCGCTTCCGTCCAAGACGCAATCCGTACGAGCTTGAGCGACTTCCTGAACCGGATGGGCTTCAACTCGAACGTGCAGATCTCTGACGTCCTCAATGTCGTCCACCAGGTCCCCGGGGTCGACAACGTACGGCTGCTGCACGGCGGTGACGTGATCGGATACAGCCCCGCCAACCCGAATGCGTCGATCGTCGGGGTCCAGCAGATCACCCCGAACGGCGCTCCGGACTCGCCCGCCCTCGTCTCCTACGTGGAGCCGTCAACCGGCCGGGCCAGGGACATCTACTTCCGGGACGACGAACTGCCGGTGCTCGGAGCGGTCGTCTTCAAGACGCTGGCCCGCAACAGTTTCGGGGTCCTCTGATGCCGCGCGACAACTTCCTCCACCAGGGCTCCGGGGTTTATGGCAGCAGCCTGCTCCCGGACGGGCTCATGCCTCTCCAGGCTGATATCACCGTGCCTCAGGCAGCGTCCCTGGCGAGCGGCACTGGATTGCTGGTGGCTGACGTCGCAATCGCAGAGCAATTGCGGCACTTCCCGGAGGAGGTGTACGACCTCCGCCCCACCTCGCACCTGGTGCGACTCATGCAGGCGGTGCTCGGGGAGTCCGGCGTCGGACAGCTCCGCAAGCGGCTCCTCCTTGCGCAATTGCAGAGTCTCTCCGCAGCAGGGGCCCGCTTCTTCGACCTCGACCGGTTCTACGGGCCGCTGTTCGGCGCGACGCGCACCGACGCGGAACAGCTGCCGATCAACCCCATGGAGACCGCGACCGCAACGGCCGCCGAATGGGAGAGCGTGGAGGCTGCCGACGCCTCCTTCCGCGACCGCATGACCTCGCTCGCGGCGGCAATTGCGCAAGGTGGCACGCTGCCGGGGCTGAAAGCCGCCGCCGAGGCCGTGTCGGGCGCAGAGGTCGATGTCTTCGAGTCGTGGGCCCTGATCGAGGCCGCCGCCGACCCGGATGAGGCCGGACACGACTGGGAATGGATGGAGGGCGCGAACTGGAGCGCATACGAGGGGGAAATCTGGGGCGTGCTGGAGGGCGTCCCATTTTTTGGCCGATCGGGCACGCTCTCCCGCAGCGAGCTGCTGGTTCGGGTCCACCGGGACTACCCGGTGACGGCGGAGGGGCGGGTGCAGAGGGCGAGCGACGAGCAGGCGCTGGTGCGGGTGCTGGCGCGACTCAAGCCCGCGCACATGCTCCTCACCGTCGACACGCAAGGCGTGTCGGCTCTCCACCCTCGGGCGATCTCAGCCGTGTACGGCGACAGCGAACACTGGGAGATCGCCACGCGTGTCACTCCTGGCAGCGTGCCTTTGGGTACTTCTCCGTATCCGCTGTCCCCTCAGCAGGAGGCCGACGGCGTGGACCCGGGCTCTCCTCGCGTGCTACCGAGACCTCCTCTGGTCACGAAGTTGGGCGACGAGTGGTCATACGGCTCACAGATGCCGACGTGCCGCTCCTACTCGTTCGCCCCCGGGGCGGACGAGGACTTCACGGAGCCTGGGCCCATTCCGGACCAGGCATTCGACCAGCTGGATCAGGTGGTGGTTTGGCGTGACGGCTCAAGCACCGCCTACAGTGCTGCGCTCGGCGCAATGGACCCCCTGCTGATCCAGGCGGCCCGAGCCAGCTCGGATGGCGTCCTCATCGCGAACCCTTACAGCGGTGATCGCCGCATGGTCCTGCCCACGGAGTGACTTGCTGTTCGCCGTGGTTCTGGTGTCGCCAAGGGGCGTAAGGGCACCACAAGAGCCGCCGGAGGAGCAGCATGGCCGATTTGTACCCGACCTACGCGGCCCTGGCTGCGGCCCGTCAGATCGGCGTGGACTACCGGCTCCTCATCAGGAAGCCCCCGGGCTCCCGCCTGTGCCAGATTGCGATCCACGGTGGTGGCATTGAGCGTGGCACCACGGAGATTGCCGACTACCTCGCCGCCTCGACATCGAGGTACTACGCATTCGACGCGATGATGGCCTCGGGGAACTCCGATCTCCACATCACCTCGACCAACTACGATGAACCGCAGGCACTCGACCTGGTCGCAGCTTCCGACTTCGTGATCTCCTGGCACGGCGCGGACGGCACCGACCCCGTGACCTACCTGGGCGGACTCGACACCGACACCGGCGCCCGCATTCGGGCCTCGCTGG
This sequence comes from Streptomyces sp. NPDC054883, assembly GCF_053610645.1. NCBI lineage: Bacteria > Bacillati > Actinomycetota > Actinomycetes > Kitasatosporales > Streptomycetaceae > Streptomyces > Streptomyces sp. NPDC054883. The sequence goes on along the minus strand of NZ_JBSGYT010000014.1, from coordinate 85,050 downwards.
AGCAGGCTGGGTTCACCGTCATGGCGGCGACCTCCGGCATTGAGGGCTCCGATCCGGCGAACATCTGCAATCGAGGTGCACGCTCCATGGGCGTGCAGCTCGAACTCACCCTTGGGCTGCGGCAGAGCTTTTTCACAGACTTCACCCGGACCGGCCGCGAGAGCGGGCCCAGAACCGGCGCCTTCTACGCCTACATGACCGCCGTGCAGAGTGCGCTCAACGGCCTGGACGTTCCCGGGAAGTCCACGGGGGCCGCCTGGCGGGGCCGCATTGCGCGCCCCGTCCAGGGGACGGGGGCCGTGTCTGGTGACTACGGCATTCCTCCGCTTGCACCATTGACTGTCGACGGCATGCCCATGGATGCGGTCAAGGACGCATTGCGGCTTCGCAACGCCCGCCAGGCCGGGGGGAACAACGAACGCTTCTGGTCCAGCCCCCCACGCCTGAACGGAGACCCGCTCCGGGAGGTATTCGAGTTCTCGCTGTCCTCCGAGCGCCCCATCAACCGGGTCGCCTTCGCACTGGCCCGGTTCCCCCAGCGCGCATGGGTGCAGTACCGGGACCGTGACGGGGTCTGGCATCCGTTGCAGCAGGCGCGTACGGCCTCGCCTGTGCAGATCAGCATCATGGACTCGCTGCCTGCAATCATTCCGACGGGCGTCGCTGATGATGGCAGATTGCACCCCCAGCACTTCGGGTCGGGTCACTGGATGGCGCAACTGGTCGATGTCGTGCCGGTGAAAGCCAGCCGGTTCCGGATCGTCATGACCAGGCTGCCCTCGTCGTCCGCACCGCGCGGGGCGGACGGGCAGGCCGTGCCGTACTCGCTCGGCGTGAAGGACGCCCAGGTCTCCTACCGGGTGGCGTCGCCCGACGATCTGCCTTGGCTGCCGCAGGCGGACCAGGACCACACGGTGCCCATCGCCGGATCTACCGACCTTCTCGGGTCCCAGGTGGAGTACGTGGTGCGACGCAATCGCGCCGCGAACCTGCTTCCCCCGGCGCGGGGCGTATGGCGGTGCGCGCCGCAGCCTGTCCCGAACGCCGTCGTCAGCCTGCACCTGGACCTGCGCACATCTGAGGGCGAACCGCAGGTCGTGGATCGCCTTTACCTGGACCCGGTCACATCCGGCCCCTCGGTCAACTTGTACTACACGGACAAGCTGGCCAGTCCCGGCCGGTTCGCACCGATCGACACTCCCCTTGCGGCCCCGCTGGTGCGGCCTGCAGCCGCCTTGCCGCAGACCGATGCGGAGGGGGTTCTCTTCGACGACGAGGGCTCCCACCTCGACATCGACAACCGCGCCATGGCATTCGACCCCGCCGACCCCTTCCTCCTCGCAATGATTGTGCACCCGCAGGTCGATTCCACAGAGGCCGGACAGCGGACTGTCCTGGACGCAGGTCAATTCACGGTCTCCATCCGCGCGGGTGCACTCATTGCGCGTTTCGGTGAACGCGAGGTTGAGCTGTTGCCGGTCCCGTTCGGGGTCAATGCGGCCTTCCCCCTGGCGGTCGCGTACGACGGATCCACATTGACCCTCCGCACTCCCTGGGAGGAGCGCAGCCAGGAGCAGGCCTACCTGGTCGAATCGACACCCCCTGCTGTAATGCGTCTCGGGGGCTCCTTCTCCGCCGGGGGCGGCGGGCTTCGTCTGCGGAGTCTGTTCCTCGCTCGGGGCAGAGCTGAGGACATCGCCACCATCGACGCGTACTGGGACGACCCGGCGGGCTACGCACTGTCTCCCGGGCACGGGATAGACCCTCTTTCCCACACCAGCGCGAGCGCGGTCCTTCGCATGGACGCCAGTCTGATCACGACAGGCCTGGAATCGGTGTGCCCGTGGGGGCTGATCGGCGGCCCGGCCGTGGCGCACGATGACATCGTCTGGACTCCGATTCCAGGTGATTTCACCCTCCGCAAGGGGCTCCTCAAGTTTCGGCCGGTCAAAGCCAAGCATCTCAAGCTTGAGATCACCAACCTGCAGCCCATGTTGCTCACACCCAGCCAGGCATCACCGGTGGTGGCAGCAAAAGTCTTTCCGCCGGACAGCAATCTGTCTCGCCCTGGGGTGACCATCTCGGGCGCCGACACGTCTACAGCAGCACCTGTCGGCGCCCGAGTGGCAACAGCCCAGGGGGCGGTCTACCAGTACGTCGATGCAGCCCGAATCAACACCACGCCCCGGCAATCAGGCCCGTACCTCCCCACGGAGGCCCTGTACGCCCCCGATCCGCTCGACGCGCAGGTGCTTCGCAGGTCGGGGCAGCGGTTCCCGTACATGCCGCTGCCCGCGACGCGTGCGCCGCGTTTCTCCAGCACCGGCGTGCACCGCTACCACCGCGTCGACATGGCCATGGACACGAAGGTCGCCTACACGGCGGCCCTGAGCGAAGTCCTCGCCTACATGGCCGACCCCGTCGCAGAACGCGACACCGAGCAGTACATCGAGCTGTTCCACAGCACCGAGTTCCTCTCCGCCTTCTCCAACGACACGCCTGGCGGCTGGAGGCACACCGGTGAGGCGCTGGTGACGACCGAGCAGCCGCCCTGGACAGGCACCACTGTGACGTCGAAGACCTTCATCTCCAAGCGCCGGGTCGTGGGCTTGCAGTTCGCCGCCCAAACCTCGGACCCCAAGCAGCTCGTCGCCGACCCCGACTTCGACGACCCCTCCCTTCACTCGTGGAAGCCTGTCGGCGACGCCACCATCGCTCCGTCCGAGCGTTACGCGGCATCCATCGGGCGCATGGCCGAAGTCGTCCGGGGCCACGCCCTGTCCTCCTGGGGTGCGCTGGAAGCGCAGTTCGCCACCTGGGGTGACATCGAGGCCTCGAACCCGCTGCCCAACCGACCGCTGTGGTGGGAGATCGAGAATGCGACCTCCGAAGCGGACAACGGAGGGATCGAGTCTCTGCGGCCTGTCCAGCCCGCTCCTGGCGGACGTCTGTACGCAGCTGCCCGCGTCTACACCGAGGGTGCGCTGGCACAGCCATTGCTGCTGCAGCTGGTCAACGGCGATGGCCGTGTCATCGCGGAGGCGATTCAGGAGATCGAGGCGGCCCAGGTCGTCGAGTGGTACGTCGGAGTAACAGTCCACGGCAGGAACCCCGGCGCCGCCACGACCTGGGAGTCCGTCGGAGGTGAGGGCACCAAGACGTGGGGGCAAGTCCAGAGCACCGGAAGCTGGGCCGACGTCACGCAGGACTGGGATCTCGACAACATCTACGACGTGCGCGTCCGCCTCATCCAGCAGGGCCGGGCAGGCACCGGCCAGTGGATGGTCGACAACCTCTCGATCTTCAACGACCCGCTCGTCTGGGAAGTGTCGCGAGACGGCGGCGTCGCTTGGCACGAACTGATCGGAATCAGGAACAATCCTCGGGGCGCGCTCCTCTTCCCCGAGCTTCCGGCCATCGACCGAACGAACGGAACTCAGCTGCGGTGGCGGGTGACGTCCTACGCCGCGAACACGTCGGTGTCCTCCGTAGTCCTGCGCCCCTGGTACTCCACGCTCTCCGGCGCCGTGCCGTACCAGGACACCCTGCAAGCGGCCGGGGCGCCGTCATCCCTGGCCGACTGGTACCCACCGACCGACGCCGACCCCCTGTTCCGGGGCTGGCATCACCCGATTCCGCAGGAATGGTGGCTCGCCTCTCGGCAGTGGATGCAGCAGAACATGCCGCCGACCCTGCCGCTGCCCGGCATCACCCTCCCCACCGCCGTGGTCGAAGGCACGGACGAGGGCAACCCGCCGACCTCAGTACGTCATGTCCTGCCGACCGCATTCGTACTCAACCGCTAGGGAGCATTTGTGCGCGCCCACTTCAATCGCCCGCTGACCGACCGGATGGGAAACCAGGTCGACCAGGCCCAGATCAGACTCCTCATCCAGGGCGGAACCGACCCCATCCCGCAGACCATCTACGTCGAGGCGAGCGGGGGGCTGACGCGAACGAACCCATGGAACATCACCAACGGCGAGGTCGACTTCTTCCTCGACACCCCGATCCGCCTCCAGATCGGCGTCACGGTCTCCGGGGCCCCGGAGGAGCTGTGGGACAACATCGACGTCCTGGCCGTCAACTCCGATTCGACCCACGTCGGCAGCGGGGCCGGATCCACGCAGGTCGGCATGAGTGCCCTGGCAGCTGGCCCCGGCGGCACCAGCCTCGGGAACTCGGCGTCAGCCTCAGGGGACCACGCGACAGCTCTGGGAACCGAGACCCTGGCATCGGCTGCTGGCGCGGTCGCAGGCGGATCGCGAGCCGAAGCCACCGAGACCGGAGGCATCGCCGTCGGTGAATCGGCCCTGTCGGCGGGAACACAGGCAATTGCGGTAGGAGCGGGGGCACGGGCGGCTTACAACCGGAGCGGCGCCATCGGTGCGGGGGCGGAGGCCACACGGCCTGAGCAGATCATGCTCGGCACCGCGACGAACCTCGTGGAGATCCCGGGGACGACCGTGCTGCACAGTCCGAACGGATCGCCCTTCGTCCTGGCGGTCACCAACTCGGGGCAGCTCTACACCCAGCCCCTGGCGCCCTACGTCCCGTCGGTTCCGGACCCGGTATGAGGCAGGGCCCCAAAACTGTCCCATGCCCATGGGACAGTTTTGGCGGCTCCCGCTCTCACGAAAACTGTCCCATGCCCATGGGACAGTTTTACCTCAGCCCAACATCGCTCTTCGAGCCGTGATGCTGTGCACCCTCCCCCCACAGCCCCTGAAAGGGGTGAGAGAGGGAGGGTGCAGTGGCGCGAGCACACATCATGCGGCCGATCACCGGAGAGCGTGGCGACCTGATCTATGGCGCGCGCGTGCTTGTACGCGAAGCGGGCCTGTCGGTGAAGCTCGGCCAGCCCCTGTATGCAGGACCGACCGGGTCGGAACAGCTGGAAAATCCACACATCGCCACGAACGGCGTCATCGACTTCTGGCTCGACACCCCCACTCGCGTGTCGATCCTCGTCCAGCACGAGCAGCACTCCGACATCCTCGTCTACCTCGACGCGCCCCCGCCGCCCGAGGAAACCGCCAGGACCGACAGCCCCCTCTTCATCACCGGTGACCAGGTTCCCGGCAACGTACTCCTCGCCGGTGACCAGCCCGGTCAGGCGGTCTGGGGGCCACCGCCCCTGAACTCGGGCATCACGCCCAGGGTCACGGTCATCAATGAGGCGTTCTCTCAGGGGCAGGATCCGGCAGGCTGGTCGTTTTCTCAGGCCGTGAACACCACGCGGAACTACAGTGAGGCCGTCCCCGGGGAGCAGAACCTGCTCCGCTCACTGCACGTTACCCACACCGGCAACGCAGGCTCCCTCATCCTTCAATCACCCGGGTTCACACTCCTGGAAGCTGGCGCGGTATCGCTTTGGCTGTGCGCGAACCTCGTCCAGAGCGAGAGCGTCACCATCGCCATCACCAACCAGGGCGGCGTCAAGACCATCCTGCAGACCCTGGCCACCACGAGACCGTGGGGCTTCTACAGGTTCCCCATCGCGGCGGGCACCTATCAATCGATGACCGTGGAGTTCACTGGCGCTTCTACCTTCGCCGGAACCGTAGGTCACGAAATGTGGGTTACGCGCCTACGCGCTGAGTACGGCGGCCAAGTGCCCCCGCACGACCACCCCGGAGCAGGCACGAACTCGGTCCTGCTCGGCACGGGCAGCGCTGCCTCGGGCATCGGGGCTGTAGCTGTCGGCGCGAGCGCCGTCGGCTCGGGCGTGAACTCGACCGCCTTCGGATGCAACAGCCGCGCCACGGCGAACAGCGCCCTGGCGGTCGGCGTCGACACGTTGGCACCAGCTGACAGCGCCATAGCCATCGGGGCGCGAGCGAAGGGCACGGCCGCATTCGGAAAGTGGACCGCCATCGGTGCTGACGCGTACGCCGATGCAATCAATTCCATAGCGATCGGGTGGAAGGCGCAGGCGTACGCGTCGGACAGCGTCGCCATCGGCGCCAGCGCCTACGTGGGCTCTGCAGCCACGAACGGCATCGCGCTGGGCTCTGGAGCACAGGCGCTGGCTCCGGGCAGCGCCGCCATCGGCGCCAGCGCCTACGTCGCGGCCGCACACACGAACTCGATGGCCATCGGTGGCGGCGCCGCCACGACCGCCGCCGGACAGATCTTGCTCGGCGCGGCCGGAACACCCAACCGCGCGGTCGTGGTCGGTGGCCGTCTGTACGCATCGGCGGCTGTCAATCTCGGCAGCGATCCGACCTCGCGGATCGGATTCTTCGGTGCCGAAGGTACCACCAAGCCGGTAGTCACCGGCTCAGACGGCGGCGTCCTGGCTCTGCGCAACCTCCTCGGCGCCCTAGCTGGCCTCGGGCTGATCACCAACAACACCACTTCGTGACGGAGGATTCGTGCCGCTCACCTCAGTACCCAGCCAGGCCGCAGCAGGGCCGATCGACGCCTTCTACCGCGACAACCCCGGCAACGGGACTCTGGGCACCCCTGACTATTCGCCGGTCCCTTACGTGTACGCCGCCCTTCTCGGGCCCCAAGGCGGCGACGCTCGATGGGTGATCGATCAGCACCGACAGGGCGCCTACGCCGCTTTCAAGGGATCGCCCGACGGCCTTGGGGCCCTGCGCAACACCGGGGACAACCGAGGGAGTTTCGCAGTCGAATTCGCATGTCTCGCGCTCGGCACACCTCTGACGAATCCGGGCCAGACGCGGGCGCCGCAGTACACATGGGGACCCGGTGACTTCGCTCTTGCGGTACGTCACCCCGGCACCGTCAGCTGGTCGGCGAGCAGCATCCGGGCGTACATCGCCTTCAACGCGCAGAACAAGACGATCGGCATGCGCATCACCACCGCATCGGCGGTGGGCCCCTGGGACACGGAGATCGCCGATTCCTCTCCCCTCGCTGTCGCACCCGACGTGTGGGACGGGTTCGCCCACACTGCCTACGTGGCCACCTTTGGCTCCAACGTGGTGTGCATCCTGGACGGCAAGAGGTGCTACACCTTCCGCTCCCCCCGCGCCTACAAACGCCTGGCGAATGGGACCACCGACACCAGCACGTTCGGCAGTCTGCCGACTTCGGGGAACTACGGAGGCTATGACAACCGGAACGAGCGGAACTATTTGTACGGCTGGACGGCCCTGCAGCCTGCCAGTGGTGACCTCTTCTACTACGACCAGGGCGTGACTGCCGTCCAGCCCCCGTCTGCCGCCTCGCACACCCCGACTCTCCTGCCGTCGGGAGAGAGCTGGATGGTCACAGGCACGGCAACGATCGATAAGGACGGTCTGCTGCTTGCCGCCTCCTCGACCGCCACCTTCATCGTCCAGGCACCCCACGGCCTGATCTGCACCCGCTGGGCGGCCTGCCAGGCACAAGCAGGCCTCGTGTTCCGGCGCCAGGACGCCAGCAACTACTTCATCGTCACATCCACCGGTGTCACCCGATACACAGCAGGGGTGCCCAGCATCCTGGCCACCTTCACTGCCCCCCTTGCCGATGGCGACGAGGTCGTACTTCACAACGCGCCAACGTCCTACCGGCTGCTGGTCAACGGCACCCAGACCGCAAGCCTGACCGGCCTCACGCAGGGCAGCACGGCAGCAGAGCTGGGGTTCTCCAGCCCCTCCAGCGGCCCCAGCAGGTGGCGATACATAGTCCACCAGCCCTACCCCAACGACCCGATACTGCCGACCGCCTGAGGATGATGATGGACCGCTGCCACCTCTATCTGCCTCTCGTCAACTCTTCCGGTGCCCCGTATTCCTACGCCGAGGTCACTCTGCTCAATCCAGACACCGGCACCCCGATCGATGAACCGATCTACCTCGACCCACATGACACCGCCCCCCAGTCGTGGCCGATCCTCATCGACCCTGCCGTCATCAACCTGTGGTCTGACCGGCCTCTTCGGGTGACGGTGCACGCTCTCCTTCCGGGCGGCGCAACCTTCACCCGGGCTGCGGTCGACATGGCGCCCGCCCCCTCAACCGTCATGAGGACTCAGGACCCCCTGCGTGTGGGTTCCGCAGCCGGGATCGACGGCAGCGCCTTGCTCTCCCTCTCCCGAGCGGGCCGCGCCCAGTGGCAAGTCATGGACGGCCTTCGCTTCCACACTCACAGTGGAGCTGCCCCGAACTCGACGGCAATCGCGCCTTCCTCACCGGCGACCATCTACCCCGGACAGACCTGGCTTGGCGCCTTGTCGGCAGACCGGCCTGTACGGATCCTGCCGGAAGTCGCCCTCACCCAGACCGGCTCACATCAGCAAGTGGCTTTCGATACCGTCAACGACTGGGTCTTCGCCACCCAAATCATCAAACACAACACCCAGCTGCCCGACGAGACCGCGCCTGTATCCCTGTCCGACCGGTCGCTGCGCGGTGACATCGCCATCACCCGTATGCGCCGCGATGGGACTCAGCAGGGGGTCATGTTCGTACGCGGTGCGGGCCATGGTGTAGCTCTGTCCGCAGAGCCTGTCGGCACGGATACCTGGCTCTGGATCGAGGCCGATGCGACGCCGGACGGTGTCTTCGGCTACGCCCGCAAGGTGGGGCGGGTGAAGTGGGTCGACCAGCTGGTCCTGGACTCCAGCAACGCTGCCGTGCAGAAGTTCAACCCCAAGCCGAGCGGGATCCGGCGCCTGTTCCACAACGTGGACCTCCCCAACCAGCGCATCTTCGTGTGCTGGGCGGACCTCACCTCGCAGCGGAACGTCAGCTGCGCCGTCTACAACCTGACCGACTTCAAGAACAACGTCTTCACCCCTCTGTACGAGTTCCCAATGCCGCAGACCGTGACGGGAAGCTTCCAGAACTTCTGCCTGTACGGGTACTACCTCTACCGCTGGGAAGGCCACACCTACTCCACGGAGAACCCGCCCCCAGGAGACGCCTGGATCACCGTCACGGACATCCGCACCGGCAAGGTGATAGAGACCCGCTTCGTCAATATCGGCGTCGAGCTGAGCAATCGCGAGCCCGAGGCGTTGACGATCGATTACGGGCCGGACGGCCCCAGGCTGGTCCTGGGTTTCTCCACGAACGCCCCGGCCCCCATCAGGTACATCACCCTGTACGCCTGGAAGCTCGGGGCCTCCCTCCCCCGGCTGCCGATGCCGGAACCCATCCAGGGGAAGGGGTCTTCGGCGGTGGGCTCGCAATCCGGACCTGGAGGCGAGGACGCGACGCTGCTCGGCGAGAGTGCTGGCGGCCCAAACGCCGTATCCATCGGCAAGTGGGCCTCGGCCGGAGCCGGTTCCGTCGCGGTCGGAGTCCAGTCGAACGCTCCGGGCAGTAGTCAGGTGGCGGTCGGCCCCAACACGGTGGTTGCCCCTGGCTCCATCAACACGGTGGCCCTGGGAAGTGGTGCCGTGGCTGCCGCCGACACCGAAGTGCAGATCTCCGACAGTCTGACCGCATCCCCAGAAATCATCACGATGGGACGAGGGCAGCTCGACCTCAGCTGGGTCACCGAGGACCAGATCGTCGCTCTTCTCGGCGACGTCGTGGCCCCTCGATACCTCGGTGTGGTCCAGGACGCGGTCGTCGCTGGCGGCTCCAGCACCCTGGGGTGCTACGGCGCCCCAGGCACGTTCCAGCCGCTCATCAGCACCAGCGGTCTCACGATATCGACCCCTGGCCGGGGGGCACTCCTGTCGCTGCTGTCAGCACTGGACAGTCTCGGCCTGATCTACCTACTGGACGGATCGACGTTCGACGAGCTGACCGACTGGTCGAAGACCATCTCGCACGACCCGAATCTCATACTGGAAACCGGTGACCCCGACGGCTCGAAGGGCGGCGACCTCACCCGAATCAGGCGCAACGCTGCGGGTCCGGGCTCGGTTGTCTACTCCATGGTGGAGATGAAGGACTTGCTTCTGCACGCCTACACCTACTCCTCAACCGGGGCCTACGGCCACGCGAGCGAGATCACCGTGGCTGTGTCTCCCGACAACGCCACTTGGACCCCTGTGCCCATGACCTGGCAGCCGCCCGCTCCTACGGCAGCCTCCTGGGCGCAGACCTGGGGCCGCAACCGCTTCCCGCTCCCCACTGGCATGCAGTACCTCAAGATCACCCTCGACCTCAACGCTTCCGCATCCACACCACAGCTGGGACAAGTCATCATCCGCCCCCGCTCGGTGCTGTCTGCTCCCACGCCGCGCGTCGAGCTGACCAGCGGGCACACCACCGTGTTCACCGACGGCACGACCTACCACCCGTCCAATCCGATCCAGGGTCTGTCCGTTGACGGACAGACCAACGAGATCTATTTCGCGCAGGTCATCCCCGGCGGAGTACAGCTGCCGGGAGAGAGCGCCCCGGTCTCGGGCGCCGATCGAAACGCCGCAGGTGACATCGCCATCACCCGCATGTCGATGTCCACCCGGCAAGTCCTGGGTGTCATGTGGGTGAAGGCATCCGGACACGGCCTCAGTGTGGCGGCCGAGAGGGACAGCAGCGGGCTGTGGCTCTGGATCGGGTGCGACTCCGAGGACGGCTTCGCCCGCGCACTCGGGCGGGTCCGCTTCCAGAATCAGACCGTGCTGGACGGACGGACAATCGCAACCACCTACCGCCCCTTCGGTACGGCAGCAAGCCACAACCTCTCCGTGGCGATCGACCCTGCCTACAGCCGCATCGTGGTGCGGCGTATGTACCCGGACCCGTCTTCTGGATACCGCTACTACCTGTACGACCTCGAAGCATTCAAGGCTGGAGATACGGCCCCGCTGGCGATGGTGGACCAGCGGGCCAACGCCACCTCGCCGGATGGAAAGACGATCGGCCTCTACCAGGGCAGCACGACGTGGGGGAACTACCTCTACACGCTGGAAGGGGTCGTCGGAGCCGACAACACCTACATCACCATCCTGGACTGGCGCACCGGCAAGGTTGTCCAGCGGACTCAGATCACCACCCACCCGACTCTCACGAACCGCGAGCCGCAGGGCTTGGCCGTCTGGTTGAGTTCCGGCGCCGCAAAGTTCGCGTACGCCTTCTCCGGAGGGACGACATCTGCTCGAACCGTGACGCTGACAACCATCGACTCGCGTGTGCCGTAGATCCAGGCCTTGGCGTATCCAGTTCGCGGCCATCTAAATGGTTCGCTAGCTCAAGGGATGTCTAACCAGCCGAGGACCAAAGAACCTACGGTCATGGACATGACACGTCAAAGGGTCGGAGACGTCTGTGAGGCCCAGGGCAAATCCTGGGTCCTCACGGGCGGTGTGTTAGGGCGCCAGGCACTTGTGGGACGGCCGAACTAGCCCTCCTCGCCTCCTCGATGCGCGCGTCCCGCTCGGCGGACGGGCGTGCGCTGCTCACTGTCTGGTCGAGCCGCCTTGTTGATTGCCCACGGCGTCCGTTGTAGGTGTGCCGGTTCAGATCCGTCATCTTGCTCAGGATGTCCGGTTCTCAGGAGCGACACACTTCCAGGGGGGCGCAGCCTAGGGGGGCATCATCGAATGTGTCAGAGCTGAGAATGCACAGCCCGTGCTGTCTGGGCTACGGGGGTGAAAGTGCTCCTCGGGCTCCCCGGTGGTCGCATCAGGTGGCAGATCCGGCCAGCAAGGGGTCGTCACAGGGGTGGAAGGCTGTGGAAATCAAGGTGTCGGCATGCAGAGGCGGGAGCTGCAGTGGCGAATCAGGCCGCGAGGTAGGCGAGTTCCGCTTCCCTGGCTCGCTGGCGGAGTTCGTCGTAACTGAGTTCGTCCTGTACGAGGAGGAGTCTGCCGTCGGTCGCAACCACCAGATCCTGGATGATCTCGCCGGTCACCGGGTCAACAGCCCTTTCGTCACTCACCCATTGGGCCTGCGGTTCGTCACCACGGATCGGCGTGACGTCGGGCATCCGGCGCTCTCGAATCCGGGGGAGGACCATGCCCTGCCAGACCGCACGCTGGTCCCTGTGCGCCTGCTGACGGCGCCAGGACGTCCCGTAGGTACCCACTGAGGCAGCCACGTCGTTCCAGCCGCCCCAGGCCCCTGTGAGGGCCTCTGAGGCTGTCGCGGTGAGTTCCCAGAGGCTATCGGTCTTGGTGACCAGGTCATGCTCGCTGAGGCGCGCCAGGTGCCGGTAGGCGGTTGCCGAGCTGACCATTGCGGACTCGGTCAGCTCGGCAGCACTCTGCCCGTCCCGCAGGGACAGGGCGGCCAAGAGCTTGAGGCTGCTGGCCCCAAGTCCCCGGTGAGCGAAGGCGTCGAGGGACATCAGCCGTTCGACGACGCTGCCGTCCAGCTCACCGTTTCTCAGCTCTGACACATTCGATGATGCCCCCCTAGGCTGCGCCCCCCTGGGGGTGTGTCGCTCCTGAGAACCGTCTAGCAGCCTCCAAGTGGATCCCTTGTCGCCCGAGCCCGAGTCGAGGAGTTCCAGCCAGTCCTGCAGCCGCTGGGTGGCGAGGTAGGCGGTGCGCACCTGGCAGCCAGCGGATTCGGCGGCTTCACGGTAGGACAGGGTGTAGACCCGCCCGCCCGCCTTCATCGCCGCCCGCCAGTGGGCCATGAGAACACGCAGGGCGGTGGAAGCTGCGGTACCACGCCAGGCATGGCTGCCGATGTGGTCGCGGAGGCTGATCAAGTCGATGACGGCGTCGGGCCGCGAGGTGATGATGTCCTGCTTGGCGACCAGATCCTCGGCCCGCTCCCAGACCCGCTCGATGTAGTCGATGGCCTTGCGGGCCTTCATGCTCCGTGCGTGGTCACCGGCCCTGGAGGGCCAGTCGAGCATGACTTCGGAGAACTGCTGGCGCGTCCACCCATAGCGACGGCAGGCAGTCGCAACAGCGGCGGTGACTGCGTGGCGGTGGCGGGACTTCTCGGTCTTTCCGCTGCTCGGGGTGCTGGTGCCGTAGCGCTGGTCGGTGTCGCCCTCGATAATGAGGAGCGACATGCGCCGGGACAGTCCCGGGAATCGGCGGGCCCAGTGCTTCTGCGGAAGATCAAGTTCCGAAGACGACCTCAGCGACTGGGATTTGGTTGCAGCAAGTTTGTCGAGATTTCCATCACAGCTGTCATGCGGCACGGGGGCGGGGCCCGTAGAATGGTCCAGCACGGTTGCTGGCGCCCTTTCTCAAGTAGGGGTGGTCCAACCAACGTGAGGGCGATGGTCAGACCGAATAGGTCGCGTTGCCCGGCGGGAAGTCCGTCTCTGGCGGGATAGGGCTTCCCTTGATCCGCTGACGCCTGCTTGGCGGTATGGCGATCAGCGAAGGGCCCTTTGAGGAGGGCCAGGCCCCAGGCGGGGCCGAGATAGACCGCTGTATCAGCGGCGAGGGGCGCGGGACCTGTGGCGGGTCCGGGCGCCCCTCCTCTCGTTTTACGTGCCGGTCATGGCTGTGCTCCCTTGGCGGCGGGCATGCCAATGCCCGGGGCTGTGCGTGGTGGTGGACCAGGAGTGGCGGGTATCGGTCCGGGGGCCATTCAACCTCATCCGAGGGCGATATGGGAGTCGCCGGTGTGTCGCCCCGGGAGGCACAGGCTCCGGATCGGCGTGTCGCCCGATCGAGCCAGTAGCCATTTTGTGCGCAAATGATCAGGAATCTGACGATCCGTCTGTTCGGCCCGATGAACCGGCCACACTTGGGACCTCCCGGGCGCAAGCGTGGGGGTGACACCGGTGCAAGGGTGGGCGTAGCCTCCTGATCACCGCCAAGTAGACCGCCACACCACATGTCAAGGGGCCCGTCGATGACGACCACTGCACCCAGCACCTTCCTGGCCGTCCAGGAGGTAATCGCCGAACAGATGTCGGGCTACCGGCGCCGCCCGCAGCAGGAGTTGCTGGCGAGTGCCATTGAGGGCGTGTTCGACGCGACCACGCGCAAGCACCTCCTCGCCCAGGCGGGAACGGGGACCGGAAAGTCGCTGGCCGCGATGATCCCCGCCATCCTGCGGGCCCAGACTGGGGGCGGGGGCGGACGGTATGTTGTCGCGACATCCACCATTGCGCTGATGAACCAGTACCTGCGGAAGGACCTTCCGTTCCTGGAGGACGTCCTCGCCAAGTCGGGCGTCCGCTTCACCTGGGCCCCTCTCAAGGGCATCTCCAACTTCCTGTGCTTGGCCAAGCTGGCCGAGCGACCTCAGGTGGAGCGTCTGGACGAGCTGCTGGAGGAGATCGCCCCCGACAAGAACGGCGACTACTGCCACACCGGGGACAAGGACGACGTGGTCACCGCCCTGGACCAGCGCGCGGAGTGGCCCCTCCTCTCATCGACCTCCGACGAGTGCCCCGGCAAGCAGAAGTGCCCCCTGGCCGCGAAGTGTTTCGGCATCCGGCACAAGGAGGATGCGCGTGACGCGAACATCGTCGTCACGAACACGGCGATCGTGATGACCGATCTCAAGCTCTTCAAGCAGATCCGCGAGACCTCCGAGACCGGCCAGGGCAAGCACGTCATCCTCGACGACTACGACGGCCTGATCGTGGACGAAGCCCACGAACTCGAAGCGACCGCGACCGCTCACCTCGGGTTCAGCATCAAGCAGGGCGGCCTGATGAAGTTCCTGGACCAGGCCGTCACCTACCTCAACCTCCACGGAGGAGACGAGGCCGGGGCCCAAGACCTGCAGGACGTCATCCTCGGCAAGCTCGACTCGCTGGGCGTCCTCATCGCGCAGAAGCTGGGCGATGAGGAGAAGGTCGCCATCGACACCGAGTTCATCGTCGAGCACTTCGCCCTCTTCGAGAACCTCCTGACTGAGCTGGACCGCATGGTCACCAAGCTGGTCCGTACCAAGGCCAAGCGCGGTGACACCGAGAAGCAGAGCACGACGCAGCAGCTGCTCGTCACCACCGGCACGAACTTCGTGGACAACTTCAAGGAGGTCGTCGGCGCCGACGCGACCGCCGTCGTGCGCTGGGCCGAGCTGTACGGCGACCGGTCCCGCGCTGGCGGCACGCGCTGGGTCATCCAGACCGCCCCCATCCAGGTCGGCCCCTACCTTCGAGAGGAGCTGTGGAACGAAGTCCCTGCGGTGCTCATGTCGGCGACCCTCAGCGCGGGTACGGGAGCCAACAGGTTCAGCTACGTCGCGAGGACCCTCGGCTTGGAGGACGCAGACACACTGGACGTCGGCAGCCCCTTCGACTATCCGAAGCAGGCGCTGCTCTACGTGCCCGACAGTTCCGTGCCCGCGCCCGCAGGAGATACCCGGGCCGCGTGGGCCACGTGGGCACCCGAGGCGACCATGCATCTCGTGAGTCAGGCAGGCGGCGGCGCCATGCTGCTTTACACCAGCCGCAAGGCCATGGACGAGGCCTACAGGACGATCGGCACCCGCCTGGAAGCCCAGGGGATCACCTGCTACGTGCAGGGCAAGGACCGCACGAACCGAGAGATCGCGGAACGGTTCAGGGCCGAGGAGGACTCCGTTCTCTTCGGCCTGCGCAGCTTCATGACCGGCATGGACTTCCCCGGCCGGACCTGCCGCCTGGTCGTCGTCGACAAGCTCCCCTTCGCCGTACCGAACGACCCCATCAACGAGGCCCGGGCCAACGCCTGCAGGGCGCGCGGCGGCAACCCGTTCTACGACCTGGCCGTCCCCGAGATGACGCTGGTCCTGGAACAGGCCTTCGGACGACTCATTCGTAGCGTCAACGACTGGGGCGTCGTCGCCATCCTCGACTCCCGACTCTCCAGCAAGCCGTACGGCAAGGGCATCGTCCGCGCCCTGCCCAACGCGGGGGCCACAACGGCTCTGCCGGACGTGAAGACGTTCTTCGACGCGTGGGAGGGCTCGCCTGCCATGAAGGCCACCGCCTGACCAGCCCCACCCACCCCTCGGCCCGGAGCCTGCCTCCGGGCCGATTTTATTTTCCCGGATTCTTTGCCATTTACCTTGAAGTTAAGGTAAATTGGGTGTCACGCCAAGATAGACACCCGCCAGAAAACCAGGAGCACCGCTGTGCCCAACGCCACGTCCACCGCGCTCGTTCCCGCCTACGACTTCGACAAGGCCGCTCTCGCGCTCAAGAACGGAAACAGCGACCTCGGGGCCCTCCTCGCCGATCTCGCCACCCTTCCGGCCCCGAAGAGGCAGGCCGTACCGGCGGTCATCGAGCGCATGGGGGAGAGCCTCATGCGCTCCGTCACCAAGCTGCCGATGCTCTTCGGCCTGGTGCCGCCCCCCGCTGAACGGCGCGCCCTGGACGAGGAGGAGCTGATCAAGCTTGCCGAGGAGCGCAACGCGATCGACGAGGCCATGAAGGCCCTGAGCCAGCGCAAGGCCGAGGTCAACGAAATGGTCTCCCAGCACTTTGATGTCGTGGCGGAGGAGTCGGGTGTGGCCAAGCGCGGCAAGACGCCGCAGGACGCGAAGGGCCACTACCTCATCGCCTCCCCGGGCAATTGGGAGACCGCGACCCTCGACGGCAGCGGTCAGTGCTTCACCCGCCAGCGGACCTCCGACCGGGCGCAGTTCAGCGAGTCCAAGCTCCTCGCCGCGTACGAAACCGGCATCATTTCGCGGGCCGAGTACCTCGCCTGCACCGAACCGGTCCGAGGCCGCCGCATCAGCGAGGACAAGATCAGGAGCATGCTGGTCTCGCCCAAGCGCCGCCAGCGCGCCGCCAAGATCATCAGCCTCATCAGCGACGTGAAGCGAGGCACCAACAGCATTCACCTCCGGTAGCCGACCAGCAGCCAAACAGTGAGAATATGCCTCCATCACCTCCGTCCGGAATGACCGGACGGAGGTACTGGCATAAGAAGGGGAACCAGTGCCGAGCGACAGAAGCGAACCCATCGTCCTTGTCACACAAGGGCGGCCCCGCACAACCAATCCGGAGAACAACGAATACCTCCTCTACGACGAGGATTTTCCGGTAGAGACCAATCCGAAATACCAGCTGGCCGACCCCAGTAGGCCGCTACGCAACCCCCACTTCACCCTCGGGGAAGTCTCGAACTGGGTCTTCGCCAGGGACGCCGAGTGGATTCGCCGCCAGGTACACGCCAGGAAGCGCCCCCTATCAGCAGGAGGTCACCCCCTGACGCTCCGGGCT
Organism: Streptomyces sp. NPDC054883; assembly: GCF_053610645.1. Lineage (NCBI taxonomy): Bacteria > Bacillati > Actinomycetota > Actinomycetes > Kitasatosporales > Streptomycetaceae > Streptomyces > Streptomyces sp. NPDC054883. The sequence goes on along the minus strand of NZ_JBSGYT010000014.1, from coordinate 68,046 downwards.
GTCCAAGGACGCGGACGCAGCGCAGAGCGCCGCCTCACCCTGCCCGACGCCGAACGACTTGCCTGGGCGCTCTACGAGCGACGGGCGATCAATGGCGTCGAACTCCGTCGCGCCTGCGCCGTCCTGACGGCGGTGGCAGACCAGTACATCGGCCCCAAACTCCTGGAGAGCTGAATGCGCCCCACCCTGCTGATCGACGGCAACAACATCCTCGTCAGAGCCGTCGAAGCCACCCGGCGCAGCGCCGCCATGCACAGCCCGACTGGGATCGACACCTCAGCCCTCGTCGTCTTCGCGAACACAATCGCGCGCCACATACGCACCGAGGAGCCCTTCCGCGTCAGCGTGCTCTGGGACGCCGGATACGCCGCCCGCACCGCCCTGTACCCGCCGTACAAGGCGACCCGGCCCACCGCCGCCGACCCCTACCGAGGCCACTCCCGAGCGCTCGCCCGGGAGTGGCTGCACCATTCCGGCGTACCCCAACACCACCTCGACGGCGTGGAGGCCGACGATCTCATCGCCTCCTACTGGCGAACCGCCACCAGCGACGTCGTCATCGTCAGCAACGACAAGGATCTGCTCCAACTCGTCGGACGCACGCCGACGGGCTTCAACTGCCAGCAGCTCAAAGCCACCGGCGACAATCGCGACGCCCGGTGGCGCACCGAGGATGTGATCAACTCCCTGGGCTGTACTCCCGAGCAGCTGCCCCTCGCCATGGCTCTCGCGGGCGACACCTCCGACAACATCCCCGGGGTACGGAGCATAGGAATGGTGAAGGCGATCAAGCACCTGTCGGCCGCCGGATGGGACCTCGACAAGATCACCCACGCGGCGATCGCCGAACAGCGCGACAACATCGCCACCTACCTCCAGCTCGTAGACCTCCGCGAAACCCACTATCCGGTGCCGACGATCAGCCCCTTCATGCCGACCAGACCAGGTCCCGGCGCTCATTGGGAGGCCCTCGCGCAGTTCTTGGACCACCACGGGCTACGCGAACTCACCCGCCGCCTCGTCGCCAACGAACTCTGGTGACCCACTTTCTTGCGTCCCCAGCAGCCTGCGGATAGCTTCAAAGAGCCCCACCGCCAGGGGCCCTTCACCTGCGGCAGCACCGCCAACCTGCCGCACCAGCCACCCGCCAGGTTGGAGCCCTTGCATGATCAATTTCTCTGCCGACGCCGCATACGGAAAGACCGCCGCGCCCACGCCCGAACCCCGGCGCCCAGCGCCTCTGACCATCCAGCAGGCCCCGGCAGCGACGACCGACCTGCTCGACAACCCCCGCGACTGGTCCTGGCAGCAGCTCCGCGACTACGTCCTGCGAGCCGTCGCCGAACGCCATGGCCCCCAGCCCCCGGCCGACCCCGCTCGCGAAACCGCCATCTTCAAGAGCTTCCATGGCCGATGGAGGCAGCAAGCCGGACCGATCGCTCGCTTCGTCTTCGAGCAGCAGGACGGCTACTGGCGCTCCGCGCCCGTCACCGCCACCAGGTTCTGCAAGGGCTCGGACCCCTACTTCGCCCAGCCCATCGCCGAACGACTCGGCACCATCGGATGAAGGCAGCCCCACCCCCGCAGGCCTGCACCCCCCTCTCGGACGCCGACTACCAGCGCCTGCGCGCCACCCGCCCCCGCCTGTGGACCGACCCGCGCACCACCTGCATCACCTGCCTCAAGCACAACGGAAACACCTACCGCTGGTACGCCGACAGCACCCGCACGGACATCGCCGTCTACGAATGCGACTGCCGCGCCCAGTGGCTCCTGCACCTGTGGCTCCTCAACGCGGGCATCGGACTGAACTACCAGAGGCTCACCTGGGACGACATAAGCGCCGTACCCCCGGCCATCGTCGAGCAGCTCATGGCCTACGCCGTCTCGGCGGCACGCCACATCGCAGCAGGCCGTTCCATCATCCTGTGGTCCGTCAGCCCCGGCACGGGCAAGACCCTCCTGCTCAGCCTCCTGTGCAAGGCGCTCATGGCACAGGGCGTTCTCGTTCACTTCTCGCAGTTCAACGAGATCATCGACCTCTTCACCTCCAGCTGGCGCGACCAGAGCGAGCGCGAGCAGTGGAACCGCCGCGTACGCAACGTCGACCTCCTGGCCATCGACGACATGGGCAAAGAAGCCAAGGGCCGACTGGAAATGGTCGAGGCGATGGTCGACCAAATCATCCGAGCCCGCGTCTCGGACTCGGCGCCCATCGCCATCACCACCAACCTCACGCCCCAGCAGATCCAGGACGGCTACGGCGGCTACGCCATGAGCCTCCTCACCGAGCAGTGTGACTTCATCGAGGTCACCGGCACCGACTTCCGCCCCCAGCGCCGGGAACTCTCCCGCCACGAAACCAGCCTGGGCCTGACCCGGCCGATTGCGATGGTCTGACATGGACGATTACTACCTGGGCCTCGACGACGAGTTCGACCAGCCCGTGCTCATGCGGCGCTCGCTCGCAAACCGCATCGCGTTCTGGGCCACGCAGGTACGCGCTCTCAATCCTCAGGACGCCCACATCATCGTGCTGGCCGACGGACTCGACGCAGCGGCCAAGGACGCTGAGGCCGACACGGACCCGTTCGAGGACCTGCCCGCCATCGTCTCCGCGCGCCAAGCCCTGACCGACCTGCGCAACGCGCTGCGAAGGGTGGGCGGCGACGTCAGCGAAGCCCTGGTCCAAACCAATAAGCCCAGGCGCCAGAAGCACGAGCTGGACAAGCTGACCCGGCGACTCAAGCACACCACCAGCGCTCACCAGAGCACCATCAAGGAAGCCCAGCGGCAGGCGAAGCGTGCCAGCCGGGCCGAAGCCGAACTCGCGCGGCTGCAAGGGGGCACTCAGTGACGATGAAGTTCAAGACACTGGGAACCTGCCTTTCTCCCCGGGAGATCCAGGTCATCCAGCTCGCCTGCCAAGGCAACACTGACCGCACCATCGCACGACGCCTCGCGATCAGCATTCACACCGTCCGCGACTACTGGCGCTACTCCATCAGGCCCGCCCTCGGGGCCGCCGACCGCACGCAGGCAGTCTCGCTTGCCGTCAAGAAGGGCCTGGCAGACCCCGACCGGCGGGATTACGCATGAGCCTGCACTCCGAGACGGTGCTGTACGCGTCCCTCACCGACGTCGATGCCCTCGAAGAACTGGCCGACACCGGGCTCGCCCCCGAGTGCATACCGCTGGTGGGCATGCGTGACGTCGTCGCCTACGCAGTGGCGTACTTCTATCGCAGTGGCCGGACGAAGGCGCCCTCCCGTGAACTCCTCATTGAGCAATGGGGGCACCGCCTGGAACAGTGCAACGTCGACCTGCCCGCTGAGGACGTGCAGGTCGACGAGGTCTTCTCAGCGATCGAGTACCTGCGCTCTCAGTACGTACTCGCCGAGAGCCAGCGTCTGCAACGCGAAATCGCTGTCGGCATGGCACAGGCGGAGCCCAACGAGCGCGTCGAGACCGTTCACGAAGCCGCGCAGCGCTTCCACGAGCTGTCCATGGCTGTCCGCGATCGTTCCAGCGAAGTCGAGGGCATCCAAGGGCTCAGTGACTCCCTTGCGCGATACGACCAGAGGGCCACCGCCCCGAAGGTCATCACCGGCATGTCTCTCGGGATGGAAGCCATCGACGCCCACACCCTCGGCATCCATGGAGGCGAGATCTGCACCTGGGCTGCACCGCCAAAGGGTGCCAAGTCCTGGACCTCCACCCACGTAGCCCACACCGAATGGAAAGCCGACCGAGAAACGGTGCTCTACACGCTGGAGAACAGCGTCGGCATGTCCTACGACAGGCTCGCGTGCCAAATCTGCTGCGTCGACTACCGCGAATACCAGAAAGGCACGTGCACCTCCGAGGACGTCGACCGCGTCCGCACCTGGCTGGAGGAGAACAGTGATCAACTCCGCGATGGACTGCACATCCTCTCCCCAGACAGCGGCCTCCGGACACCCAGCGCCCTGATCCGGCAAGCACAGTCGTACGGCGCGAAGACGATCATCATTGACCAGCTCAGCCACATCGAGCACCCCGCACCGTCCGCGCACAGGCCCCGCCCCCAGGTCGTCGCAGAGATCATGAGCGAGCTGGCAGCCCTCATCACCACCGGCCGCTACACCCCTCCGCTGTTCCTGTGCGCGCAGATCAACAGAGAGGGCGTTGCCGCCGCCGCAAAGGCGGGAAGGCTGGAAATGATGCACCTCGCCGAATCGGCCGCCATCGAACGGTTCAGCAGCTGGGTATTCGGCCTCATGCGATCCGAGACCGAGGTCGCCGCTGGCATGGCCACCTTGCAGATGCTCGCCTCGCGGCGAATGGACCTCAAGAACTGGCGGATGGCCTGGGAACCCTGGTACGGCACCCAGCACGCCCTCGGGGAGGTCTCACTGTGACCTTGCTGCTTCCGGCAGACCGCATCCTCACCGAACGCCGCATCCGTATCCTCGTCCTCGCCGCGAACGGTCACACCAACGCCGAAATCGCACACAAGCTCTGGATCGGCGAGGAAAGCGTCAAGTCCCACTTCCAGGTCATCAAGCGCCACCTCGGCGCCCGAGACCGCACCCACGCCGTCGCCATCGCTCTCGTACGCGGCCTCATCCACCCCCATCAGGTGGAACTTCTCCCCCCGAAGGAGTCCCAGTGAAGATCGACATCCGGGCAACCACCTGGCTCCGCCGCTTCTCTGGCGAAGCACCCCAGTGCCCGAAGTGCCACAGCCACGACCTCCAGAGTTTCTGGCACAGCGCCGTCGTCGTGGGGGAGTGCGCAGAGCCGCGCAAGGCCGTCGTCATGATGGCCGACGACCCTGCGACCGTTCCGGACGAGGACACCGAGCACCTCTGCCGGGCTTGCATGTCCTGCCTCTACGCATGGAGCGAAGAGACAGCGGACTACCGGTGAAGCACGACAGAGCCCTCGACGAACTCACCGCCCTGCCCGAGGGACACAAAGACCAGCTTGCCGCCGACGTCCTCGACTCCCTCGGCATCACCGTAAAGCGCCGCCAGGGCGACGAGCTGATCCACGCCTGTCCCATCAGCAGCTACCACTCCGACCAGGAACGCAATCCCACCGCAGCCCTGAACAGCTCCAACCTGCTGTGGCACTGCCTCGGCTGCGGCAGCGGCGGAACAGTCCTGTGGCTCATCGCAACCCTGCGCAACACCACCACTGAACAGGCCCGCGACTGGCTCAACGGGGAAGCCGGGCTCACCCGAGCCATGGAGTTGCCCGACCTCCTGGCCCTCTTCGACTCCCTCTACACCGAACAACGCCGCGCACCCCTGCCTGTCTACAGCGAACGCATGCTCGACCGCTGGAAGGAGACCGGCATCCCGGACTACATCACCGGCGAGCGCGGCATCCCCGAGGCCACGGCCGCCGCCATGGGGCTATGCACCGACCCCGACGGGTTCCTCGACCGCAAGCCGACAGGCCCCCGAGCCGTCATTCCGCACCGCTGGAAAGGCCAGCTCGTCGGATGGCAGTCCCGACGACTGCCCGCCGCCGATCCCACCGCACCCAAGTACCTCTCCACCCCCGGGTTCCCCCGCGAGGAGACCGTCTTCGATCACGACCCCTCACGCCCCCGCATCGTGGTCGTCGAATCCCCCATGAGTGGCCTGCGCCACCGGCACCACCAGCCCGTGGAGGCCACCTTCGGCGCGGCCGTGACCAACGTTCAGGTCGACCACCTTGCGCGCGGCCGTGACGAGATCATCTGGTGGCCCGACAACGATCAGGCCGGTTGGAAGATGGCAGAGGGACGAGAACACAACGGCCGCCACTACCCCGGGGCCCCGGAACGTGCCAGCCGCTTCTGCAAGAACCTCATCGTCGAATCCCCCTTCGCGGCCGACCCGGCCGAGCTACCCGACGAGATCGTCGACCTCCTCATCGCCGACGCCGTACCGTGGCAGATCTGGCAGCGCCCCCCGGTTCTGTACTGCCACCTGTGTTTCCAGGAAGCCCACACCAGCGCCCCTTGTGCTGTCTCCCCTGCTGCCACGACACCCAAGGGATGACCCAAGGAGGAGTTTCGTATGCTCAAGTTCGGCACCGGCAGCATCACCGTTCCCAGCGACCAGGAGGACGTGCCCGCTGCGATCAGCCGCACCGCCTCGGCGCTCACCGAGGAAGAGCGCGCCGCCCTGCTCGCGGAGGGTGAAGCAGACCAGGGGGAGTAGGGCAGTGGCGGGACTCCAGCTCATCGGTCCCCCCGAGCACGCCATCCTGTCCACCAGCACCGCCCTCATGCCAGCCAGCTGGGCGGTGCTGTGCCACGACGTCAACGGGTACTACCGGGCCCTGGGAGTAGACCCCAAGGCCACGAGGCGCCAGCTCATGCAGGCATACCGCGCCCGAGGCGGTGACCGCGACCCCTACCTCACCTACGTGCTGTCCCAGCTCCTGAACAGGGGAACGCGAAAGGCATACGACGCCATGCCGCTCGGCAGGCCCTTCCTCGACCGGTACGAACTGGCCCGCCAGCTGAGACTGGCCTCCGCTATCGCCGCCCGCGTCAACACTCTCTACGGCACCAAAAATACCGCCGGAGACATTCTTCAATCTCTCCTGAGCCGCCTGGAAGAACCGACGGACGAATTTCTTGCACCTGCCGGACCGGGCCGCTTTGATGGTGGAACGAGGGACCGCCAACCCTCGCTCAACCCCCCGGAGGCATGGCCCTACTCCTTCCTGCTCCTGGACTCCACCTGCACCGACGTGCGCAGGATCGCCCAGTGGCAGACCGGACTGGCCCGCGCCCTGGCAGACCACGGAATCCCTCGTTTCGCCGTCGGATTCCACGGCCAGCCAGCCCCCGACTTCCACATCATGAAAGACCTCGGCGGCACGCCGGTGTTCTTCCTGAGCGAGAAAGCCGAGGTGAACGGGGAGTTGATCGCGGCAGCCGCCACTGCCGCCGTCGGATAACCGACATCAACTCCATCAACACCATCAGGAGCATTCGTGACCGCCAACACGATGACCTTTCGCCGGGGTGGCAGCGCCGCCGAGGAAGCCGAGAAGGAAGCCAACGCCAACAGCGGAGGCCGCCGCTCGGCGGACTACTTCTCCCTCAAGAACGACACCGACTCCACCGCCATCCGGCTCCTCACCGACCACGACGACTGGATCTGGGTCGAGCAGCACTCCTTCGTCCCCACCAAGGCCGCCCCACAGGGCGCCGAGAACTGGCCGAAGTCCATGACGGCCGTCTGCCGCAAGGACGACGCCTTCGCCGGGCACTACAGCGACTGCTACATCTGCGACAAGAAGATCAAGAACAACTTCGACAAGGTCGCCAGCAGCCGCATCCGCATCTGGGCCCTGGCCGTGGAGCGCGAAATCGTGAAGGGTGACGGCAGCGAAGCCCTCGGCGGCCCCGCCATGAAGGGCATCGTCGTCGGCGTCCGGGACAAGGTCGAGGAGATCGACGAACTCGACGCGGACGGCAAGCCCACCGGCGTCAAGTTGCGCTACCCCCGCATCATCATCGTGAACCAGCCGATTAAGGGCTTCTTCGGCAACCTCAAGGCCCTGCATGGCCTGTACGGCACCGTCTGCGACCGCGACTTCTCGATCACCCGCGACGGCACCGGCACCGACACGAACTACAAGATCGTCCCGATCGACCCGGTGCCCGACATCAAGCCCGGCACCCCTGCTTGGGACAAGTACCTGCAAGCCGCCCAGGAGCGGGAGATCAGCCTCGAAGCGATCGTCGCCGACAAGGCCTCCGACGCCTACTACGCCAGGTTCTTCGACCCGTCCAAGCAGGTCGACAAGGACGGGAACGTCACCGCCGCCTCCAGCAGCGGCGGCCCCATGAACCTCCCGGCCGCCGCGCCCGCCTCCGCCCAGGGCCTCCCGCAGGACCTCCGCGATCGTATCCGCAACCTCGGGTCCCCGGCCTCGGATACCCCGTCCTACTAAGCGGTCCCGCCCCGGCTCATCCGGTCCGCCCAGCCCCTCCCCGAGAGTCGCCCCCTCGGCGCCCGGCAGGGCGGACCGGCCATCAACCTCATCACCTGCGCAAGGGACCACCACCGTGCTGCGCCTCGTCACGTCCTACGGTACCCACCCCAGCCACACCTTCCCCGCCCTCGTTGAGCACGAGGACGACGGCACCCGCTGGCTCGCCATCGACGGCACCACCAGCCCTCAGGCGCCGACAACCGTCGGCGCCGCCCTCTGGGAGCGCGCCTCCCTCGCCGGAGCCGCAGGCCTCCTCATCTGCAACAACAGCGGAGTCGCAGCTCTGCCAGGCCACCACCTAGAACAGCACGGCCGCCTTCGAGGCGACGGCCTCCTCAACTTCTCCACGGCAGCCCCGGCCCACTTCCCCGGCAACGAAGGTCCCACCTACGAAGAGGTCATTGCCTACCTGGAGGCCCGGGACAGCGTCCCCGAACCCACCTCCGGCTTCGTGCACCTTCACACCCACTCTGAGTACTCGCCCCTCGACGGTCTCTCCCGCATGACCGAGATCGTCGACCAGGTCACCGCCCACGGCCAGACCGCCATCGGCATCACCGACCACGGAACCTGCGCTGGCCATCCAGCCCTGCAGCGCGCTGCCGACGCCGCAGGCATCAAGCCCATCTTCGGCATCGAGGCGTACCTGTGTGACGACAGGCTCCTGCGTGCAGAGAAGGGCAACAAGGGCCTCCAGGAGTACCTGCGCACCGACTACTGGCACGTCTGCCTCTTCGCCATGAACAACACCGGGCTCCGACACATCTGGGCCGCCTCCACCGAGTCCTTCCGCGACGGCTTCTACCACCGCCCTCGCATGGACTTCGACACCCTCGCCCGACACAGCGAAGGCGTCATCGCCAGCACCGGCTGCCTGCGCGGACCCGTCGCCGTCGCCCTCGAAGCAGGCGAAATCGGCCTCGCCCGGGGCCGCCTCACCCGCCTCATGGACATCTACCCGGGGCGCCTCTACGTCGAACTCCAGCCCAACGACATGGCCCGGCAGATTCGACTCAACAAGGAGCTGGTCGCCCTCGCGCGCGAGTTCGACCTGCCGCTGCTCGCCACCGTCGACTCCCACTTCCCGACCAGGGACGACGCGGACGCCCACCACACCTGGATCGCCTGCCAGACCCAGAAGGACGTCCAGGACGAAGGAGATCTTTTCGCTGAGGACCTCAACCTCTACGTCATGCACGAGCGCGAGGTCCGCGAAGGCCTCGCCTACCTCGGCGAGGACGTCGTCAACGAGGCCATCGCCAACACCGAGGCCCTCGCCGCCCGCTGCAACGCCCGCATCGAGGGAGAGACGGACCCGCCTTCCTTCACCGGCGACCCCGAGCAGGACTACATCCGCCTGGACAACCTCTGCGGCCAGAACTGGGAGCGCCTACCGCTTGCCACCCCTGAGGCCCAGCAGGTCTACCGCGAGCGCTACGAGCGCGAGATGGAACTGCTCAAAGACAAGGGCTTCTGCGGCTACTACCTGATGGTCGCCGACTACTGCGGCTGGGCCAAAGACAACGGAATCCTGGTTGGCCCCGGACGCGGCTCCGGCGGCGGCTCCCTCGTTGCCTACCTCGCGCGCATCACCAGCCTCGACCCGATCCGCCACGACCTGCTCTTCGAACGCTTCCTCACCCGGGGCCGCGCAGGGCTGCCCGACTTCGACGTGGACTTCCCCGCCAGCAAGAAGAGCGAGATCCTCGGCTACCTCCGCCAGCGTTGGGGAGCCACCCACGTCGTCACCATCGGCTCAGAAGGCCGTCTCAAGAACAAGGCCGTCCTCGACAACCTGCTGCGCGCCATGCGCTCCCAGCTCCCCGACCACGCCGAGTCGGACCTCAAGGAGGTCAAGGAGCTGATCAAGGAGGCCGAAGCCGGAACCGCCGGACTCGGCATGTCCTGGGAGGACCTCTGGGTCCAGCACGGAGACCAGCTCCAGCCCTACGCCGACCGCTACCCCACCCTCTTCGCCATGGCAGAACGCCTGGTCGGCCGCCTCAAGTCCTACGGCCGCCACGCCGCCGGAGTCGTCATCTCCACCGGCATCCCGCTCACCGACTGGCTCCCCATGCGCACGGTCGACGGCGAAGAACAGATGGTCACCCAGTGGTCCATGGACGACGTCGAAGCCGTCGGGTTGGTCAAGTTCGACATCCTCACCCTCACCACCCTCGACACCATCCAGAAGTGCCTCGACCTCATCGCCGAGCGTCGCCACGTCCAGATCGACCTCGAAGCCTGGGAGGCCGAGTTCGATGACCCCATGGTCTGGGAGACCCTCCAGGAGGCCCACACCCTCGGCGTTTTCCAGATCGAAACCCCCAGCGGCACCGACCTGTGCCGCCGTATGCGCCCCCGCAACATCGGCGAACTCGCCGACATGGTCACCATCGTCCGCCCCGGCCCCAAAAACAGCGGCCTGACCGACGCCTACCTCCGCCGCCGCGCCGGAGAACAGGCCGTCACCTACCCGGACGAACGCCTGCGCCAGGTCCTGGAACCCACCTGGGGCGCCATGATCTACCAGGAACAGGTCATGGCCGTCACCCGCCTGCTCGCCGGGTACGACGAGTCCGAAGCCGACGCCGTCCGCAAGATCCTCGGCAAGAAGAAGGTCTCCGCCATCGCCGAGGCTGGAGCAGAGTTCCTGCGCCGCGTCGACATGCCGCGCGAGGCCGCCGAGCGCCTGTGGCACCAGATGGCCGAGTTCTCCAAGTACGGCTTCAACAAGTCGCACGCCTTCGCCTACGCCTACCTCGCCTTCTGGACGGCCTTCCTCAAGTGCCACTACCCAGTCGAGTTCCTGGTCTCCGTCATGTCCACCGTCGACAACGACAAGCTCCCCGGATTCGTCAAAGAAGCCCGCCGCCTGCAGGTCGCCGTGCGCCCGCCCGACATCAACGCCTCCGGCACCGGCTTCTCCGCCGACCGGACCGCCTACGCAGTCCGCTACGGTCTCGACTCGGTCAAGGGCGTGGGGTCAGCGGCCGTCGCCGACATACAAGTCGGCCAGCCGTACAACCACTGGAGCGACTTCGAGACCCGCAAGGGCCCCAAAGCCAACGCCGGAGTCGTCACCCTCCTCGCCCGCGTCGGCGCCTTCGACTCCCTCGTCCCCAACCGGCGCGGCCTGGAAGCACAGCTCTTGGCCAAGAAGACCGGCGAGGACGCACGTTGCACCTCCTGGAACAACGTCGACTGGGTCGAGAAGCACTCCTCGTGGAACGAGCAGCGCGGAGACGAGACGTTCCGAGTCGAGGGCCCCGCGTTCTGCACCTTCGACTGGCAGTCCGAGCCGCCGCCGGTGAACCCTCGGACCGGCAAGCACCTCAAGCGCAAGGCGCCCCCGAAGCGCTGCACCAAGGCCTGCCGCCAGTACACCCCCCGCGAGCCGCTGCGCATCGACGACGTCACCCCCTACACCGACGAGGACATCCGGTACATCGAGCACGAGATGCTCGGCACCTACCTGACCTCGACCCCGTTCGACCAGCTGCCGCCGGAGGACCGCCGCACCGTCGCCGAGCAGGCCGAGCGGGCGCTGAATGGCCCCAACGGCACCTACGTCGTCGCGGGCATCATCGCCGCCGCCAGCCCGCACCGCACCCTGCCGATGGGCTTCATCACCCTGGAGACCGAAACCTCCACGCTCAGGGCCGCCGTGTACCGCGATGCCTGGGCTGCCGAGCAACACCGCCTCACCAAGGGCCTCCTTTGCTACGCGGAACTCCGCAAAAACGATCGCGGCCTCAACCTCATTACCTACCAGCCCCTGTAAGGACACAAATGCCCACCATCATCTCCAGCCTCAGCCACCCCTACTGGACGCCCCTCGGCTCGGCCGCCCACGAGTCGCGCACTCGCCTCGGACTCTCCCAGGCCAACGTCGCCAAGCGCCTCGGCCTGCTCGTCCGCGACTACGCCGCCCTGGAGTCGGGTTTCATACCGCCCGAGGTCAGTGACGCCCTCGGCAAGGTCCCCCTCGACCGGCTCGACACCATCCTGGAATGGGACAAGGGCACCTCCCGGGAGATCGTGGGCGCCGCCATCGAGGACGCGATCGTCCCCAGCCGTACGGCCGCCTACAACGATCGGGGGAACAGCACCTACAGCGCCGCAGCGTGGATCCGCCTCGGCAAGGCCGTGCAGAAGGCCCGCCTGGCCCTGCACATGAACAAGAACGTCCTCGGCTACGCCATGAAGTCCACCAGCAAGACGGTCCTGCGCCTGGAGGAGGGCCGCGTCTACGGTGACCCCCGTACCGCCCCGCCCGGCGACTACAACAGCGAGAAGTACATGATCAAGCGCCTGCCGCTGCTCGAAATGGCGCTCGAATGGGACTACGGCGCCGCCACCGAAATCCTCGAAGGCTGACCAACGGCCGCCCCGAACCGACCGCCAACGGTTCCATCACCTCCTACCGCCAGGGAGACACATGCCCGCCGCCAAGGGCCTCGCAAAACTCCGCGCCGACCTCGCCAAGGTCTACGGCGACCGCCTGACCCGCCGCGACACGATGATGCGCCCCGACGCCATCTCCACCGGTTCCCTCACCCTCGACTACGCACTCGGCGTCGGAGGGTTCGCCCTCAAGCGCACCCACGAGATCGTCGGCCCCGAGGGCATGGGCAAGACCACACTCGCGAACCTCACCATGGCCAACGCCCAGCGCCAGTACCCCGACCGGGCCGTCTGCCTCATCGACATGGAGCAGGCCTACGACTACGCCTGGGCCGAGAAGCTCGGGGTGGACACCAGCGAAGACCACTTCATCCACCTCTACCCCGACCACTCCGAGGACGTCTCCGACCAGATAGCCATGGTCCTGCGCAGCGGCCTCGTCTCCGTCGTCACCGTCGACTCGATCGGCGGCATGGAATCCAAGGCCGCCTTCGAGAAGAAGGCCGACGAGAGCGCCATGGGCAAAAACTCCCAGGTCATCTCCCGCATGGTCAAGCGCGTCGCCGGACTGTGCCGCGAACACAACTCCCTGGTCCTCTTCATCAACCAGTACCGCGCAAACATCGGCAGCCCGCGCGGCGGAGAGAAGTCCGCAGGCCCCAACGCCTTGAAGTACAACACAACCACCAAGGTCAAAATGTCCAGGACGAGCGAGCCCACCCGCAAGGTCGGCATCGACGACGCCGTCTCAGAAGCCCCCAAGGAGCTGGAGGTAGGACGCCAGCTCCGCGTGAAGGTCGAACGGAACAAGCTCGCCCCCCAAGGCAGGTCGGCCGACTTCTGGTTCTACAACCACGCCACCGAGCAGTACGGCCCCGTCGGCATCGACCGCTCCGACGAAGCTGCTGTCCTCGGCATCGCCACCGGCGCCGTCACCCGTCTCAACGCCAGCTACTACGAGCTGCCCGACGGCACCAAGGTCAACGGCCGCCCCGCCGTCAAGGCCGCCTTCGCCGAACACCCCGAACTGGCCGAACAGGTCCGCGAACGAGCCCTCGCCCTCATCTCCGGCGAGATCAACGGCGAACGGACCGTCACCTACGACGACGCCCCCGACGGCGTCGACCCCACCACCGGCGAAATCACGGAGGCCACCGCATGAGCCACGAGATCTTCCTAGGCTACGCATTCCTCGCAATCTTCATTGCGCTCTTGGTCGTTTACAGCCTCGTGTCGCAGTGGATCGACCGGCACCAGTACAAGATCCCCACCCCCGCCGAATACGACCAGCCCCGCCCCATCGACCCGCAGAACCCGCCCACCTACGTCCACGTCGTGCGCACAGACGACGACCCCGAGACGTACTGCACGTGCCACAACCGGCTGCTCTCCGACGGAGAGATCGTCCTGTACTGGCCCAAGCCCACCGAGATCCTCTGCAGCGAAACCACGGTGGCGCAGAACCTCGGCGGGAGGTCTGCGTGAGCCTGAACAAGGACATGGGCGACCAGCACGAGAAGCACCTGGCCCAAACCCTCGGCATGCGCCAGACCCGGGGGAGCGGCAACCAGTGGCGCGACCCCATCGACGCCCGCCACAACCGCCTCGACACTGAGTGGGCATTCGCGGTCGACGGCAAGTCCACCCTGGCCAAGTCCGTCAGCATCACCCGGGCCATGTGGGAGAAGGCCGTCGAGCAGGCAGGCGGCGAACGCCCGATGCTCGGCCTGCGCTTCTACAACGACGCCTCCCTCTCCCGCGTCGGCGCCGACCTCGCCGTCTGCGACCTCGCCGACTTCGCCGAGATGCGCGAGGCCGCCCTCATGTGGGAGCGGGTCAAGCCCCTCATCGACGACATCGTGGAGGCACGCCCGATCGACGTCACCACCACGCAGGCGGAACTGGCCAAGCTCACCCGCCTGCAAGGCGCCATGCGGCACGCCGTAAGGGGCCACATATGAGCCCCGCCTGGAGTTACGTACTCACCCTCATCGGAGCCGCCGGACTGCTCGTCGCAGGTCGGGCCCGCCGGGCCGGATGGCTCATCGGCTTCTGCGCCCAGGGACTCTGGGCCGCCTACGCCGTGTCCACCCACCAGCACGGCTTCCTCATCAGCGCCTTCATCTACGCCTACGTCTATGCACTCAATTACCGTGCCTGGCGTACTCATCAACCCGCCCTGACCAGCGAAAAGAGTGACGCGTGACCAGCATCATCTGGTGGAACTACCTCCTGGCCGCCCTCGACGTCGTCGGCCTGGTCGCACTCATAGCCGTCGGCCGAAAGAAGGCCGTCGGCTGGCTCTGGGCGATGGTCACCCAGGTCGTCTGGATCATCTACTCCACCTCCACTTTCCAGTGGGGCTTCCTCGCCGTCGCCGTCATCAAGTTCGCCATCTACAGCTGCAACTGGCTCAAGTGGGCTCGCGGAACCACCAAGACCATCGAGCAGCTGGCCGCCGAGATCGTAGACGCGCAATACCCCTCCGCCACCGACGACATCCGGCGCCAGTTCATCGACGGTGTCCTTGCCGCACTCCGACGAGAGGGCTTCTACGACGAGCCGCCCAAGCTGGTGAGTGCGTGAGCTTCACCCCCAGCTTCCGCAGGGTCGTCGCCCTCAGCCAAGACCTCGCCCTCGTCCCCCTGATCGAGAACGCCATCCGCAAATGTGCGTTCCCCGAAACCTTCACCGTCACCTTCCGGGGCTACGAAGCCATCCGCAAACCCGACGGATGGTTGCACCCCTCCACCCACCCGCTGATGGATGAGCGGGCCCTCTTCTACTACCTCACCCAGCCCGACGCCTGGCAGGAAAACGACTTCGAGTACGGCCCGCGCATGAGCGTCCTCATGGGCTCCGCCACCCACGAACTCTTCCAGCACGTCATGATCCGCATGGGCCTGCTCATCCCGCCCAAGGGAATCTGCGTCTGCTGCCTGCGCCCCCACGGCACCGGCGCGGGGGAGTGCAACGAATGGGGAGTCCGCGACGACACCCTGGGTCGGCGCGGTCACATGGACGGCCTCTTGCAACTCCCCGGCTGGGGTGAGACCGGCGACGGCATCTTTGATCTAAAAACTTGCGCCCCTCCCGTTATCCGGGGCATCGCCCACAACGACCTCGAAGCATTCAAGAGGAAGTGGCCGAAGTACTGGGCCCAGGCCCAGGAGTACATGGCCCTCACCGGCAAGCGACAGACCCTCATCCTCTTCCTCGCCATGAGCGAGGGGTGGGACATGCGGGAGTTCACAATCCCCCGCGACGACGCCTTCATCGCCCGCCTCGAAGCCAAGTACCGGGCCGTCCGCGCGTACGTCAAGGAGGGCACCCCGCCCCCGGTCGCCTGCTGCTCCGGCGGTGCCGCCACCCGCCGCTGCCCCACGACCGCCTGCCCTGTCAAGATCGGAGCCGCCGCATGAGCCGCACCCGCCTCGCCAAGGCCCCCTACAACCGCAACGGGGACCTCATGGACTACGTCGACAGCTACCCCGACCGGGTCCACGAATGGCGGCCGAACCGCCCCTTCCGCGCCATGCTCGAACTCCACGACGGCGAGCGCGGCATGTCGGCCGCCCGCTTCGTCTGGCACAGCACCGAGGGCGGCCACGTCTACAAGATGTTCATGACGGACATGACCGACCTGGTCAAGCACGCACCGCACATCTACAAGGGCACCGTCGACACCTGGTGGATCGCTCAGAAGCGAGGCAGGAACTTCGGGATACGCCTGGCCATCCAGGACGACTTCAAGGCCGCTGGTCACACCGGCGGCAACCGCAAGACCTGCCGGGCCTGCGACGGCACCACTCCCACCTACAACAACCTCTGCCCGCTGCACCCCGACCCCACTAAGGCTCACGCCTACCAAGCGGACCTGACCACGATCAGCACCTCGTTCGGCCCCTGCCGCTGCGGACTGGCCCACGGCCACCACCTGCACACCGGCGAGCCCTACGGTTTCAGCTGCCCGTGCGTGCCCTGCACCACCTACCACAACAGCCTCAGCAGGTGTGTCGGCCACGGCGGCATGTCCTGCGGCGGAGGCTGCGACCCCAACCAGCCTCCGCCTGTCCTGCTGCCGCACTGCTCCTGCAGCAAGGAGAACAAGACCGCCTGCAGCACCCCCTCCTGTCAGGGCTGACCGCCAACAGCCCGATCCTCTCTGACCGCCAACGGAGAACCCCAATGAACCAGCAGCTCACCATCGGTGCCGTCGACAGCCTCGTGAACCGCAGGCCCTGGACCCCGCCCCGCCACGAAGACTTCGCCCACGGCCTCGTCCAGGCCTACGACCAGGCCCTGGTCAACACCGGCGCAGTGATCATCCGCTCCAACGAGCTCGGCATCCACCTGCTGGCCGCCCAGATGATCCGCCCTCCCGCCGACGTCCAGGCCATCAAGAGCACCGAGGGCAACTACGCCAAGGCCGACGAAGTCCTCGCGGGCGTACTGCGCGCCCGCACCGGCCTCGCCGCGACCGCCGACGCCGTGGTGTACGAACGCCCCCCGGTCCAGGGGCGGCGGGTGGACTCAATCACCCTGGCCGGACGTGAGATTCACCGTGCCACCGAGGGCCGCGCCATCATGGTCGACAACCGCCACGCCAAGAAGATCCTCATCGGCCGCGCCGGAACCAAGACCGACCCAGTCACCAAGGCTGACGTCAAGGAGGCCGTCGAGCGGTACATCACCCCGCCCCCGCGCGGTTCCCTCATGCCGTGGAACGAGCACATACGCGACGCCGTCATGCTCGCCCTGACGTGGCTGTACGACGAGAAGCAGCGCCAGCTCCGGCTCCAGCTGGCCGGGGCCGCCGCATGAGCGAGGCCCTCGACCAGAACCGGGCCGCCCAGCAGGCCCAACGCATCATCGAGGAGATCTCCCAGGACGCGGACGCCTCCCTGGAGGTCGACATCGACCCGGACCGGGCTCGTACCTTCACCGGCAGCGGCCTTTCACGCATGCGTCGCGACCTTCTCGACGAGGACGACGTCGAGATCCAAGGCATTCTCGCCGAGGCCGAAGGCGTCCTCCACCGCACCTTCCCCGGCGTCTACCTGCTGATGAACGAGCTGTGGATGCTGGTGCGCATCCCGCTCACCGACAAGCACACCGGCGAAATCCAGCTGGACCTGTTCGGCTGGCCCCTGTGGACGAAGCTGCCCTCGGGGGCCTACGCCGAGGACTACAACCGGCTCACCAACCGGGAGAAGGACGACTTCCTGCTCCGCATCACAACGCTGCTCGCCGAGTGGGGCCAGGAAGCGGAGAACCTTCGAGGCTGGTCCCAGCTGCGCAAGGTCCGCTGGGAAGACGCGATGGCCGACGGCTTCATCGCCCCCACTGGGCGCATCACCGTCGAGGAACGTACCCAGCGTGGCCGGGCGGCAGCCTCCGAACAGCGCTACCGCGCTGTCTACCGCCACCTCCTGTCCCGCAAGGCCGACCGCCTGGTCAGGGACATGGAACTGCTCGGACAGCGCCTCAAGGATTCGCTCACCGCCTGATGCTGTCCGGCCGCCAGATTCGATAGACCAAAAAGTGGAAGTGCTCGCAGGCGCCATCCTATGCTGTGAAAAATTCCAGTGATCTCCCGCCGCCAAGGGAGACCCTCGGGACGACGCGACCGCCACGCGTCAGCGCAAAGGAATCCACCTGCATGACAATCCCCGTGCGCGTGCTTCGAGAGCTGTTCCGGCACCTCCAGGCATGGAATGCCCTTTACGAAAGTGAGGGCAAGGACACCATCAAGGGGCCGGACGGCACGGAGTACTGCATCCACGACATCTCCCGCCTTTACATCCAAGCAGTCGACGGAAAAGACAAGAACGGGAAGCATCTCCTTTCGCCCCGCCAGCGACAGGCAATCCAGCTCTTCCTCATCCAAAACCGCTCCGAGCGTGAAGTCGCACGCCTTATGGGCGTCAGCGAGGACAACCCCGTCGCCTCCTACGCCACCCAGGGCCTCGCACGCATCAACGAACTCATCGCCCTCGGTCAGATCACCGGCAACGACGAGGGAGAGGAGGAGGGCCCCGCATGAAGCGCCTGCGTCACGGAGTTGACCCCGAACTTGAGGCCGCCGCCGACCTCTTCCTCAAGCAGTCCTTCCTGGACAAACCCGACCGCGAGGCCAAGAGCCTCATCCTGACCGGCTACATGCTGCAAAACCGCATCCGCCGCGAGGTCTACACCACCGACGGTGTTCCCGACGGCGCGATCCGCCGAGGCAGCTTCCACCGCGTCCTCAACCACGCGCACCCCCACCTCAACGCCATCGAGGGTGTCGCACGCCCCCTGCCCCGGATACCCAGGCGGCCCCGGACGAGCGACGAACCGTGACCAACCTGCCCGTACCGGTAGACCCGGACGACACCGGCCCCACCAGCATGATCCTCGTCCGCGTCGGCGGCCGTACGGTCCCGGCCAAAACCGCACCACGATGCCGTGTCTGCCAGTCACCGCACCGCGCGCAGATCGAGACTTGGATCCTGGAGGGCTACACCCGCCCCACGATCCTGGGCTACCTCGCCGACCTCGACGAAGGCCCCCACGGACACCCCACCGACAAGTCGCTGCGCCACCACACCAACAAGCACATCCCCCTCGGCGCCCGCGCCCAGGCCGCCATCCTCGACCGCCGCGCAGAACAGCTCGGCGAAGAGATAGAAAAATACGGCGGCCGTGTCGCAGACCACCTCTCCGCACTGGATATCGTCGTACTCAAGGGATTCGACGCCCTGCAGCGAGGCGAAATCCAGGTAGATGCGCCGACCCTCATGAAGGCCATCGACCTCAAGCATAAAATCGACTCCTCCGCCGACGGAGGAGTCGACGCAAACGTCTGGCGTGACGCGCTCATGGAGTACATGCGCATCGCCCTCGGATTCATCCCGCTCGACAAACGGAAGGAGCTGGCCGCAGCCCTCAATGCGAGCCCCGTACTTTCCGCACTCTCCAAGAACGCCCAGCAGAACCACAATTAAAAATCTGGCCCCGCCACCAGACGAACTCCTTACCGCCAAGAGGAGAACAGCCCGCCATGCACCAGCGCCCCACCGCCGCCTTCCCGATCACCCTCGCCCACGTCAGCGAGGACTGGAAGAGCCACGACCGCACCTGGACCTCCGACGCCTGCGTTCCCACAGTCGACTACGACAAGCCGCCGGGCGTCGCCCCCACCCTGAGCCTCGGCGACCACACCATCAACCTCGACGACGAGGCCACCGCCCGCCTCTGCGCCTTCTACAAAGTGCCCAACGCCTTCTTCGGCCGCATCACCCCGGCCGAACGCCACTACAACCTCAACTCGCGCATCGACCACGCCGAGGGCGAAGTCACCATCGACTACAACGCCACCGGCGTCACCGACGTCCGCAAGCCCTCCAAGCCGCGCCTGGACGCACGCGAGTTCCTACAGGTCGCCCACCGCCTGTACCCGTCCAGCGCCACGGTCCTCGACTCCTGGGTCACCTCCGACGACCTCCGCCTGGACGTCGTCGGCCACCAGCTGGGCAACGGCCTCCTCGGGGGCATCCGCCTCGCCCAGAACCGGCGCCAGAACCTGGCCCCCACCGTCAGCCCCATCCTCTACGACGAGGCCACCACCACCACCATCCAGATCAACGACCCCTCCCTGCGTATCGACGCCCGCAGAGTCGCCACGGAGAAGATCGCCGAGCGTCTCGCCGCCGAGGCCCTGCGAGCCGACGCCCGCCTCTCCAACGACGCCCAGCACTACGCCGACCTGTTCAAGATCGGCATCGCCGGAGACCGCACCACGCGCCTCCACCGCATCGCCACCGAACACGGCCTGCCCGTGCGACCGCTCGCCGACATCACAGCGGCCATCTCCCGCACGGACGAGCCCACCATGGCCGACCTGGTCATCGCCATCGCCAACGTCGCGAACTCCCCCAAGCTCCAAGACCCCAACAAGCGCACCGTCCGCACCAAGCTCCAGGCCATCGCGGGCTCGGTCATCACTGACCAGGCCGACCGCTGCACCACCTGCCACGCCACCCTCGCCGCCTGACCCGGGAGAACCCGATGGCCCGCCGCCCTCGCCTCATCGCACTCACCGCCGCCACCCTGATCGGCCTCGCCAGCCTCACCGGATGCGCCAGCCTCACCGAACCCTGGAACGACGCTCCCATCGAGAAGAAGTACGACGACCCCGCCGAGGTCTACTCAATGCCCGACGGCTTCGCCAACGTCGCCACCAAGTGCGACCACCACGGCAACCGCATCTACACCACGCGCGGAGCCGATTCCGGCGGCGGCAAGGCAGTCGCCGTCGTCCCCAAGGACCCCAGCTGCGGTACGGACGGCGCCCGATGAGCCCGGCCGACGTGGATCGCGCGCTCCGGCTGCGCCCCGGCGACCAGCCGCTGCCCCACAAGGGCGGCGAGCCGGTCCAGGAACGCCTCATCGAGATGATCAAGGAGCGGCGCGCGCTGGGGATCCAGCGGTACGGCCGCCCCTTGGAGACGTTCAACGGCCGCAACGCCGTACAGGACGCCCTCGAAGAAGCCCTCGACCTGGCCACCTACCTCACCCAGATCGAGATGGAGCAGGAGGCCCAGGCGAAGGGCATTCGGAACGCCCTTCGCCTGCACGTGACGAACGACAACGGCATGTGCGTCACCTGCCGCGCAACGGGCCCCTGTCCGACACGCCAGGCTCTCGTGGCCCCGCATCACACCAACTGCGGCACGAACGGGGCGTCATGACTGGTGAAGAAGGCGCCTCGATCACGGTCCAGGGACCGTGGGCCCACCCTGACCATGTGCGCGCCGTCCACTACGCCCTTGAAGGCCAGGACTGCCTGACCTGGCGCATCGCAGAGTGCTTCTTCGAGGGGCAGGCCCGGAAGGCGATTGACGCCCTCAAGGCCTGGGAGGCGTGCCACGACAGCTTCCGGGCGCCGGGCAACGACTTCGACATCGTCATCGACCCGAACTCCCAGACCGTCGTCGCTCACGCAGTCACGCTGCACCGGCTCCGCCGCCACCTGCCTTTCCCCAGGGGCCACGTCGTCATCACCGGCCACGGCAACTACGGAGACTTCCCCCTGGTCGAGGACAACAGCATGCGACCCGGCCTGGTCCACTTCCGCGCCAGCAGCCCCGCCCCAGACACCGACAAGGAACACTCGCCGTGAACATCCCGATCCTCGGACAGAACCAGCCCGACCGCCTCGACCGCGAGTACGGCGGCGTCCACAAGCGCAGCGAGACCGCCCAAGGCGACGTCCACGACACCGAGATCCTGGAGCTGGAGGACCTCTTCGGCCGGATGCTCTACCGCTACAGCGCCAGGTCGTTCACCCGGGAGGAGTTCGAGCGGGAGGCGAAGGAGCGCTGCCACAAGATCGGGTTCGCCATAGACATCCGATGGCGGGACGAGCTGGACACCGTTACCCGGAAACTCACCGGTCGCAAGCGGCCGGAGATCGAGATCGTCGGCCGCGTGGAAAAGGCCGCCTTCGACCACGACCAGAAGGTCCACGAGGTCACCCGCAACGTCCTGGAGCTGGACCACGCCCCGGGCACGATCAAGTCCGGCGAGGCGCGCGGGGGGCACCCCCACTGATGAACCGCCTCTACGCCCACGACGACGACAGCATCACCATCGGTGTCATCCCCCAGGACTGCCCGAGCTGCGGCGGCCGCATCGAGCGCGTGCGCCTGTCGCTCGAACCCGTCACCTCCAGCACATCCGGGTTCCTCGGCATCCGCACGGTGGGGGAGACGACCTGCTGTGGCGGCCCGTACCGGACAGCCTGCCCGGCGATCCGGGTCGCGGCGGTGCTGAACCACCTGCACTCCTGCCCAAACCATTGAGATGGTTAACCATCGAAATGGTTGACCGTGTTGTGGGCGGCGTTCACATCTCGCACGGTGGCTGGTGATGTGCAGGAGCGGCCGACTCGCCCCAAAGGGCGAGGAGGCCGCCCACCATGCCCAGCACATCAGAGGACCGCTCACCACTCGCCACGTTCGACCCCGCCGTGATCCACAAGCTCTTTCTCGGGCTGGACGTCCCGGACCCCATCACGTTCGTGGTCAGCCCCGAATACCTGAACCGCCCGAACCTATACCCCCGCCAGGCCACCCTCCTGAAATGCTTCTTCCTCCGAGAGGACCTCTTCACGGCCTATGACTACGAGGTCGTCGCCGAGTGGGACCAGCAGTACCGCACCGCCAGGACCGTCAATGAGCAGCGGGGGGCAGACCAGGCCCAGATCGACCTGGAGCGCAACGAAGACGCGCCCAAGATGCCGATCGGCGGCACTCCCGACCTCCTCGGGCGCATGCGGGCCGCCAAGGCCCTTGGCTACCAGTGGTTCCGCGAAATCCTGCTGGTCATGGGCCGCCGCGCAGGCAAGGGCCACATCTCAGCCCTCGCCATGGCCTACGTCCTGTGGACCTACATGGCCAAGGGCGACCCCCAGGACCACTACGGCGTCGACCGCGACAAGAAGCTCGCCGCCCTGATCTTCGCGGGCAAGCGCGAGCAGGCCAAGGCCAACCTGTGGAGAGACTTCGTCAACGTCGTCACCGGCGGCCCCTGCTTTGCCCCCTACATCGCCTCCAGCCTCGGCGAGAAGCTTTCCGTTTACGCCCCGCATGACTTCGTCCGCATGGACGAGATGGCCCGGCGCGGCATCCGAACCGCCCTTGACCTGGCCACCTTCGAGATCCTCCCGAAGGAGAGCACGCTCATGGCAGGCCGTGGCCCGGCCTCCTTCATCATGGGCTTCGACGAGATGGCCCACGTCGTCGCCTCCGGCGCGAACCGGTCCGCCGAGGAGGTCTACACCGCCTCCGTGCCGAGCCTTGACCAGTTCAAAAAGGACGGCTTCCTCATTGAGCCCAGCTCCCCCTGGCAGATGACCGGCCAGTTCTACTCGAACTACGAGCGCGCCGTGGAATTGGAGGCGGACGGTACCCCGGCCTACCCGGCGATGATGATGATCCAGCTTGCCTCCTGGGACATCTACCTCGACTGGGAGCGCGCGCACGAGCTGCCCCTCCTCCCCGAGGGCTTCACCGGCGACAACGGCGAGTACGCCGAGCAGCAGCCCCGGCCTGGGTTCAAGGTCCTCAAGGGCGCCATCCAGACCTACGACGAACCCATGAGGAAGCTGGAGAAGGCAGACCCCGACACGTTCGCCGTCGAACGCCGCGCCCAGTGGGCCACCGTCATGGACGCCTACCTCGACCCCGACAAGGTCGATGCCGCCTTCGGCCCCTGGCTCGACCGCCCGGCCCGGTACGGAACCCCCTTGATCGTTCCCACCGACCGGGGCGTCCTCGCCTACGCCTACAAGGGCCACGCCGACCCCAGCTCCGTCAACTGCAGGTTCGGCCTCGCGGTCGCCCATACCGAGACAGATGATGAAGGCCGCCCCCACGTCGTCTTCGACAAGATCCACCACTTCGACCCGGCCGACTTCCCCAAGCACACCATCGACTACGCCACGGTCGAGGACTGGATCTGGGACGAGATCATCTCCGTCTACCAGCCCGAAGAGTTCACCTTCGACCAGTACCAGTCCGTCGGCTCCATCCAGAACCTGATCAAGAGAGTCACCAAGGCCCGCCTTCCCAAGCAGGTCAGCGTGTTCGAACGCACCGCCACCAACACGATCAACTGGACGTATGCCGAGACATTCAAGGCCGCGATCAACATGGGCCTGGTCCACGCACCCGACTACGAGGAAGGCCAGCTGGAGCTGAAATTCCTCCAGAAGCCCCCCGGCATCAAGCGTGTCGACCACCCCACCGTCGGCCCCGTCCAGACCAAGGACATCGCTGACGCCATCATGATCACTACGTGGTCCCTCATCGGTGACTGGATCACCGGCTACAAGGAGCAGCTCGTCCAAGCCAGCGCTCTGGGCGCACTCCAGGGCGGCCTGCACGGCTCCAGCCTCCGGACAGCCGAGACAGTCAACGCCGACCACAACACCCAGGCCACCATCGACGCCCTCAGGCAGTTCAGCCGCACGAGGGCAGGACGCGATGCGTGGGACGCGGGCATGGGGCGGTCCCGATCCGGGTACCGGCGTCGCTGACCTGCGGGAAACGGAAAACGCGGGCGTCCTTGCCGTCTCGCGATCCTCGTGGCACGATGGCCTCGTCTCGTGGATGGACTGCAACG
Organism: Streptomyces sp. NPDC054883; assembly: GCF_053610645.1. NCBI lineage: Bacteria > Bacillati > Actinomycetota > Actinomycetes > Kitasatosporales > Streptomycetaceae > Streptomyces > Streptomyces sp. NPDC054883. The sequence continues at coordinate 43,479 of NZ_JBSGYT010000014.1, read as the reverse complement.
CAGTTGGCGCGCGGAAGGCAGCACGACAGACCGAATAGGTCGGTGAACCCTTCCAAACGGTGGGTCTATCTTGGCGGGTAAACCCCTCGACCGAACGCACCACGAGACACACGGAGCCTCCCGGCTGGTACCACCGGGAGGCTCCATTTTCATGTCCAGCCCGGCGCAGCCGCCGCCAAGGGCTGGAGGTACCAGGGATGAGATTCAGCGCGACCAGCTTCTTCCGGCAGACTACCGCATCACTCGAACCCATGTTCGAACACGACGAGAGTGAAACCGGCGGTTCGAAATGGCCCACCCAGATGGCCCTGCACGCCGTCCACCCCGAGACCGGTGAGCGCATGGGCACCCTCACCTACAAGGTCCCCCGCCGCAAGGCCGACAAGATCCACATCGACCGCCTCGAAACCGATGAAAACCACCGCCGCAGGGGCGTCGGCTCCGCCCTCATGGACGAAATGCAGCGCCGCCACCCCGCCACACCCATCGATCACGGCGACCGCACCGACGCAGGCAAGGCCTGGTGGGACGGCTACACCGACGGCAAAAAGGTCACCCGAGGCCGCACCATAGCCACCCGCACCACAGCCGCCGGGCCGGAGTCCTTCGCACGTGGGGACGGCGAAGACTGGAACGACCACCAGCAGCGCGTTCGGCGCGGCCTGTCCCTCGGCCACCTCGACTACACGCAGGCCCGAGAGCACGGCTACACCGGCGACGCCCGCGAGGACACCCGGGACGACTGGACCGGCCAGCCCAAAGTGGGCAAGGGCTGGCAGCCCCTGCCGCACAAGCTTTACCACACCACCACCGACGCGGCCGGGGTCATGGAGCACGGCCTCAAGAGCGGCAACGAACTCGGCCAGCAGCGCGGCCACGGCCTGGGCGGCACCCCCGAGTGGCTGTCCCTCACCGACCGCGAAGACCACGCCCACCACATGCTCGATGCCCTGCACGAGTACCACGCCCACCTCAGCGGCAAGACCACCTTCGCCGACCTGCACCGCGCAGCCCAGAACGGCGAAGGCGCCGAGCAGCCGTTCCACGAAGCGTTCGAGCACGGCGCCTCCGGCGGCCACAACGAACACGCCAAGGACTCCATACGACGCGACAAGCGTCTGGAACCCGGCTTCGCCTCCTACGACGAAGCCAAGGAGAAGGGCTGGACACCCCACCCCACCCTCCATCGCCACCTCGGAACCGGCAAGGACGGCCAGGAGTTCGGCACTGGCTGGGAACGAGAGCCCAGGGTGGAAGAGCGCCACGACGAATACGGCGCATTCTCCCGAGCCCGCCAGTGGGACGGCCAAGGCAAGCCTTCGATCCTGTTCACCTCCAACGACCGCGAAGCCTTCGCCAAGAAGGACCCCTCCAACTTCGCAGTCCTGCACCTGCGCCCCCACCCGGGAGCCCACGGCTTCCCCATGAAGACCGAACACGAGTGGCGCACCGGCACCGGCGACGCCGTCCACGTTCACGGCGAACCGATCCGCCGACAGGCATTCACCACCCCAGTCCCCGACAACACCGCCCCATACGAGCACCACCACGACTGGCTTCCGCACGACCACTTCTTCGCCCCCGGCAAGCCGGACCTCGACGACCGCCTCTTCGACGGCGACCACATGCACCCCGAAGTCCGCCAACACCTCCTCGGCCTCCTGCACAGCTTCTGGGCGCCCCGCTACGGCGACTCCTGGCAGACCTGGGCCCGCGTCTACCTCGCCGGATCCGAAGCCAGCCACTTCTATGGCAACGACGACCTCGACATCCTCATCGGCGTGAACCACGACGCGCTCCGCCACCACGTGGACGCCTTCACTGGCGAGCCGGACAACTCCATCGACGAGAGGCTCACCAACGAGCTGCGCCACGGCCTCAATAACCCCGCACGGATGCTCCCCGGCTCCAACGGCAAGGAGACCGGCCCCTTCGAAAACACCTGGTTCGTGAATCCAGGGTCGTACGACATACGGGTCATAAAGCCCTACGCCGCCTACGACATCACCCGCGACGAATGGGCCGTACGCCCCGTCGAGGTCCCCGACGACTTCGGCCCCGAGAAGCTCCCCGAATCCACCTGGGACGTCTTCGACGCCCTCCAGACCCTCATCAAGGCCATCGCGGAACTGCCCGGAGGAACCCGGGAACGCGAGGGTGCCGCGCTGTACGATTACCTCCACGCTGACCGCCACAGCGCCTTCGGCCCCGACGGAACGGGCCTCTACGACCCCGCCAACGTGATTTTCAAAGCCCTCAACGCTGCTCCAGGTTCGCCGTTGAAGCAGCTCATCCAGTGGAAGCACGACCACGATGGAGAGATGGCCCATGCCGCAGACCCAACCGCTTGAGCGCATCTTCCGCATGGTCACCGAAAGCGGCGGGTGCTGGGTTTGGAACGGAGGCTTCTCCAACGGCTACCCCAACGTCAAGATCGACGGGCGTGCCGTCGGGGTGCACCGCTTCCTCTTTGAGTACACGAAGGGCAGGCTCCGACGTGGAGTGCGAATCAAAGCTACCTGCGGGGCAGCCGGGTGCGTGCGTCACTGGACCATCGCCGGAGCCCCTGCCGACCCGTTCGCTGGGGCCTCGCAGCCAGCCGGGGTAGCAGAGGTTTTCGAGGCCCTGCGGAAGTACGCGGGACGCGGCCGGGAGCCGCTCTACGCATCGGTTTCCAAAAAGCTCAAGGCGAACTCCGAGTCCGCGCCGAACGGCTGTATCCACTGGACCGGCAGCACTGCGAGGGGCTACGGCCAGATCTGGGCCAACGGCAAGATGCGCAAGGCACACGTTGTGGCGTATGAAGATCAGGTCGGGCCGGTCCCGGGCGGGATGCAGCTGGACCACCGATGCCACAACCAAGACCCGGACTGTGATCTTGGCGAGGACTGCCCTCATCGCCGGTGCATCAACACCGACCATCTAGAGCCCGCTACCTCCAGCGAGAACACGCTTCGGGGAAAGACACTCGCCGCCCACAACGCCGCCAAGACGCACCTCGGAGAACACCTACCTGCGCAAGGGAGGCGGCAGGCACTGCCGGACCTGCCTCGCCGAGCGCAACCGTAAGAGGATCGCCTCCACAGCCCAGGAGACCGAGGCATGACCCAAACCAGCGCCACCGCCTTCTTCCGGCAGACGAGCCAGCTGCCCGGCACCAGACTGTGCACCACGGAACACGAGGAGGACAGCCATGTCCAGCGAACCGCAGGACGAGGAAAACCCCGGCATCAGCCCCGCCCTGTCGCAGACTCTGCGGGATCGGGCGAAGACCCCGACCGAGGAGCACGTGGCGTGGGAGAAGGTGAAGGAGGACCTGGAGCTGGAGTAGAGCCGCGCGCGGTCTCCTTTCATCCGGCCGCCCACAAGGAAATGTCCAAGCTCGACGGCGCCTCGCGCAAGCGCGTGGCCGCGACCATCGACAGCCTTGCGGCTGGAGAGGGGGGCATGCAGACTCACGCCCTCAACGGCGTGCTCAAGGGGTGGCAGGCCACCAAAGCCACCCGAGGCCACCGCATTATCCACCGCGACCTGGACGACGGCACCCTGCACGTCGGATACGTCGGCCTTCACGAGTACGAGACCGCTGAACGCCGCCTCGGCGCCGTCGACTTCTTCCGACAGCTGGAGGCTGCGGCAGTCGACCACTCCGAAGGGGTCATGGTGGCCCTGCTGCCTCCGGCGGCCGTGGCCGATGACCTTGCGCACGAGGGCGGACAGCCGCCCGAGGATCTCCACGTCACCCTCGCCTACCTCGGCAACACCGCCGACTACTCCGAGCGCCAGCTGGCCGCGTTGCCGCAGCTCGTCAGCGCCTGGGCAGTGCGCCAGAAGCCTGTGTACCTACGTACCGGCGGCGTGGGCAAGTTCGCGAACCCCGCCCAGGGCCAGCATGTCCTGTACGCGGCCATCGACATCCCCGGAGGCGCGCAGCTCCACACGAGCCTCGCCAACTACCTGGAGGGGCACGGATACCGTTTGCCCAGTGAACATGGGTGGACCCCTCATATGACCCTCAGGTACGTTGATCGGCACTACCGGTTCATGCCTCACGTTCCGGAACACCGCTGGACCGCCAACGCCGTTTACACCTATGTCGGGCAGACCCGCCACGAAGCCCGGCTCGGCACCCTCCCCAGCGGACACATCACGCCATAGGCTCAAGGGCCGCCCGCCATATGGAGACGACATGACCACTTCCAGTGCCAACTACCCCAAGATCGTTGAGACTGCTATGGAGGCAGCGGCCGAGGCAGGGTGGGAAGTGGTGCGCAGTGCGGCGAGCGTGAAGTTCATTCCTGAGCAGGGCAAGCGGGTGACCCTGCAGCTGAACAAGCCGCTGGAGGACTCCGTCGTGCGGGCGCGGCTGCAGGAGGCGGGTCTTCACCTAACCCCTGAGCCGGAACCGACCGTGGAGAAGGCTGCGGTGGACAAGGTCCCCTGCCCCGAATGCGGCAACTTCTACGGCCGTGGGCAGGGTTTGTGGAGGCACCGGCGCGCGGCTCATGGCGTCAGCAATACGACGACTATCCCCGGCAACATCAGCGGCACCGGCCTCCCCGACGACATCAACCAGGCGGCGCACACCCTGTTGGAGAGGATCAGCGCGAACCTGGTCCTCAGTGGGTCCCGGGCTGCCGAGGATGCCGCAGGCAAAATGAAGGATCTGCGGGAGGACAACGAGCGTCTGGCGGCCGAGAACCGGCACCTGGAGGCGCGGATCCGGACTCTGGAGGCCCGTGCGGCGCAGCCGCGTGAGAGCGGTAAGGACGAGCGGATCAAGGCTCTGACGGCCGAGAACCGCACGCTTGCGCGCTTCCGGGACAGGGTCGAGGCCGAGGTGATGAACCAGGAGCAGGCCCCGATCCAGACGGTCGTCAAGATCATAAAGCTCGGTGGCCATGGCTTTGGCCTCGACAAGTAGCTGAGGCAGCCCAGTCCTGTTAGTGCAGTGCGGAGTGTGCTAGGGTGTGGTTTACGTCCACATCTTCTAGGAGGCGCAGAATGCCCGCCGTCCCGCGCCGCACCCAGGCTCCCGCCAGCCCCGATCTCTCCAACATCCCCATGACCCCAGCCATGGTCCAGATGCAGATCCTCAGTGCTGCCGCAGCCGACCTCAAGGCGGTCACCGACCACCTCAGCGCCTGCGCCATCGACGCAAGCGAAGTGGCCTGGGGTGAGGAAAAACAGAACGCCAGCAGCATCGCCCGCGTCCAGGGCAAGCCCGCCAACCAGACCGCCGCGTTCTACAAGCAGATGGTCAACCGGGGCATCGACACCAGCCAGGGAGGGTTCAACGACCACCGCAAGCGCGAGCCCATCCAGCCGCGCCCCCTGCCGTCCTACCTCACCGATCCCGAGTTCGAGGAGATCGCGGAAGAGGCCCTGCGGCTGCGTCAGCGGATCGAGCGGATGACCGAGAGCCGGGCGCGGCAGTATCCGAGGCTCCACCAGCGCGTTCTCGATGGGCGCAAGCAAGCGCTCAAGGAACTCGCCGAACGCAAGGCAGGCTAAAAAATCAGCGCCTCCGGCTGCGATCCCTGCTCGGATCGCGTTTTGCCGAAGGCGCTGATGAGCCGACAGTCCCCGCATTCAAGCCCGCCAAAGGCAGAACGAGAGAAATCGACGTGCGACTCAAGCGTACCCGCACCACGGACCGAATGCCCGCATCCAGCAGCAAGGATCAATCGGCGCATCCCAGAAAAAACTGGGACAAGGTGCTCACCGATGTCGCGATCTACATCCTGGCCCTCGGTGGTTTCTACCTCGGCTACCAAACCCTGTACGACCTGGCGCTTCGCGTCGGCTACCCCAAGGAGCAGGCCGCAGTCGTCGCAGCCATCGCCGACCTTGCGATCCTGGTCTACTCCCGCAAGGCAGTCGAGGAAGTCAACGAAGGCCGCAGCGCCTGGGGCATCCGCCTCATCGTAATGATCTTCTCCATCAGCAGCTTCGGCCTCCAGCTCCGCGCCGCCTGGCCCCACCCCATCAGCGTCGGCTTCCACGCCCTCCCCCCGGCCGTATGGATCATCGGCCACGAGATGATGCTGCGCGGCAAGCTCCGTGAAGCCCGCAAGGCCCTGCGCAAAAAGCAGATCGCCAGCGGCCTGCGCCCCGCACCGCTGCCGCGCATCCGAGGCAGCTGGTGGCTCCTCGACCCCATCCACGCTTTCCAGGTATGGCGTCGCATGAAGCTCTGGGAGGTAAGCCATGACATCGCCGTCCGCCAGCTCGCCCAGCAGTTCACCATGCAGAACAAGCCCATCCCCGTCGCCTGGCAGCACACCCTCATTGCACAGGCGCCGCGCCGCCTGCAGGGCATGATCATCCCCGCGATCAGCGCCTTCAAGGAACAGCCCCCCGCCGTTCAGCCCCAGGCCCCCGTAACGGCCGCACCGCCCATCGAGCCGACGGCCCACTTCGACCCCCTCAGCCGGATGCGCCTCACCAACGGCGAAGATGCCCCTGGCCACATCACGGAGGCCTTCCTGGCCGCCCTCCCGCCAGCGCCGGAGAGGGACCACCGGGGATGGCGCACCTCGGAGGACCTGGCCGCCTACATCCTCAGAGTCGAGCAGCTCGCCGGAGAGTTCGGCATCGAGCCGACCGGCCTGATGCTCGCCGCCCTCCTCGAAATCGCCCCCTCCGCCGTCTCCCGCGTCCGCAAAAAGCTGCGCGAGGGCGGGATCGCTCTCCCGCAGCTTGCCACTGCCAGCTGACGGACCAGCATCCGAGAACGCTGAATGCCCGCGTGGAACCGACCAGGTCAACGGGCCGCGAGGATCACAACCGATACGTATGAAGCCCCCGCTTACGCCGGGGGCTTCGTCGTATCTCCACAGCCGCCCTTGACGCCCTCGCTACGGTATCCGCATGACACCGGGGGAGATACCGACGAGCGGCGGCACCGTCGCAGGCATCTGGCTGCAGATCGGCAGCGACTATTTCTACTGCCGAGGCGCCGCACCCGACGGAAGCCCTCGCCTGGTCCCGCTCACTGCGCCCCCGTACGGCAAGACCGTCCACGTCTACGACGACGCCAAGCAGAACTTCGTTCCCTCACGCCTGCCGTTCCGGCTGCGCCAGGGAACGAAGTTCTTCCTCGGCCTCGCGGCCGTGGCCGCCGTCCTGGTCCCCCTCATGCTCTCCGGGCACCCACCCATCATGGCCAACGTCGCCACCCCCGTGGCCGTCGCGATCATCCTCCTGATCGCCACCATTGCCCAGACCGGACCGCTGACCCCCCACGACGAGATCTCCGCCGCCGAGGCGCAGCAAGCCGCCTACGAGGCATTCGTCAACTCTCAGCAGAACGCCGCCGAACACGCCGCCGCACGCCAGGCCGCACAGGCCCACACCCTGCAGCAGTGGGCAGCGGCCACCTGGGCCCAACAGGCCCAGATCAACGCCGCCCTCGGGCAGGACGCCTACCGCCCCTACGGCCAGTCACCCCCGCTGTAGTCGGCCAGACGCTATGATCGGCGGCACAAGGCTAGCCGCGTACTGCCGTCCGCTGTCGCCCCGGCGCCCACGCCGCCCAGGGCTCACCGGCCAAGGTCTCCAGGGGCCCGCGAGTTCACCACCCGTCTGAATCCGGTCCGTGCCGTACACAGTCGACGGGAAGCGTGGGTGACCGCCGCACTGGAGTACACCGTGCCGAAGAAGCAGTCCACCGCCGCCGCCAGGGCCCGCGCCGCCGCCCGCGCGGGCGCCAAGTACACGACCGCCCTCCGCGACCAGGTTCCGCCAGCTGCCGAGAAGCCCAAGACGTTCCCCGGCAACGGCGGCCCCTGGGTCTCCTACTGGGACGGCAACCTCTGGAACGACGTCAACCCGGCCTGCGGTCACCACTACCGCGCCCTGTGCGGCGGCTGCGGCGTGTGCATCACCTGCGACGGCTGCTACTGCCGCGAGGCCGCCGAGGAAGCCCGCATCGACGCCGAGACCACGCTGGCCTACGAAGCCCACGCAGAGCACGAACGGCACGACCCTGACTGCTACCTCTGCGAGTACGGGCGCAAGGAGAGCGCCGACTACACCCGCTGCCCGAAGTGCGGCATCCCTTACCCCGACGGCTTCGAGGACCACATGGTCCACACCCCGCCCTACTGCTACCGGCTCTCCAGCTACCCCACTGGCATCGACTGGGGCTACCTGCGCGGCCAGCACGTCACCCTGGTCGGCACGCACTACACCATCCACGGCCTGGTCCCCGCCGACCAGGATGCCCCGGACCCCGGCGCCTACCGTCCCTACCTGCAGCTGCAGCGCACCGACCCCGGCTATGAGGACGAGATCGGCCCGGTCAACCCGAGGGAGTGGCTGGAGGTCCACCCGGCGCCGCCGCAGGCGTAAGGGCTGCCTGCTGAGCGGTCCTGCGGGACTGGCAGCCGCATCTACAGCGCCGGTGCCTCTTTGGGTTCGTCGAACAGGCCGGTGTGGGCGATGGTGTCGGCGGTGATGCGGGGGTGGCGTTGGAGGAGGAGGGGGTGGGTGTCGGTGATGGCTCTGATCAGTTCGTTGGGGAAGCGGCTGTAGAGGCGTCTGCCGGTCCGTGAGAGGAGGAGGGTGTGCTCGTTGTCCTTGGGGGTGGGGCGGACGCGGAGGTAGGCCTTGACGGCGGTTCCGGTGAGGGGGTCGAGGGTCATGGTGCGGCCGGGGCCGTCGTGGTCGTCGGGGAGCCGGACGGTGTAGGAGAAGTCGGGCTGCTCGGTCATGAGTCGGGTGTCGAGGCGGACGACCTGTGCGGGGCGCAGGCTGTCCAGGAGCAGGTAGGCGATGAGCTGGTCGCGTAGGTGGTGCTGGCTGCTGTCCGGGCCCCAGGCGCCGACGGCGGCGAGGAAGACGGCGCGCTCGCGCGGGTTGAGCCGGTTGGGCTCATCGGTGGCACGGGTGAGGCCGGAGCGCAGGTCGTGCAGGTGCGGGGGCGTGAGGACCAGGCGTTGGTCTCGGGCGGCGAGGTAGTACTGCACGAGGGCGGTGATGCGCCGGTCGTGGCTCTTGGCGATCTCGGGGTGTTCCGCCGCGATGACGGCCAGGGCGTCGGGCCCGTCGAAGGGGAGGTCCGCGAGGTAGGGGCGAAGGAAGGTCTCATCGCACCAGCGGGCGACGTGTTCGGGCCCGACAGCGTACGGGTTGACGCGGGGGTTGTTCTGGGCAGCGCACCAGGTGAGCCAGCTTCCGACCTCGCGCCGGTACTCGGATCGGGTCGAGGGGCGCAGGGCCGAGTTCTCCAGCCAGGCATCGAGCAGCACAAGAGGTTCCACGCCACCCAATCCTGCCCCACTCACACGACAGGTCAACCTTACAAAACCTCGCGAGTCCCACCCACTCACCTGTAGCGCGCGCGGCCCGGCCCCGCACATTCACGTATTACCTCAGCCAGCCGCCGGAACGTGGTGGTCCGGGAGGTTTTGTAAGGTTGATCACGGGCGGGGAATGCGTCGACCCGGGGCAGGGGAGAGCTGCGGAAGTGCGGTACGAAAGGTGTGGCGGTGGCGGTACTGGCGGAACACCGAGTCTGCCACGAAGGCACACCCCGACGCCAACACCTCGCCGCACAGATACGCGAGAGCTCCAGACATGGAGATCCGCCCGAAGGCCCCCAACGACACCACGCGTTCTGGGAAACTGAGAGGACCCGCCACCGCCAAACCTCCGAGGCAGATCTCCGCATGGACGACCGACCCGAACTTTCGACCATCGCCCACCGCGCCCGTACGGCACTGTGGCCACCCCTCGTCGCCGCCGCATGCCTCACGGCCGCCCAGGACCGGGGGCTCGCCTACCGGGTGGGCGCGACGGGCGCCTGGGCGCTCGCCTTCGTCTTCCTGGCCTTCGCCGCCGCGCACCAGTGGGACATCTGCTCACACTGCGAGAAGCCGCCCCGCCAGGAAGCCACCCCCGAGGCCCGCCTCCGTCTCGCCCGTCTCGTCCACCCCGGCCGCGCCAAGAGGTTCGTGATCCGCTGGAGCGCCAAGGCGTTCGTCTGCGCGGTCGTACTTCCCAAGCCGTACCTGAACGCCCTCGGCCCATGGCGGCCCGCAGTCCTCGCCCCCCTATACCTCCTGCTGGCCGCAATCGTCGTACGCGCTCTCATGAACGAGCAGACCCACGAACGCCACCGCGACGAATGCTTCCTGGAGAGGTGCCGCGCCGGTCAGATGCGCGTGCCCCACAAGCGCTGGCAGCACGAGGTGGGCCACCATGCCCTGTGGGTCCTGCTCCCGCTCATCCCCGCCGTCACCGCCCTCGGCATGGCCGCCCTGAGCCGCCCCTCCCTCGAAATCACCTACGCCCTTGGCGTCCTGGCCACCCTCCAGGCCATGAACTACCACCTGCAGTACCACTCCAAGAACCCCTGCATGGTCTGCGCGCGGCGCATCCCCGCCAACGGCAGCCAGATCGCCGAGCGGCCCCTGCGCAAGCGCATGCTCCGCACCGACCACCTGCTCCGGCTCACCGCACCCGTAACCACCCTCGCCGCCTGGACACTCTCCTGGGTGTTCCCCCACACCTGGGCCGGACGCACCCTGCTCGGCGCCGCCGCCGCGATCCTCGTCATCTGGCTCGTCCTCGGACGCGCCCACAGCCGACTCCAGCCCTGGTGTCCCTGGTGCCGGGACTGCGACGGAGACGAAGAAGCGGTCGACCCCAGCCCGGTGCCCGGTCTCGGACAGCCGCTCCCCGCGTAACGACACGGACTCCGCCTCGTTGAGGGCGCCTGGCCAAACTGACGCTCAACATGACCGCCGAGGACCTCGACTTCCTCAGGCACTTCGCGCGCCGCAAGGGGCCTACCAACGTGGGCTGCCTGGGCCAAGACCTACCTTGTTGGCCACGCCACGGCCGAGGTGGTGCGGGACCAAACACGAAAGGCCCCGGCGCACCCGGCCGTGCAAAGCTCCGCAGAGCAGCCCCGGAGAGCCCTCTAGAGCGTGTCCGCGCGCTGTACGACCAAGGGGCGCGCGGACGGCCTTGTCGTTGTGGCGCTGCTCGCGCCCCACACTCTGACGGTGTGCACGAGGATGTCGGCCACCGGCCCCATCTTCCTCTTGATGTCCTCCTTCACCCAGCGGGGCAGACCCGTGGGGGCGAGGTCGGACTCCATCCGGGAGGAGAGCCACGGCGGGGTCTCCGTGCCGTCCGGATCGGGCGCCCCATGTACCTCAACCCAGTAACCCGCCATCAGCCGTCCTCTCTTCGTCAGTTGGATCTTCGACGCTAGAAGCAGGCGCCCAAGCCCGACACGCGACACGGCCCCTCTTCCCCCGGATGACGGCTGGGTGGCAGCACGAAGCCCCGCCTGCTGGGGGAGGGGGCAGGCGGGGCTTCGTGGACCTGGGGCGGGGCGGTTGGGTTACGAGGATTGGTGAGAGCCTGTGGAGCCGTTCAGGTTCCGCAGGCCCGTCTCTACGTCAAGGGCCTCGCCGACCACCTGCCGCATCTCCTGCATGTGGGTCGTCAGCACGGCGTCGAGCGCCTGCTCCTCGGACGGCGTGTCGGCGGGGGAGGTCATACGGATGTCCTTTCGGAGTGGCTGCTCGTGGGCCTGTGGTGCCGGTGGACGGCGGCTCGGGCGCAGTCGTGTCCAAGGGCCCGGTACTCCTCGCACGTGAGGGTGTCCAGGAGCCTGCTCGCCCTCCTGCGGGCCTGGAGTAGCCACAGGGTGGTGCGGAGGAAGGCGAGGGGGCGGCGGATGTCTCGCACGGCGCCTGGGCCGTAGGTGAAGGTGAGCCGGTCAGCAGTCATCTCGCCTCGTCGTGTCCGTGATCACGGTCTCATGGTGTTTGACGTCCGTGGTGACCTTGCCAGTGGCGGGGTCGACCGCCGTCGTCTCGACGGTCACCCGAGTCTGCCAGAGGCCGGGCTGACAGCGGGCCAAAACCGACAGTTCCACCGTATGCCCCTTGGTAGGCACTTCGTAGGAGACCCGGGCCTCGCCCTCAGGTTTCCAGACGCCGGTCTTGACGTTCTCCGACCACAGCTGGACGGTGATCTTGTGCGTGCGCGGAGCCGGGTTGCACTGGGCGACGGCTTTGCCCGACAGGCGCCGGTTGTAGAGGTAGGGCTTCTCCAGGCTCGCGGAGCAGCGGTAGCCGTTCTGCGCGGTGGGCTGATTGCCGGGGGCGGCGCATCCCCCCTCTTCGGCACCGGTGGCGGCGAGGATGGTCAGGGCGACGCCGCTGACGGCGAGGATGCGTCGTATCGGGCGGGTGGCGGGCTTCATGGCGAGACCTCCATGGCGGGTTGGGGGGTGCTCGTGCGCAGGATCTGTGGCGCGGTGGCGAGGGCGCCGGACAAGGCTGACCCCGCATCCCCATGGAGTGTGAACAGCTGGTGGATGCGGGGGAGCCTGTGGGGTGCACCCTCAGCTCACCGCTTGCGCGGCACCTCATCAGGCGAGCGGGGCCGGGCCGGGTGGCGCGCACCTGCATGTCTGCCGGTGTCGGGCTGCCCGGATGGGTTTGTCCCGCTGGGTTCGGGTGCTGTCGACAGCCGCCGAGGCGCAGATGGAGTGACGCTCCGTCGGCTGCCGACACCCAGTACGTTAGTGACAGTTTCTCAGAAATGAAAGGCCTCATCACTCTTTGGAGTGATGAGGACCGGGCGCCCGCACCCCGGCGGGTGTCAGACGAACGCCCCGCCCGCCATGAGGCGGACGGGGCGTCGGTGTCGCCATCAGTCGGAGAGCCTGATGGTTCGACAGGGGCAGACTTGCACAGGATCTTTGGTCTGGAGATCGACCATGATGACGAGCCCGAGCCCGCATTCGGGGCACACACGCCTGCGTCGGTGCCTCCCGCTCGGCAGATATAGCGCCCTCTCGCGTAGGGCGACCACCGGCCGGTATTGCGGATCGACCCAGTTGGCTGCCATCAGGTCCTCCTAAGGTTGGCCCTACTGTAGGGGCAACCGCAGGGCTGCGGAGTCTGGTTGGACTACAGCGTCACCGGCGGAGCCGAGCAGGCGGAGCCGCCTTCGTGGCACTCCGAGTGCATGCTCACCCCGTGAATCTTGACGAGACGGTCCGACTTGGGGTCCCACATGAGGGGATTCGGCTCGTAGCCGACGGCGCGGATGGCGTCCTGGGACTCCTGCAGACCCGCCTCGTTCCGCTTGTAGCTCGCGATCTCGGGCACGTGGTGCATGAAGTGGCCGAGCTTCACGCTGAGCTTCCAGGCGATCGTCGAGCACAGGAGCAGGGCGTGCCAACCGGCATCGACGATGGCGGACGGCAGCATGCTGGTGTGGACCAGCGTCGGGTCCTGCCTGCGTAGTTCGGCGCGGTGCGCGGCGGCGACCCAGCACTTGAGGGTCTCCTCGGCGATCATCTCCGCGAGGGGCTCATCGACGCCGGGGTTGCTGTTGACGGCCCTCTCGACGAGGCGGTCGAAGTCCGCGTCGGACAGCAGGTGTCGGGCCTCGCTGAGAACAGCCTCGGCTACGGCCTTCTCCAGTCCGCCGTTGTCGCGGACGATCAGGGCGACGAGGGCTGCGAAGTCCTTCTCTTCCAGCAGTTCGCGGACGTTGGGGGTCGTTTCGATCATGGTTGCGGTCACGGTGTGATGTCCTTCCGGGGAAGCCTCGTCCCAGCAGGCTGAGAGCGTTGGCGGGGGCGTTCCTGGGCTGTGGGCAGTTGGCGCTGCCTTCCTTCACGAGATTATGAGAATTCTCAAAAATGAGAAGTCTCGGGCGAAGGTTGGCATATGCCAGTCCGAGCCAGCCCTGTCCGGGGCGCTCTGGCCAAGGCAAGGGGTGGAGAGAGGAGCACCCCATGCCGACCCGCAACCGAGCCGTCACCCCACTGGCCTTCCGCACCCCCGTCTGGCCGGAGCGTGCCTGCCGCGACCTGGTCACCGGTGAGTACGCCAACTATTCCTGCGATGTCGTGGAGGGCCACCTCGGTCCTCACGCCTCCCTGGGCGTCCCCCAGTCGGTGACGCTCAGAGCCGCCTGGGAGAAGAAGAACCCCGGCAAGCTGGAGCCGACTTCGGCTTCCGACCCCTTCCACGTCTCGTGACCACGGAAGGCGCCTTCCCGCCGCCGCCCGCCAGCGATCCAGCAGTGGCGCTGCACGACACGGCAGTGGCCGAGCTGCAGCGACTGCACAACTACCTCGCGGTCGAACGCCCCCGCCGGTTGGCCTCGGCCGCCCAGGGCGAATCGGTTGTGGATGTGGCCATCCGGCTCATGGCACTTGTGCCGCCAGAGACCCGCTGACCCTGGCCTTCAACACCCGTTACAGGGCATATGCCAGGCTGACATACCAACTCCGACTGACATATAACCAAAATCGAGAAACTGTCGCGCACTGGTCCGGTGAGGAGCAGACTTCCTGCAACGGGGGCGGCGGCGAGCACAGGCCAGCCGCCGCCCCTCGTCACACATCCCACCGCCACCAAGGGGAACCCCGTGACCGACACGATCTCCCGCTTACCCGCCTTCTATCCGGAGGGCATCAACCCGTCCCGGGCCCGCGCGGCCGTCCGCAATCTCTACGACCACACGCCTCTCGGCGCCCATCACCTCATGGCGCCACTGCTCGCCCTGCCCGACGACCACATCGGACGCGGGTCTCTGCCCGGGGCCGTAGGCATCTCCGACGTCGAGGCGACCGTCGCCAAGTGGAGCGAACTCGGCATCCGAGGCGTCAAGCTCTTCGCCTGGGGCGGCGACGCCCGGGACGAAGACGCCTCCGGCGCCGTGCAGCCGACCAACCTGATGATCCGTGCGATCAGCGCGATCAAGAACAGCAACCCCCACCTGGCTGTGACCACCGAGGTCTGCGGATGCTCGTGGACCAGCCACGGTGAGTGCGTCCTGCGCACGGACGACGGGGACATCGACCTCGATGCCACCTACGGCCTCGCCCGCACCATGGCCATGCAGCACGCGGACGCCGGAGCCGACGTCATCTCGCCCACCGCCATGCTCGACGGCATGATCACCGCCGTCCGCGAGCGCCTGAACCAGGGCGGCCATCGAGCTGTCGGCATCAACCCGAACCTCGCACTGCACACGTCCCTGTACGGTCCGTTCAAAGACCTCATGGGCACCAACCCCGCCTCCGGCAACCGGCTGGGACTGCAGCTGTCCGCCGGAGGGCGCGCCCAGCGCGACACCCTCATCCAGGCGGAGCGGTGGCTCGCCGAAGGGGCCGACTCCCTGACGCTCCAGCCCGTCATGACCGCCGTGGACGTCCTCGTCCGGCTCCGTGACACCACGCAGGTCCCGCTCGTGGCCTACAGCACCTCGGGGGAATGGGCCGCCCTGCAGTGTCTCGGAAGCGCGGGCATGACCGAGTACACCGCATCACTCAAGCGCGCCGGGGCCGACTCGATTCTCACGTACGCGGCGGCCACCGTCGCGGCATACCTGGAGGACCACCGTGGATGACCTGACCTCTCTGATTCGCCCGGCCAGCCTCGACGCCATCCTCGCCGACGCGCAGACCTTCGACTTCCGGATGTCCTGCGACGAGCGCACGGGCGCTCTCCTGTCCATCCTCGCGGCATCCAAGCCGGGCGGGCAGTTCCTGGAACTCGGCACTGGCGTGGGAGCCGGAGCCGCCTGGATCAGCGACGGCATGGACATCCACTCCAGCCTGATCACCGTCGAGCGGGACGCCGACGCGCAGATGATCGCCCGCAAGCACCTGTGGAGCGACGAACCGGGCCGATCTATCTTCTTCATGCACGCCGACGTCGACCACTGGCTGGACACGCAGGCGGGCAGGGAACCCGCGTTCGACCTCGTGTTCGTCGACTGCCGTCCGGGCAAATACCGCCGCATGGCCGATGCCGTCGCCCTGCTCAAGCCGGGCGGCTTCTACGTCGGAGACGACCTCCTGCCCCAGGAGACGTGGCCCGAGGACCACCAGGAACGCGTGGACCGCTACCTGGAGGAACTCCCCTCCGTGGCCAATCTCCGCCCGATGACGCTGAATTGGGCGTCGGGTCTGGTGCTCGGCGTTCGGACCTGAGCGGCTATCGTGGGCGGCATGTCCGCCCCTGAGCTGATCCGCATCGTCTCCCGAGACTCACCCATGGCCCTGGCCCAGGTAGAGCGCGTCCGCCGCGAACTCGGCGCGCTCTACCCCGGAACGGTCACCGAAGTCGTCCCCGTCAAAACGACCGGTGACCGGTGGATGGGCGACCTGGCCGCCGTAGAGGGCAAGGGAGCATTCACCAAGGAAGTGGACGCCGCGCTCCTGGCCGGTGGCGCGGACCTGGCCGTGCACTGCCTCAAGGACATCCCTGCGGATCGCCCCCTGCCCGCAGGTACGGTTTTCGCCGCCTTCCTGGAGCGCGACGACATCCGCGACGCCCTCGTACACCCCGAGGGCCTCACTCTGCAGAACCTCCCGGCCGGAACGCGTATCGGCACATCCTCCGTACGGCGCATTGCCCAGCTCGCCGCCTCTCACCCGCACCTCGAATGCGTCCCGATTAGGGGTAACGCAAATCGTCGACTCGACAAGCTCGCCGCAGGCGAGGCGAACGCCCTGTTGCTGGCGGTTTCCGGGCTGGAACGGATCGGCCGCCAGGACGTCATCACCGAAATCCTGTCGCCCGAGGCCATGTGTCCGCCGATCGGAGCCGGGATTCTTGCCCTCCAGTGCCGCGAGGACGACGCCGCCTTGATCAAGGCGATCAGCGCACTCGGTCATCCCGCCACCCACCGCGAGGCCACTGCGGAACGGATGCTTCTGCACGTCCTCCAGGGGCATTGCAACAGCCCTATCGCGGGCTACGCGAGCACCGAGGAAAACGGCGAGCTTGCCCTCTACGCGAAGGTGTTCACCCCGGACGGCAAGCGCGTCTTGCGTGCGCACGAGTGGGCCGGACCGCTCGACCCCGCCACGCTCGGCACCGCCGTAGCCGTCGCCCTCCTGCGACAGGGCGCCCGGGAGCTGATCGACGGCATTCCCCACTAGCTCGAAAACGGCGCGGGCCCTACCATCCGGTAGGGCCACCGTCATGATCACTGGTCGGAGGTTCTGCCGGACTGCTCGTCCCTCATCATCTGCAGCTCGGCGGCCATTGCCTGATAGATCGGCCCGGTCTTGGGGGCCACCGGACCACCCTCCCGCCTCTGCGCCACCTTGGCCGCCTCCAATTCGGCAATCTCCTCACGCATCAGGGCACGCCACAACGCAAGGGCCACGTTCGCGAAGTCGACGGGGTGGCGCGCCATGAAGTTCATGATGTGCCGGTTGAGCGCGTCAGGGACCTTGACCGTCTTCACTTTGACAGGCGGCCCCTTGACCGAGCCTTCGGCGGGAAGCAGGCCACCTGGGGGCACGGTGAAGTCGAGGCGGCGGGCTTTCCGGGATGCACTCTCAGCCATACGGGGATCCTCACGTGGGTCGACGAGGGGCCAGTCTATCCGGATAGTTCAATGGCCGAGCAGCTCGATAGTCAGGTGGCAGCACTGGTGCCCAGAAACTCGGCGAGCGCGTACACCGGGGAGGCGTCCAGGTCGTTGCGGGCCAGGTCATACCTGTTCGTGGTTCCCGGATTGGAGTGGCCGAGGATGCGCTGGACCATGCGCAGGCTAACCCCAGCGTCGAGCATGAGCGTGGCGCAGGTGTGCCGCAGCCCGTGGGGGGAGATCGACTTCTCGATCCGGGCGGCCCGGCAGCAGCGCTTGATGATGACGTCGATCCGCCGGTTGGTCAGGGGTGCGCCGTCGTGGCACAGGAGAAGCGGATCGCTGGGGCGGGCATGCAGACGCGAGGCCAGGTGGAGGTAGATGGCCTTCTCGGCGGCCGGGGGGAGCGGGATGGTCTGCTTCTTGCTCCGCTTGCGGACGACGCTCAGGGTACGGCGCCCCCGGGAGCGCCCGAGGTCCTTGATAGTGGCGCCCTCCAGCTCCCCCGACCGCAGGCCGGTCCCGAGGAGGGTTTCGACAACGGCCGCGTCGAAGGGTCCGTACTCCCGGGACATCGCTGCGAGCGCCTGGGCCTCCGCCTTGTCCAGGCCGAGAGTCTGCGACTCGTCGGAGACCTCTTGGCGGTGCTTCTTGCGCCAGGGGCTGCGCTGGACCTGGAAGACGCGCTCGTACTCATCAAGGCCGTACTCGTACCAGGCATTCATCGCGCTCAAGTGTTGGTTCGTGGACGACGGGGCGAAGACCTCCGTCAAGTCCGCCGACCACTGCGCGGAGTGCTCACGCCGGGCGGCCAGAGGGGAGACCGCGTTGTCCAGGCACCAGTTCAGCCAGGCATCCAGATTCCGGCCGTAGCTGCGGCGGGTGCTGGCGTTCTTGTACTCCAGCAGCCACTGCCGCTTGATCTCTTCGCAGACCAGACGTACCCGGTCGATCTCGGCAAGCGTGCTGAGGGAGCCCGTCGGTGCGACAGCTACGTCGGTTCTGGCCAGGGTCATCAGGGACATGCAGACATCTTGCCGCTTCCCCCCTGCACTCCCACCCTGAGACCGTTGCAGGTGGCCTGTCCGGGCTACTCCGGCAGGTTGCTGCTGATCTCTGCCCACCTCTGGCCGAGCTGGAATTTGGACTCGACTCCGAAAAGCTCGTAGAGCCGCTTCAAGTGCTCGGACATCGTTCGCCTACTGCAGGCGATCTCCCTGGCGATCTGCTGGTCCTGCAGCCCCTCGGCCATGGACCGCAAGATCGTCATCTGCACCCCGGTCAGCTGGTCCCGCTGGGTCAGCGGTGCCCGGCCGCCTGTCCAAATGTCGGCACGCCTCCAGGCGAGATCGAACTGGGCGGCGAGGTAGGCGACCATCCCCGGGTGCGTGACATGCAGTGCGGCGTGCACCGACCCCTCCGCAGAGGGGTCGTCGATGAACGCGTGCTTCTTGTCGATCAGGATGATCCGGTTGAAGGCGTCCGGGAGCGTCCGGATCTGCGCCCCCAGTTTCGACATCTCGGTGGCCCAGTGGATCTCGGGGGCACGCGTGCGCGCGCTGGCCGAGTAGATGGTGTGCAGCGAGATGCCCCGCCGGAGGATGGCGGCGTCCACGTCCAGGGACTTGTCAAGGATCTCCGGCGGACGCTCCCCAGGCTGCGCCGTGAACAGCTCCGCCGTCGCCTGCTCGGCCGCCGAGCGGATACGGATGTTGATTGCCTCGACGCCGCGCAGCGTCTCTACTCCGCCACCATCACTGCTCAAGCGCGCCCGCTCGTACAAGGGAGAGAGCGCGCTCCTCAGTGCTGCAGTGGCCTCCATGCGCCGTGCGGCCTCGGCCACCCGTTCACGTTCCCGCTCCATGAGGGCACGTTCGGCGTGCTCCGGCGGGAGTGGCACAGGGAGCGCGTTCTCTTGGTGGGGGTTGGGGGTGAGCAGGTGCAATCGCGTCAGCTTCGCTACGGACGTCTGGACCGCAGGGTCCCGCTCGTCGACACTCCTGTGGTCGAGCAGATCCCGGTAGACCTGGACGTCGATCTCGGAGAGCACGTAGTTCTCGTCGTCTGCGACGATGTTGTCTGCTGTTGTCACCCTTTGCGCCTTCGTGTAGGAGCAGTGCACTCAGACGCACCCTCCGACGTGTTGATCCGATGACTATCTGTCGGACAACCTAGCTCTCAGCCAGCCCGAACGCACACAGGTACTACTGGTTGCGAACGCCTGTGCAGCCCAGCGGGTTGGTGAGAGGGTTTACCCGCCAACGTTATGCGCCCAATCCGTACCCAGGGAGTTCCCGTGATCATCGCAACCCGAAACCGCCTCGCCGTCGGTCTGTTGGCTCTCGCAGCCATCCTGGGTGCAGTCGCCACCACCGGCGGCAGCACCAGCACCCAGGCCGATTCGATCTGGGGCCTCGTCCAGGTCGACCCGGCGCCGGGCGAGAACACCGGCGGCAGCACGGGTACAACCTCCGCGCCGTCTTCCGAAACCCCGGTCGCCCCTCAGGACTCCATCTGGGGCTGACCCCTCCACCGGCCGGTGCGGGCTCCAGGGCCCTACCACCTTCCAGCCCGCACCGGCCGACCACCACCCCAAATCGGACCACTCAGCTGTCGGCGTGCAGAAGCCAAGGTAGCTGTACCACCGACTCCTCCAAGACGGCCTCGCCTCTATACATGGTGCGGACAGCAAGATCGACCAGCCTCATGGCCCGGTTCGAGGACCGGTACACCCAACGGACGTCCAGACCAAGCAACTCCTCGTCAGAAAATGGAGCCGCCAACTCCACAAGGAGCGTGCCGAAGCTGACTGGGCGCCGAAGCTCCACGAACGCCTTCAAGCGGCGAGCCGTGTCGCGACTGTCCGTGTAGAAGATCTCCCCAGGCCGTCCACACGTCAGGGAGTAGCGGTAAGCAGCAAGAACGGCGTCAAGTTCTCCGTGCTGTACGGCAGCTGAGTCGGCTGGGATGGCCATAACCTTGCAGTGGGAAACAGGGTTGCCCGGAGGCTCAACCTCGACGAAGGCCACAGAGGCGGCCTCGTACTTTCTAGAGCACCCCCAGTCGACGGCCCACCCCGGTTCATCCACCGAGACGGCATCAGGTGCATGGGTCCTGGACCGACGCCCCGCGTCCACCTGCCGAACCTTCTTGCTGATGCCTTCAAAGCGGCTGTCGTCGACAGAGTCGCCTACTTGCTTGGCCAACGTACGGAAGGCCCGGCGGTCTAGAGCCTCGATATGTGCCTGCGCCAGCATAGGCATTGCCTCTTCAATGACTCGCTGAACCACCTGCGGCAAGTCGGCAACACCTTCACCTCGGATCAGCTCCTGGAGCTTGAGGGACGTGGCGTAGTTGACTGACAGATAAACCTCTTCGCCAGGCGTGGTCACGCGGAGGGCAGCGCATACTGCTGCGACCGCCATCTCGACGTTGCTCAGGCCTGGCTCGGCGATGAGCATAGGCCCGCCGTTGGCTCCGCCGGGAGGTCCCCAATGTCCTCCCCGCGCTCGGTAGCGCCGCCGGAGCACCGCAGCCCTCGCCATGCCCGAATCCATCTCCCGCGCCCAGACCTGGATGGTGTTCCTGATCGTCACGGGGCCGTCGACGGTTCCGGTCTCGTCTGTCATACACATCAGGCTACATGCGCGGTGTCATACCCCCAGGGGGAACCAGTCAATAATGCCAATTATCGACCTGTCGCGAGCATGCCAACAACTGCTCGACCAGCCGAGAGTCCGCAGGGAGTTCGGTGAGGGTTTACATCACTCAAACCAGGCGCTACGTTTACGACATCTAAACCACCAACGGAGGCTGCTATGGCTCGCGTCGCGTTTAACGGCATCCACAACGGCTGCACCTACAACGGCGGCTGGTTCGAGACCGACGACGCCGACATGTTCGAGGGTAAGGACCCGGACTTCGACAGCCGCTCCATGACCGAACACCTCTACCTGACCGCCGACGACGACTGGGTCCTAAACGAGGCCAACGGCTCGGACAGCACCTACACCAAGCTGGATGCCGACGACGCCCGCACGTGGCTGCAGGAGAACAAGCACCCGGAAGCCTTGAAGAGGTACTTCGAGCGCCCCAAGGGCGGTCGCCCGGCCATCGGAGAACGCCTGATCACCACCGTTCCCGCGCGCACGCACAACGAGATCGCCGACCTCTCGGAGATGTACGCCGAGGACATGCCCGAGACGATTCGCCGCCTGTTGAGCGAGGCCCTCGAACACCGGCGCATCATCGGCGCCCCCGGCAGCCGACGCTAAGGCTCGCCCCCCCCGACACCGTGAAGCGCGCCGCCCGTCTGGGCCTCTCAGACCGCCGCATCGGAGAGCTTCGAGGAGGAGAGCACAACTGCCGCCTGTCCCACCGCTGCTGGTAGCCTGAGCGCCACAACGGCTCCCCTTCGCCTGAGAACGCTGAGGAGCCGCTGCACAGTGTGGGTGCACCCCACAACCAGTGCCCCTTGGTGTCCGACCGCCAGGGGGCGCAGTGCGATGTCGGTTGGTTGGGTACAGTCCCTCTATGAGCGCACCGCCATGGGGGCACAAGCCGGAGGCCGTGAGCGACGTCGAGCTCTTCTGGGCCTCCGCGCCTCCCGTACCGTCGGAACGGTGCACCTACTGGGTTGGCCGCCTCGAAGGCGGATCCTGGCGCCCCAACCGGCACCTCCTCAACCAGAGTTACTACGGACGAGCCACATGGCTGGGCGTGTACGTCTGGGAGGCCATGAACGTCATCACTCCTCTCGCCGAACGTCTATACGGCGAGGGAGGAATAGTCTAAGAGCAACAGCAGTGCCGCCGCAGCCCGGCCATAGCCATCCGGGCACACCTCGGATGTCGAGACCGCTGGAGCCAGAGTAGAGCCTGAGCGGAGAATCGCTCTCAGAGAAGCCTTCGATCCTTAACTCTTTCGGCTTTCATCCACGACCTGCCGTGCCGACTTCCGCCGCCACTCGTGGATCAGCGTCCCGATCAACGGCAGGGTCAGGCCGAGGAACAAGAAGATGACCGCGACGCCCGCGAGGGCGGGGGACAGCTTCTCCTCGACCTGGAGCGACCAGGGTGTGCCGACGGTGTAGGCGATCAGGTAGCCGCCCCGGGATGCCGCGTATCCGAGTCCCATTGCGGCGGCCACGGCAGACGCCGCGTATCCGAATGTACTCCAGGGGCGCCCCGGCCAGTTTTGCAGTGCGCTTTTGCCGCACATGAAGGCCAGTTCGCTGCACGTAAAGAACACGTAAAAGAGGTACGTGATCAGGTAAACGCGAACGGGGACATTCGAAGCGAAAGCGGTGGTGAAGTCGACGTTGGGGGCGTTGGCGCTCAGCCACAACGGGACCATGGCAGCCAGGACGGCAACGGCGACGAACGCCCGCCGGGCGATGGCCACCCGCAGATAGGTGGGGGCGTAGGCGATGTCGACCATGGCGAGCTGGAGGAACACGCACCACAGGATGGCACAGATGTGGGCGACGAGTTTCGCTATGTTCTCGACGCCTGTGATGTTCTCCGCCCATTTCGCCACGGACGGAACAGCGAAGAACACGCCGACAGTGCATATGCCGAAGGCGAAGGATATGCACCAATTGACGACCGTTGGTTTTCTCCGGGCCCGGTAGGCGCAGAGCGCGGTGACAACGACTCCGAGGGCGGCGCAAAAGCCGAATATGACGCCATCGAGCGGAGTTGACGTGCTGTCCAAATTTCTAGATCCCTTCCAGAGAATCTGCGGCGTACCTCGCGGATTCCTCGGGGGTGCGTCGCCGTCTGTCGCGGCGATCATCCTTGGGATCGACCGCGACGTCAACAACGACCTCAATCGGACATTCCGGCTGGAGGCCAAGGTCAGCCCGGCGCTTCTTGATCTGAGCCAACAGCTCGTCAAGATCGCTTTTCGGTAGTCCCTCAAGGTGTCGGACAACCTCCCGAACACTCTCGCTCTGCTCCAACACCGACAGGGCTTTGAGGTCCGGCGAACCGGGCAGCAGAAAAGCGGCGGGCACGTTCATGATCTCGGCCAGTGCGACCACCGTCGCCACGGTGGGATTCGTGTCGTCCCCGCTGAGCAGCTTGGCGATGGCCGCATGCGAGCCGCCTCGTGTATGCCCAGGCAGCGCACGGAAGGCGGCAGACAGTTGGCGGCTCGACGGAGGAGAACCAGGAGAGAGGCGGTGGGCCAGATACCGCAACTTGGCGGCAAGCGAAGACATCAGGGCCCACCCCCGCCGCTCTGCTTCGTCACGCGCACCTCGCCAACTCCACGACCCCACCCTACCCAGGTGCGTACTTTAGTTGACAGAGGAACGTCCCTCGGACACGATGCCGGGGTGGCTCACGGTCAGTCAGGAGCCCCTCGGACCACACCCCTGGTGGGGTCCACCCCAGGCTGCCCGCACCCGCCAGCGGGCACCAGTCCATACCGCCAAAAAGCAAGGCCACGGCGGCGTTGATTCGGAGAGGCTAGTGCAGAAGGGGAAAACCGCCGACAACTCGGCCAAATCGAGCAGCTCCGCACAAGCGGCCCAGTCGAAGGTGATCATCCGTCGCTGGCCCTGGGTTGCTGGCTCCCTCGTCTGCGGCCTGTTCATCGGGTTCTCCATCGCCTCGGACAGCATCCCCTCGGCTGTGACTACGCCCCCCGTCGGCCGTAAGCCCGTTAACCCCCGGGAGATCCCGGGGACGGGGACTTTCTGGGTTGGCACCGATGTCGCACCCGGCTTGTACCGGTCGAGGACCAACAGCAGCGCCTGCAGCTGGAAGCGATCGAAGGACGCGTCGGGGGAGTCCGGCTCGATCATCGCCACCGATGTGGAGTCCGGAGGAAGCACGTACGTGCTCCTCAAGCCCGGCGACTTCTTCGACACCGATCACTGCACCACCTGGCTCCGAGTCCAGAGCCAGAACTAATCCCCGCCACCCTGGAGGACTTGATGCAACCCGCCACCATCGAGAACCCCACTGCCCACCCCAAGCTCGCCCACAGGGATCTCCTCGCCGAGACCCGACGCCGATTCGGCGACGCCACCGACCGGTGGGCCTTCCAGTGCCCCAACTGCGCCGACGTCGCCTCGATCGCCGACTGGCGCCAAGCCCTGACCGACCACCCCACCATGCGAAGGGGCGAGCGTGTCGACAACCCCGGCGAGCTGATCGGCCAGGAGTGCCTCGGCCGGATTCTGGGGGCCCTGGACGGCCCTCAGAACGAGTGGGAGGGGCGCGGTTGCGACTGGACCGCCTACGGTCTCTTCCGTGGGCCGTGGGAGATCGTCATGGACGGCACGCCCGAGCGCTCCGCTTGGTCGTTCCCTCTCGCCGCCGGTGACGACCCCGCGACGGCCGTGCACCTCTACAACCCGGGCAGGTTCGGCGAGCTGGACGTTGAGGGAACCCACATCGTCACGGTCCACGACAGCGCCGCCAGTACGGACCGCAAGCCCGTGACGCGCATGCTGCGGATTCCCGACCTCTGCGCATGCGGTCAGCGACGCGGGACTCCCGTTGGCTTCCACGGGGAAGCCGAGGCCGGAAAGGGCTACGTCGCGCAGGCGTGGACCAACCCCTGCGGGCACCAGGACAATGTCGATGACCTGCTGATCGAGGCGGGGTTGAGGTCGGGCAAGAACTGACCGACGCTACACACAGAGGGCCCCCGGCAGCTTGGATGCCGGGGGCCCTGCTCTGTGCGGAGAGCTACTACTGGGCGGTCACGCCGCCGATGAACGCGGTCCAGGCCGTCGCCGAAACCGGCAGGACCGGGCTCTCGTCCAGCTTGGAGTCACGGATGCCGACGACACCCCAGTCGCTGTCGACGGCGCGTTCGACGCAAGCCTCGCCGCTTCCTCCGCTGTAGGACGACTTCGTCCAGTCCTTGAATGCGTACTGCTGGTGCTGCATGGATCTGCCTTTCTCTTCTGGTTGCGCCCTCACAGGCTTGCGAGGACGTCGAGCAGGAACCGGCGGGTTTGCTGAATGGTCATCGCCTGGCTGAGCAGTCGTTCGTACCGGGCCCGGTAGGAACGGACCTGCTCTTCGTTGTCGATGAACGCTCCGTCGGCTTCATAGCCTTCACGGAAGACCAGCTCTACGTCACCCAGGGTCATGACATAGAAGGGGCCTGACATGCCGTTGTGGAGCCCCGTGGAGAACGGGAGGACCTGAATCGTCGCCAGGCCTTCACCCAGGTTCAGCAGATGCTGGATCTGTTCCCTGTGTGCCTTGCCTCCGTCATCGAGCCTTGGCGGCGTTATGACCGCCGCTTCCCCGAGCACAGCCCCGATCCTAGGCGGCGCAGGGTCCTTGCGCCGCAGAAGTTCCTTCCGCACCTCACGAAGGGCGAGACGCTGATCAATCTCAGCCTGCGTCGCCTCTGACGGCATCTCTCCGGGGCGCACCGTTGCGGCGTGGGTGATGATCCGCTCGGAGTACTCCTTGGTCTGCATGATCCCGGGGATAGCCAGGGGCTCGAAGAGTCGCATCTCGTCGCTGAGTTCTTCGGCGTCTGCGAAGTCGTGAAAGGTCGGGCCAACCTGCGTCCCAGCAGTGGTCCACGTTCCCTTGATCTTCGCCTTACGGCACCAGTCGGCGAGGTGCTGGATCTCCTTCTCGTCCTCGATGCCGTAGAGCTTCGCGAAGAAGGGGATTGAAGTCTCCTTGATCGCAGTGGCCCCAGACTCCTGCCGGTACGTTGCAGCCTCGGACTGGCCAGCGGCCTTCGAGACGACCTCGACGGGCAGCCCGGCGGCCTCTCGCCACTTCTGGAGCTTTTTACCCAGGATCTTGCGGCCGATGGTTGGTCTCTGGTAGGCGGCCATGTCCCTCCCCTGGTGGGCCGGTGTGTCCGGCTCAGTGTGCCCTGAAACCCTGCGACTCGGCCACCACTCGATGGTGAGAATTCTCGATACCGAGGGCTTGCAGAATCGTGAAACCTGCGGGACGGTAGATCCTAGCCTGGTAAAGCGTCAGGTACCGAACACGCCGTGGCCAGGTCCCACCCGCCAACCACGCCCCGGGAGTTAACACCATGCACTCCCCTTCTACCGCCAGCATCGCATTCGGCAGTCTCGACCTGCCCTGCACTTCGCGACTAGAACAGCCGTTCAACGCACCGCCGCTGCGTATGGGACGCCTCAGACACGTCAGGTACAGCAAGCCGTACGCGGGCATCGCCGACAGCGTCCCGGTCGCGAGGCGCGACCTGGAGATGGCCGCCCAGCGAGCGGGCCTGAACGAGGAACTGACCGAGTCCGCGCTGTTGTGCTTATCCGAAGTCGCCGCCAACGCGGTCCGGCACGCCATAAAGGACCGGCCGCGCCCCCGCTTCATCGTCACGGTGAAGCTCGTCGGCCAGCGCCGCCGTTACCTTCGCCTGGAGGTTCACGACCCCGATCAGGCGGCCGTGCCCACCTTCCCGCCGAAAGACCTCGCGCCGGAGATGCTGCTCGACATGGACACCGACAGCCCGAGCGGTCGCGGCCTGGCCATCGTGGCCGCCCTGTCCGACCGCGCGGGAGTCGTCGCCGAGCGGGGCGCCCACGGAAAGTCCGTCTGGTGCGAGTTCCGTCTGGACGACGGCGCGGCCGAAGCCGCGCCCGACGTCAACCCGCCGGAATCTGCTGCTTGATCCTTCCCGTCAGCCACGCGACGGCCTGTGCGAGGGGGTAGACCGCAGCCCGGTCCGCCCCCTCGATCTCGACCTCGCGGACGGGGCAGTCCCGTTCCTGCATCAGCTTCCGTACGTACGAGGGCGTGACGCCGAACCGGCGGGCGAGCCCGGTCACCGTGATCAAGGTGGCGGTCACCCGGATGCCCCCATCATCACCTGGCATTTGAACTCGCTCATATGGATTCCCTTCGCTGGGTTTGGCGATGCCAGGATCACTTTCCCGAACTAGTTGCGTTAGCGCAACTCTTGAGTGAGACTGGTGCCATCGAGAACGCCTCACCGGTCCGTCCCGCCAATTCAACGGACCCCTGGGGTGACTCGCCCGCCACCAATTACCCGCCACCCTCAGGAGTCCCCATGGACCCCGTATGCCTTGAGCAGCTCCTCTACGAGCTGCGCTCTCCGAACGCCGAGACCGTCCAGGTCCGCACCGAACATCTCACGCCGGGATGTGTCATCGCCGACGGCGAGTGGGCGCGCCACGTCGTCACCGCCCCCTTGCAGCCGCTGAACAAGACTTCGACCCTGGTCCCGGTCCGGCACCTGCACGGCGGCCACAACATCAAGCTGCGCCGTACCCGCACGAAGACCGTCACGATCTACCGCCACCGCCTGGACCGTGCCTCGATCGGCAGCCTGCCCGCTGTACCCCGCTGCTTCGTTCCCAGCGATCCGTCCGCCGGTGACCGCATCCTGATGAACTGGCACG
The DNA here is from genome assembly GCF_053610645.1 of Streptomyces sp. NPDC054883. Taxonomy (NCBI): domain Bacteria; kingdom Bacillati; phylum Actinomycetota; class Actinomycetes; order Kitasatosporales; family Streptomycetaceae; genus Streptomyces; species Streptomyces sp. NPDC054883. Next base: position 15,719 of record NZ_JBSGYT010000014.1, on the reverse strand, counting down.
ACGCGCTCCGGCTGGGCGTCGGCAACGCCTTCGAGTTCAACGGCGTGGAGTGGCTGCAGATCAGCCACGGCAAAACCGGCATGGTGGTGACGCCGTTCCGGAACATCGCGGCCGTCGTCAGCAACCCGAGCGAGTCGAGCCCCTACGGCTGGTACAGCTACCTGCCCGCCGGGCACACCCCGCACCTGTACGTGGATGGCATTCCGATGCCCGCCCGTGCGATCGGTGACCTGGTCGTAGGCGACGTCATGCGGCTGCCCGGCGGCGGTCGGCTGGAGGTCGCAGACCTGGTCCCGCACCTGCACTCCACCACCGTCACGGTGCGTCTGTTGCAGAAGTCCCTTCATCCCATGCGGCACTTCATGTGGAGCACCGCCGTCGGAGGGACCGGGCAGCACGAGGACTCCGGCCGGACCCGGACCCTGTACGCCACGGACCCGCGCCCCGGCGAACTGGTAAGCGCCGCAGACATCGAGCCGGGCGACACCGTCATCACCTCGTACGGCTCCCCGTACAGCGCGGTCGCCGTCGTCGATGACGTCTGGCGCCAGCCCGTACGCGCCACGATGAACGTCGAATCGACCGGTGTCGACGGCCGCCACTACCGCACTCACACCGGGCTGGAAAACCGCTACTACGTCCTGCACCGGGCCGCGCTGCCGCCCGCCTTCAAGGTCACCCCGGAACTGGTGCAGGTTCCGGCATGACGGACATCAGCGCGGGGCTGGAACCGGAGGTATTCGGGGATCTGCACCGCGCCATCCTCGACGTGGACGACAGGCTGTCCGCACTCGACGCTGGCCCCCGCGAGAAGTACATCCGCGAGGTTCTCGGGCTGCAGCCCGCTCGCTACTTCCAACTGTTGCGCTGGCTGCTGGACGAACCCGACGCCTGGCAGTACAAGCCCCAGACCATCAAGCGCCGCCGTCGGCTGCGCGAGGAGAACCGAAGGAAGTACTGGTGAGCGCCCACGGAGATCGCGTGAGCGATGCATGCGGCGCCCAGCACCCGGACCTGGAAGGCGTGGCGTGCGACCGGGCCCCACATGACATGACCGGCTTCCACCACTGCCGCGCGGTCGGGGTCTTCTGGGAAGCGGCTCCATTGCCGGACGGTCGCCGTGCGGGACGGACGGGTCTGGCTGAGCTGGCGGCGCGTGCCTCCCGGACGGGCCGTACGGGGAGCGCCGCCGATGCGGTGAGGGCGTGGGCGCAGGAGTCAGGGAAGGAGAGGCGGTAGAAGGGGGCTGTAACCACACTCTGGTGGCACGCCGGGATGAGCCCTTGTCCTGGCTGGCCCGTACGGTAGCGGCCACGGCTTCATGCGCCGTGGCCGCTGTCGGTCGTTGCCCTGACGCTGCCCGGGGGTCGGATTGCCCGACCTGGTAGACATCGCACTCAGGTGTGCACTACGGTGTGGTCAGTAGCCCGCCAAGGAGATGACGATGACGACGAAGCGCACCATGGACGACGTGCTGGCCACCACCCCCGAGACACTGGCCGAGATGACCCCGGTCGAGGCCGACCGGCTCTTCGAGGCCCTGTATGTGGAGTACGGCCGCCTGGGCCGCCTGACCGAGTCGGCCTGGGACCAGCTGCACCGGGCCGCCGGAGAGAGGAAGGTCAACAGCTACGGCGACATGGCCTGGCCCTCCCGCCGCGACGAGCTGGAGACCAGGGCGCGCAAGATCCTGGAAGACGGAACCCGTGACGCCCTGTCCCGGGGGAACATCGAAAAGGCCCTGACGCGGCTGGACTCCCTCGGTGAGGAAACGCTCAAGCTGAACCAGGGGCCCCGCAAGACCCTGGTAGGCGAGTGGGAGCGGCGCGGCGGCTGGAGCCGGTTCTTCACCGTCCAGGACGGCCACATCCACAAGGAGAACGCTTCCGGCTGGGGATCCTCCTGCCCCACCCTCAGGTTCACCACCGTCTTGCAGTGGCGTCCGGACCTGTCCGGCAAGACCGAGCAGGAGGCGGTGAAGGCACTCGGCCCCACCATGTGCACGGTCTGCTTTCCCAGCGCTCCCGTGGAGTGGACGCGCGGCAAGACCGTGGAAGAGCAGGGGTTCTGCGCGGGATCGGGCACGGCCGTGACTCTCACCGCGAAGCAGCGCCAGCGCCGGTCGAACTGGGTCACCTGCCCGCACTGCGGCAAGCCCGATGTCCACGTGACATCCACGGGCAAGCTGCGCAAGCACGAGCCGGACACGAAGGCCGTCCCGCAGCCCGCGCCCGCCGCCGAAGCACCCCCGCAGCCCGCACCCGAGGCGGAGACGTCCCAGCCCGCCGACACGACGGCCAGGCCCAGCGCTGCGCCCACCCTTATGTCCGTCTCCCGGTTCCTGGCCAAGGCCGGGTTCAAGCGGAGCGTGCAGAGCGCGGAGCGGACCACGGGCGGTTTCAAGGTCGCCACCTCCCTCAGGGGGTCCGTGTCGGTCAGCTACGTGGAAAGCCTCGATGACAGCATCGAGCGCCGCATCAAGGCGGGCCTCGCCGACTTCTCCAAGCTGGAGGAAGCGCCCCAGACTTCCGAGTGCATCGCCGCGTACGCGGACGCACTGTCCGCCCGCTACACCGTGGACGTGTACGGGAGCAGCATTACGGTATCGGCGCTGCCCAACAAGCCGAAAGCAGCCAAGGGGCGCCCCACGGCCAAGGAAGTAGAGCAGGTCCTGCGGGACGGGGGCGTGCCCGCCAGCTACAGCAGCGGCCCCAGTAACCACCACGGCGCTTCCACGGTCCAGGAAGCTGACCACGTCCGCGTCCAGGTCTGCCCCTGGGGCGTTGCCGGGAGCTTCACCCCCGAGGCGCTCGACAAGGCCGCCCGCACCGCCGAATCGGCCCTTACCGGCGCCGGTTACGCCTTCACCCGCAAGGACACCATTTTCGGCTCGGTCATCAAAGTGACGGGCAAGGCCGACGGCAAGTCCAGCCCGGCGCCGACCAAGCAGAAGCAGGCTGACCACCCCCCTGTAATGACCGTGGACGTCACCTTGTTCACCAGGGAGGCAGATGGGGGCTACTCCCCTGCGCAGAGGGTGGCCGCCGACTTCTTGCCGTCCGTGTCATTCACCTCGACGCTGGGGGCGTTCCTGCGGGCTATGCAGCACGGCCGGGGCAGCACGGTGGGGATGGTGGCGGGGGCGGACCTCCCGGGGTTCGGGTGGGTGTATGCCGACAGCGAGGGGGAGCTGGTCACTGGGGTGCAGCGCTCTGGGTGACCTTGGCACCAGGCCCGTCGCGGTACCAGCCGCGACGGGCCTTCCTGGTTTCTGGAACCCCTTGCACCACACTCTAGTGTGCACTAGAGTGTGGTCATACCCGCCAAGGAGGAACACCGAATGACCGACATCAAGAACCCCAACGCCCAGCAGGTAAGCCGCATCCTGAACTCCCACGGCTTCACCAAGGCAAACCGCACCACCAACGGCTACAAGGTCACCCGCGAGACCGGCCAGCGCATCGACTTCAACCTCAACCAGTCCATTGGCGCCCGCTTCCCCGTCGTGCAGGTCACCCTGCCCGCCGACGACGCCGAGCGCGCCATCGAGGTTCTGGCCGCCGCCGGGTACCACGCCGAGGCCGCCAACATCCCCGCCCGCCGTGGAGTCACCGCCACCAGCGGCGCCGTCACCAAGGCTGCTGTCCTGGTGATCAGCCCCGAGGAACTGGCCGACCGCGCCGCCCGCAAGGAGCGCGCCGCCAACGCCGACGCCCTCGCTGACGAGATGGTGCCCTCCACCTCCCGCGTCCGCGTCCGCCTCACCACCTTCCCCGACTGGGCCCGCCGCGAACTCACCCTCGCCCGCGCTGACGTCGTCGCCAAGATCGCCAACCTGCTGCGCAACCCCCGCACTGATGTCCTCGACGACGACGCGATCATGCGAGACCTGGAATACCGCCGCCAGGAGGGTGTCACCGGCCTGTACGTCCGCGACAGCAAGCAGCGCGGAAACCTGCTGCTCTTCCCCATCCCTGGCGACGCCGACGGCGCTCCGGCCGCCGTGGAGCCCGCCCCCGTCACCACCGCGCCGGTACCGGCCGCCACCCCTGAGAAGGTGGTCGAGGGCACGCTGGTCCCCGCCGGACAGGCACTCGGCACCGCCCCGCAGCACAGCAACAACCCGGACGCCGTGGCCGCCGTCGCGGTACTCACGGCCGCCGGACACACCCCCGCGCTGGTCTCCGGCGAGTACGACGATGACGACAACGACACCGCGCGCGGCACCGGCTTCATGATCGACCCGCGCGGCAACGGACGGATGAACATTCACCACCTGGTCGAGGGCGCCAGCTGCACGCCCGAGCGCGACACCTGGCCCGCCGTCAAGCAGTACCGCCGCCTGTTCTCCGACCTCGACGGCTGGAGTGCGCCCCGGATGCCCGGCCGCACGGCCATGGTGGTCCGCATGTACGCCGAGGACAGCCCCACCACCGCCCAGGTGCGTGCCGCCTCCCTGCCGACCGTGGAGGAGATCGTGGACACGGTCAAGATCCACGCCAAGCGCGCAGAGATCGTGGAGCGCGCGGAGGACGGCCTGGACATCGGCCGGTTCGTCGCCTACCACGCGTACGGCATGAGCCAGCAGCAGATGGACGAGACCGACTGGGACTCCGTACGCGCCGCGCTGCTTGACCTTCCGTCCCTGGAAGGCCACCAGGTCACCGTGACCGCCGACGACCGGCCTACCGGCAAGGTAACCGTCCGGCTGTGGCAGAAGGGCCACGGAGTGCCCGCCTACAGCGTAGAGACGTGGAACCGCAGCGCCGACGCGTACCGCTCCATCGCTTCCGGGATGATCCGGGCGCGTCAGGCGGCCCTTGCCGAGCGCGCCGCCCTGGACTCCCTGGACGATGCCACCCTTTACGAGGTAACGACCACCCGGGGCGGCATCCCCCAGGGGGCGCCCCAGCGCCTTGATGGCGCCGCCGTGCGCGCACTGTTGCAGCATGACCGCGACCAGTCGGGGGAGGAGCGGCCGAACGCCGGGCCGTACCTGGAGATCACCCGCAACGGCGCCATGTGGCGCACCGTCCATGTCGTCTTCAACGAGCAGGGGCACCGCAGCCCGTCCAAGTCCTGGACGCGCCGTGTCGTGCCCGCCGTGGTGGCGGACGCCGGACAGATCATCATGGGCGCCGGGTACAGCCTGCTGTCTCCCGTGGAAACCCTCAACACCCGCGCCTTTGGCCCCTGGGTGCGCCCCGTACCCGGCCACGCCGACCGCGTGATCGTCTCCCGCGTCGCCAACGGCGAGCACCGGCGCCCCGACGGCGGGACCTTCCCCGAAGCCGCCGCGCGCTGGGATGAGGAGACCGACGACTACGCAAGCATTCTCCGGGGGCACGGATGGACCGAGGTCCAGGTGACCGACGAGGGGGTCATTTTCAGCAAGCGCCCGCTCTGACCTGGCGCTATGTGTCGGCGTGGCCCACCTTCAAAGCAGCCACTTGCACCACACTCTGGTGTGCACTAAGGTGGGGATCACGCCAAGAGAGACCGCCACAAAAAATCAAGGAGAACCACCATGCGCGCCACCGCCAAGCTCGTTAACGACGTCATCGCCCTCGCCAAGGCCGCCAGCAACGGCCGCTTCGACGCCTCCAGCGGCGCGGGTCTTGACGGGACGGGCTCCCGCTGGCAGAGCAACCAGGCCAACCAGCACGTCTGGCTGAGCGCCAAGGGTGAGGGCCGCGCCGCCATCGCGTACCACCTGGGCGTGATCGTCGCCTACAACGGCGAACTCCCCGAGCAGTACACGGACCTGTACGCCCTGACCAGCGACGACAAGCTCAAGGAGTGGTACGACAAGGGCATCGCCGACGGCCGCCACTTCAAGGGCCTCGACGCCGAGACCACCCCCGAGATCACGCCCCAGGACATCGAGGACATCCGCGTCTACCTTGACAAGCTGACCGGATGCGCTTTCATCCCGACCGACCCGGAGCGCCTGACCGACAGCCCGCAGAACGTCGCCTCGTACCTCCTCGGCGCGGCCGAGCAGTACCACCTGCACGCTGACATGAGCGGGTACGGCCCGACCCAGTTCGGCCGCATGGTCGCCGGGGCCCGCAAGTGCCTGCGCAACACCCCCGACTTCCGCCTCCGCACCATCCAGGGCGCCTCTCACGCCAAGGGAACCATTCAGGCTTACAAGGTCAAGCCCGCCGAACTGCGCGCCCACATTGCGCAGCTCGACTTCGAGGAGTACCCCAACGAGACCACCGAGGGCGCGAACCTCAATGGGGTCCAGGTCGGCCGCATCTACACCGACGGCAAGAAGCGCGTGCAGGTGATCGACCTGCACCGCAACACGGACGGCAAGCTGAACGGCATCGCCCGGGTGGAGATCATCGACGGATCCGCCTCCCCGGGCCACGAGATCATCGACATTGGCACGGTCGCCCTCCGGCGCGTCGGCGCTCGGATCACCACCGAGCACATCCAGGAACTCGCCAACGCGTACGGCGAGAACGTGCTGGTGCCCATGCCTGCCGAGCACCGGGACGGCACCGAGCCCCTGTGGGTGATCGCCACCACCAACAAGCACTACGAGGGCGCGCAGACCGTCCACGCCACCGGCGAGCAGGTCGCCGACCTGATCCAGGGGGACGAGGACTACGACGAGGACGGAAACCTCACGGTCGCCGCCGCCGAGCGCATCCGTCAGGACATCCTCGACTCGGATGAGTACTCCTCCGTGGACTCCGCCAAGGGCCTCAAGCGCCCCGAGGGCTACACCGCCCACGTCATGAACGAGATGAACCAGTAGGACCACCCGGGCCGCCGCCCCGAGCGGCGGCGGCCCACCCCGCCCGTCAAGCCCGCCACACCACACGAGGAGAACAAGATCATGGCCGAGCTCGACACGTCCCAGGCGGCCACCGGTGTCCGCACCTACGCCCGTAACGCCTGGGATGGATTCGTCACGGCCGCGAAAATCTTCACCACGGACGGCACCACTCTGGGTAAGACGCTGGATATCGACGGGATGCATCTCGACAGCTTCCTGGAAGCCCGCGCCAAGTACCGGATCTACTCCGATGCCCTCAACCTCGACGAGAACGGGCAGACCTCATTCGACGACGCAAAGGTGATCGACCGGATCACCGACGCTCGCCGGACCAGCCTCCAGTACCTCCTGGCCAACCGCCCGGCCCACCCCGGCATTTACGCCGTCGCCGACAAGGCCAGCGAGAATGCCGCCCGCCAGTTCCTCGCCGACACCGCGTTCGTCGACTTCGAGTGACCCACCGGCCCCGGCATCCACGCCGTGAGGGCGCGGGATCAAATCCCGCCCGGGGCCATCCAAGCCCGCCAAGACCCAGGGACACCCATGAGCAACGAAGCCCGCACCAAGGCCGCCAATCTGGCCCGAGACATCTGGCGGGGCATCTGGCCCCATATCGAGATGAACGACATCCCCCAGCGCCGCCACCGGGACAACCAGCGCCCCGATCCCTCGTTTCGCCTCGCCCCTCTCACGTCCGGCAACGACGTGAAGCCGGGCGACCTGGTGCTGTCGCTCCGCGTAGATCGGAACTACCACTACACCGCCGAGTCCCTGCTCACCCACACCGCCCGGGAAGCGGTCGGCCACTTCCAAGCGGACGTAGTACGCGTGGAATCCGCCGCTGACAAGACGCTGCGCGTGCGCAATATGGTGAACTACCCCCAGGGCGGAATCGCCGGGGCTGATCTCAGGATGCTGGGGGCCGACCGGGATCACTCCGAGACGGTGTCGTACCGGCTGCCGTCCGCTAAGCGCCTCCTCGCCCGTCTGGGCACCGTGGAGGACATCCGGGCGAAGCTGGCCGCCCACCCGCTCTACACCGAGTGGGAAGCCGCCTACGCCGCCGCCCTGATCGAGGAGAAGGCCGAAGCGGCCGACACGGCCAAGTGGGTCGCCGAGCAGGAAAAGCGCCTCGCCCCGCTGCGGACCGCCGTCGCCGACTTCAACCGGATCGCGGGTGAGAAGCTGTTGAGGCTCAGCGTCTGGGACGAGTCCCCTGACATTCAGGAGGAGTGGCTCCGCAAGGGCAACCGGATGCGGATCTACCTCGCCGGACTCAACGCCGTCGGCAGGCTCGACGACACCCAGCACGCCGCCGCTCTGGAACACCTGCGCACGCTCGGCCTGAACACGGCCGTCAAGGAGAGCTGATCATGAGCCAGGCTTCCCGCCCTCTGTACGTCACCACTAGCGAATCCGGCTTCGTGCTCGACGCCGGATTCGACAAGGAGGAGGTGAAGGCAAAGGCGGTCGCGAGACTGGGTGCCAGTGCGGCTGAGCACGAATGGCGGCCCGAGTGGGGCAACCGGGAACAGCTGTACTACCGCTCTTCGAAAACCGGCCGCTGGAACAGCGTCCCCAAGACGTACTTGAGCGAGACCTCGTTGCAGGACCAGGAACCCGACCAGTGACCGCACACCCCCGCCGCCCGCGCAGACCTAAGCGCCCGCGCCGTACCACTTTGCAGAGGGAGCGAACCACGTGACCCGCGTCCGTATCCGCAGGGGCGACGGACCCTTGATGACGACCATCAATCTGCTCGGGATCTTCTCACCGATCATCTTCGGTGCTCTCCTCCTCGGCCGGTGGGTGGGGCACTGATGGCTGACGCCGACGGACACGAACTGTTCCACCGGACCACGCCGCTCCAGGATCACCTGGGCCGGTTCGAGTCGTCCCTGAGTCACGCAAGGGAGTTCTACGAGGGCAACGACTACGACCGGGCCGCGCTCGCCATAGAGGACATGGCCGAGCAGTTGAAGGAGTTCATGCCCGGAGCCACGGATGGCGCTCTGCGGACCGTGGCGCGCTTCATGGTGGAACGGGAGTCCGTAGCGGTCGCCAACGCACTGGAGGGCCGTCAGAAGCCCACCGAGCCCCCAAGCGCGTGCGACAGCCGCAGGTGCAGAGGAGGGGCATTGCAGGAGCTGTTGGGTCACGACCCCCTTGGGCACATGACGGTGAACTCCCTGGCTCACGCGGACATCTTCACCAGCGAGGATCTGATCACCCACGGGTGGCAGTACGTCTTGGACGCGACACGGGTAGGGCAGGCAGGATTCCGCAGGATCGAGGAACGGGTACCGGGGTTCCCTACCAAGGAGTGACCCAGGGGCAGAGAGCACATTGAAGCAGGGGCAGGGACATGATCCCCCGCCCCTGCTTTTTGTATGCGTTCATGTGGGTCTATCAGGGTCTATGACCTGAAAGTACGGGTGTGGGTGGGGCCGTGGTGTGGCTCGACAAGTTCACCGCAAGGGCTTGTGGCGCACCCAGGTGTGCACTAGGGTGGGGTCATCCCGCCAAGGAGACCAACCCGCAAGGAGCGCCACATGGCTACCAGCAAGCTCAGCGACACGATGATCCGCGTCATCCTCGAAGCCCTTACCCGCCGCTTCACCACCATGGACGGCAAGACCGTCTATCAGGTCCAGTGCTCGGCTTCGACGACCCGGGCGCTCCAGGCGCGGGGCAAGGTCGAGACCGGCGCCGCCAAGGAAATCCGTGGAGCGAACGACAGCGCCTGGTTCGCCAGCACCAATGTGTGGCTGACGGATGAGTGCGTGGCATTCCTGCGTGAGGCGCTCACGGTGGTGCTGGCCAAGAGCGGCAGCGACCGTGACCAGGCGTACCAGGACGTGATCGCCAGCAGCCGCGAGCAGTCTGAGGCGGTGGCCGCGTTCATGCTGGGCGACGGCGTGGAGTCGGTTGAGACCGTGGGCCGTAACCGTGCCGACTCCAAGGAGGACTTCCGTGAGCAGCTCACCGTGGAGGACGCGGTGGGGCAGCTGGGCAACATCCTGAGCAACGGCCAGCGGCTCACGTTCAGCGACGACGGCCGGATCACCATGTGGACCCGGATGACGATGAACGTGACGTACATCCCGGTGAAGGGTGAGCCGGTGGCCATCGAGGAAGTGCGGCGCAGCTTCGAGACGTGCATGGCTTCCATGACCGGAACCAACAACAGCAGCAGCCTGGCCCTGCTGATGAAGCGGGCGGCCGAGCTGTTCCGGGTGCTGGACACGCGGAAGGCGATCCGGGGCACGGTGCCCGTCGCGTTCCGGCTGCGCATGCAGTACGCGTTGGAGACGACGCACCTGGACACGCTGGCCGGGTACGGGCGTGAGGTGGCGGAGATGTGGGAGGAGCGGGCCGAGAGGCTTACGGCGGAGTACTCGGCGCTGGTCGATTCCCTGTGCGCGGCTGAGATGGATGGCGTGGTGTACGACGTCACGCGGCACGACGCCGACGGCGAGCACCCGTGCCCCGAGCAGGACGGCAAGCGGCTGGCGCTCGAGGTGGGCATCAAGCACGGGGACGGCGCCCGGGTGAAGGGTGACGCGGATCTCTTCGTTGTCGACTGGCGCGGGGTGCAGGGCGGCCCGGGTGAGATGGCGTTCTCCTACCGGCGGCGTTCCGAGGGCGGGGGCGCCCCGGCGGCCGAGCCGACCCCGGCGCCGGTGACGGTAGGTGACGTGGTGGATGCGCCGCACTCCCTGTACGTGGGCGGCGCGCTGCGCCATGCGGGTCTGCCTAGTGAGCGCGTTCGGACGTTCGTGAGCAACCTGCGCTTCAAGAAGAAGGAGTTCTGGCAGGACGCCGACGGCGCCATCTGCGTCGAGGATCGCCGCTACGTTCCGGAGCGTGGGGGCGCGTCCGAGCCGACCCCGGCCCCGGCGGCCGTGGCGGTGCCCGACTCCCAGGGGGAGATGGTGGAGCCGGTGGAGGGCGCGCGTTACCGGATGTTCGTCGGGGTGCTTCGGGATGACGCCAAGGACATGGGCGAGGTGTCGGCGGCCCAGGTGCGCACGGCGATCATGAACGGGTGGGAGCGCGGTAACCACGCGCAGCCGCTGGGGGATGGTGTGATCCGGGTGGGTTACTCGTTCTTCGAGCCGGTGATCGACACGGCCGGGCACGCCGACGTGGCCCCCGGGGGCGCGCAGTACGTGTTCGCCGCCGCCTACCAGCAGGAGGTGCGCACCGGTGCGGGTGAGTTGGTTCACCCGGCGGTGGTGATCGAGGGGGAGCAGGCGGAGCGCATCGTGGGGCACCACACGACGGCGAGTGTCTCGTACCGGGCGGGTGGGGTGATCGTGGTGACGAAGTCGCCGACGAACATCGTGGGGGAGCGCACGGTGGTGCTGACGCCGCTGGAGCTGTCGGACGTGTGGGACGTGAAGAATGAGGCTGGTGACGTTCTGGCCACGGTCGAGGGCGTGTTCGTGGAGGAAGCGCGGCGGGAGGCGTACCGGCTGCCTGTAGTGCGGGAGACGGCGGAGCGTGAGGGCGGGGTGTCCATGCGGTGCCGTCAGCGCCCGGTGGAGGCGGTGGAGCCGACCCCGGCCCCCGTGGATGTGGCCGTGCCGGTGCTGGTTCCCCGTGAGCCGTGGCGGGGTGGGCAGGTGTGCGGCTATCAGGTGACGGTGGGCCGGATGGGCTCCGAGTACTGCGGGGAGCGCAAGGCGCCGGGGCGCGCGATGTGCCAGCGGCACCACGACGAGGTGCTGGCCGAGTACGGGGAGGTGCGTATGTCAGCGGGCAACGAGCTGGGTTACGAGGATGAGCCGTTCGTTCTGCTGTGGGAGCCGACCGGGGGTGATGAGCCGGTGGAGCCGACCGAGGCGGAGCGGGTGGCGTTCGAGCGGGCCCACAACCTTGCGGGCGCGGAGGCCCCTGCGGCGGCCGTGGAGCCGGTGGTGGCCCCGGAGGGTCCGGCGGTGGCTGTGGGGACGGTACAGGCGCCGTGGGAGGTCTACGGGCACCGTGTGTTCGGCACGGGGGAGTCGGTGCCGATGGGGCGGCCGGAGTGGACGGTGGCGGAACTGCGGTGCGTGGACTGCGGGCGGGTGGCTCACCTGCACGCGTTCTACTTGCTGAACTGCACCGACGTGCGGGAGTTGGCGGCGGCTGAGCGGTTGGCGGAACTGACTCTGCCTTATGCGGCCCGGTATGAGCACCGGGTGGTGCGCGGCGGGGTGGAGTCGCAGGCGCTGGCGCTGGGGCGTGCGCGGGCGGTGGCGCTGCTGGCGGCGGGGATCACGGAGGGCGGCACTCTGGAGGGTTTTACCGGCGGTGTGCTGCGTATGGCGTTCGGGGATTTTGAGACCACGTTCCGGCCCTTGGCGGGGTAGGTGCGGGGGAGGGGCGGGGCGGCCGGTTGGCTGTCCCGCCCCTTTCGTGTTTCCGCAAACCCCTTCCATCGCACTCTGGAGTGCACTAGAGTGGGGTCACCCGCCAAGGTCCACCACCAAGGAGCACCCCATGGCCGCCAAGATCAGCAAGACGATGACCCAGAAGCTGCTCGCCGCACTCACCGACGACAACCACGAGATGATCGGCGCCGCCACCAACACCGAACGCGCCATGATCGAGCGCGGCCTGGTCAGTCACCAGAAGCTGCGCACCCGCATCACCGACAAGCGCGGTCACCAGGTACGCACGCACGGCCTGGTGCTCACCGAGGACGGCCTGACCAAGGCCCGCCGCCTCGCGGGGGAGCAGGCCTCCGCACCCGCCCCCGCCGCCCCCGTGGCGCCCGCGAGCACCCCGGCGCCCCGGTACGCCGTGCGCCGCCCCAACGGGCAGGAGTCGCATTCGTTCGGTACCCACGCGGAGGCGCTGGCCTACGCGCGCCGGGTGCCCGGGGGCGGCACGCCGTTCGAACTGTCCGTGGACGCGGCTCCGGCCCTGCTGCCCGAGGCATGGAAGACGCCCGCCCCGGCGCCCCAGCCGCTCCCCAAGGGGGCCCCGGAGGGTACGGAGGAGCGTGCGGCCAAGATGACCCCTCACGACGTGGCTGACGCGGTCGAGGACGCGATGCAGTGGCTGCCGTTCTCCCACCGTGACACCGCGCGCACCCAGCCCGCTTCCGTGACGCTGGCAGCGGAGCTCGAGAGGGCGGGCGCGGTCATGCGGCGCGCACTCAAGCACAACGGGCCCACCGCCTGCATGTCCGCGATCCTCCAGTACGAGCGGGTGACGGCGGCTCTGGTAGCCGCCCGCCGCCTGGAAGCGGCGACGGCCTGACCCAACTGACGGCCCGGGCCCCGCCCCGGGCCGTCCCCCGAACGATCACTCACCTCAGGAGGACCCATCATGACCGACGCCACCGCCCACAACGCCGCCGCTACCTACCTGCCCATGGACCCGGAAGAGCCGGACACCCTGCCGTGCATCGAGATCGCCGGGGCGCAGGTGTATGCGTACGTGGACGAGTCCGGGACGCTGCGAGTCAGCGTGCACCTGGACGCGGGCGACGTCACCGCGCTGGCTCGCCCGGACGGCACGGTGCCCCTGCGGGTGAAGGTGAACGACGACGTGGTGTTCACCGGCTAGGAAGCTGCGGATTCGTTTCCAGGGCGCGCCGCCCTAGTCGCCGCCCGCCGCTTCGAATCCCTGGATGCCGCCCCGGCGTCCGTGCGCCTGACAGCCTCGCCCTGGCGTGCCGGGCCACCCACGGCCCGGCACGCCGCCCCAGACCGTGAGGCTGGGCGGTGCCTGCTCTGCGCGCTGGATGCGGATTCCGTTGTCCGCCCCTAGGGACTGAGACACGGTTTTCGTTGCCTCGTGGGCCGTCAGCAACTGATTCCGTTGTTTGGCCTCATTTCCCCTTTAGCGCACTCCGGTATGCGCTAGGGTGTGGGTATACCCGCCGAGAAGGAGCCCCGATGACCACCACCCCGGCCGCCGACACCATCACCATCCGCGTCCCGGGAGCGTTCGGACGCGCTTGGGACCGCAGCCGAGGCGACGACGCCCACAACACCGACCCCGACGCGGCCGTCTACCGCGACATCGCCGCCGCCTGGACGGCCGCCAGGGAGCACAGTGCGGGCAAGGGCACCGTCCGGGTCATGACCATCTCCCGCATCCTGGCAGGCGCGTTCCTCGAATTGGCCGGGCGAGTCGCCGAAACCGAACTCGGCGGCGGCACCGACGGCGCCGACACCGCCGCCGGGCGCGCCGGGTACAAGATGCTTGAGCGCGCCGCACAGAAGGGCCTCACGCCCGCGTGGCCCGCCGAATACCGCCTGACCGACCCCGCCGCCCAGTCCGCCCTCGAAGCAGAAATCATGCAGGCCGCCGAGAGGTGGCAGCAGGAGACCAAGCACCGCGCCGCCGAGCAGGAGCGGACCGCCGCCTACCAGGCCCTGGGGCGGGAGGAACGCCGCACCCTGGACGCCCGTGTGCTGGCCCTGGGACTGGAGCACCTGGGCGCCCCGGCCCCCGAGGGCCGCCGCACCTGGATGGAGTACAACGGTCTGGCGGTCAGCGTGCTGCGCGGGTCCCTGGCCGTCGAGCCCAGTCGCCGGGCGGGGCAGGGTGACGCCACCGGCGCATTGGACGCGGCCCGCACGGCCCTGACCGTGCGCGGCTGGTGCGACCGCGCCGGTGGCGGCGGGTACATCGACGCCTCGCACCCGGACGTGCAGGCCTGATCGGCTGCTGTGGCCACTGGTAACGGGAGGGACACAGTTCTGAAAACACCAGCCATCGCACTTCGGTATGCACTAAGGTGTGGTTACAGCCCGCCAAGGAGGACCACATGACCACCCCCACCCCGCCCAAGCCCGGTGGCACCCCGACCGTCACCGCCGTGATCAAGTTCCTGAAAGCAGCCGGATTCCAGCACTCCCGCTTCACCGACGCCAGGAGCAAGCCCACCTCCTCCGGCTTCTACGTCCGCGAAAGCGGCCGCCCCGGCGAGGTCGACGTCCGCTGGCGCGAAGGAGACCACGACTACTTCCAGCGCATGGACGCCCTCGGCCTCACCGACGTCGCCGACGTACCGACCAGCCCCCACGGCGAGCAGATCGCCCGCCAGTACGCCGAAGCCCTCGCCCCCCGCTACAACGTCCAGGTAAGCGGCGGCAGCGTGTACGTCACCGCCCGCGCCGAACTCCCCGCCCGCCCCAAGGGCGTGCCCCGGGCCACCCTCGTCCGCAAGGCCCTGGAACACGCGGGAATCACCGACTACCGGGCCGCGACCGTCGTAGACCAGCCCGACCACACCCGCATCGCCGTCGCCGACGACATCCACCTGGAATCCGTCACCGACACGCTGCACGCCCAGGGATGGATCTTCGAACAGTCCGAAACACACCAGCACTACGCCCTGAAAATCACCGGCTCCACCCCCGACCGCCGCGCCCGCGCCAGCAAGCAGCGCGCGCAGCAGACCCGGCAGGCCCAGCCGGAACCCGCCCGCGAACAGCCCCAGGCGCCCGCCACGGAGCCCGTACAGGCCCCGGACTCACCGCAGGCAGTCCCGGCCCCGCCGCAGCCCATGGCGCGCGCCCACAGCCGCACCGGCACCCCCTACACCCCGGGCGCACGCGTCACCTACCGCACCCGCGACGGCTTCTGGCGCCACGGCACCGTCACCGAGCTGTTCAACGACCCCGAGACCGGCCAGCCCAAGCTGCGCTTCACCGAGGACGCCTACCAGGCCGCCCCCGCCCGACGCACCCCCCAGGGCATGGACAACCACCCCGGCAAGCTGCGCCCCGCCGCCGGTGACAAGACATGGGCGGTCGCCGTGGACGACAAAGACCTGGGGCCGGACCGCCGAACCACCTGAACACCCGCCGGGGGGCGGCCGCGCCGCCCCGCCCCCCCCCCCCCCCCCCCCCCCCCCCCCCCCCCCCCACAGAAAGGAGCACCACAACTCAAACCACACCCCCCCAGCCCCCGGCCCCAA
>NZ_JBSGYT010000013.1:154277-156560 GCF_053610645.1 Streptomyces sp. NPDC054883 | reverse complement strand
GACGAGCTCCTCGTCCGCGGCACCCGGCCGTTTCGGGGTCCGGGCGGGATCAGGGCGTGCCGGTGGCGGGCGCGGTGAGGTCGTAGAAGGTGGCCCCGCCGACCGTGGTGGCCTTGAAGGTGGCCTTCACCCAGCTTTCGATGGCACTGCTGGTGCCACCGCCCGGGCCGCCGGCCGCGCGTCGGGTGCCACTGGTCCCGCCGTCGGCCCGGCCTTGGGTCGGGGTCGGAGCCTGGGCCTGCGGCTGCTGGCCTTGGGCCTGAGGTCCGGCCTGGGGCTGGGCCTGAGGTCCGGCCTGGGGCTGGGCCTGGGCCTGGGGGCCACCCTGGGCCTGGTTCTCGCTCTGGCCGATGAACCAGTGGACGCGGCCGGCCTTCACGTAGGCCCTGAACTGCTCCAGGGTCGGCGAGGGATCGCTGCCGTTGAAGCCGCCGATCGCCATCACGGGCGCGCCCGAGGCCAGTTGATAGCTCGCCGCGTTCTGCGAGCCGATGGCCGCCGCCGCCCACATGTAGCGCCCGGCGCCGGCCCGCAGCGCAGCCGTGGCCTGGGCGCTCGCCCTCGTGCCGCCCAGCAGCCCGCCGGGACCGCCGGGAGCGGTACCCCGCGCACCGGCCCCGCCGGGGCCCTTGGCGCCGGGAGCCCCGGCGGGCCGGCCTCCGGGCGGCACCTGGGGCCCGCCGATGCCTTGCGGCAGGCCACCGCCGGGGGCGTAGAACGCGCGCCTGCCCCGGCCGCCCGGGCCGCCACCACCCGCGACCGCCGGTCCGGCCGTCACGATGGATCCCGCGTGCGGCGTGTCCACCGTGGTCAGGCAGTACGCCAGCGGCCCCGCGAGGGCCGCGCCCAGGCCGAGCCCCGCCACTGCCAGCAGCGCCCTGCGGCCCAGCCGCGCGGCGAACGGCAGCACGACGGCTGCGCCGAGACCCGCTCCGAGCACCGTCCAGCGCAGCCACGGCAGGTACCCCGTGGCGCGGCCGAGCAGCACGAAGGCCCAGTACGCGGTGAGTGCGAGCGTCCCGGCGAGGGTGAGGGAGGCGGCCCGGCTGCCCCGCTCCTCCCACAGCACGGCGACGCCCATGCCGACGAGCGCGGCCACGTAGGGCGCGAGGGCCACGGTGTAGTACTCGTGGAAGATCCCCTGCATGTAGCTGAAGACCAGACCGGTGATCAGCAGTGAGCCGCCCCAGGCCAGGAAGGCGGCCCGGGCCATGCCCTCCAGCGAGTCCGTGGCCCGGCGGGCCCGCCAGGTGATGGCCAGGCCGGCGAGCAGCATGACGAGGGCCGCCGGGAGCAGCCAGGAGATCTGACCGCCGATGTTGGTCGCGAACAGCCGGTCGATGCCGGTCTCTCCCCAGCCTCCGCCCGTGCCCCCGCCGGGGCGTCCGCCGCCGCCGACGCTGCCGGTCTCGTTGCCGCTGATCCGGCCCAGCCCGTTGTAGCCGAGGGTCAGTTCCAGGAAGGAGTTGTTCTGCGAACCGCCGATGTAGGGGCGGGACGCGGCGGGCCACAGCTCCACCACGGCCACCCACCACCCGCCGGCCACCACCATCGCGAGTCCGGCGAGCAGTACCTGGCCCAGCCGCCTGCGCAGCCGCGTCGGCGCGCATACGGCGTACAGCACCGCCAGGGGCGGCAGGATGACGAAGGCCTGGAGCGTCTTGGTCAGGAAGGCGAATCCGACCGCGGCGCCGGCCCCGACGAGCCAGCCGGTGCGAGCTCCGTCGAGCGCCCGCAGGACGCAGTACACGGTGACGGTCATCAACAGGGTGAGCAGCGCATCGGGGTTGTTGAAGCGGAACATCAGGGCCGCCACGGGCGTCAGCGCGAACACCCCGCTGCTCAGTAGCGCGGCCACGGGGCCGAACTGGCGCCTTACGGCGGCGTAGAGCACCGCTGTGGTGCCGACGCCCATCAGCGCCTGCGGCACCAGGATCTGCCAGCCGCCCAGCCCGAAGAGCCGCACCGACAGGGCCATCGGCCACAGGGCGGCCGGGGGTTTGTCGACGGTGATCGAGTTCCCGGCGTCGGAGGAGCCGAAGAAGAAGGCCTTCCAGCTTTCGGCTCCCGCCTGGACCGCCGCCGAGTAGAAGGAGTTCGCGTAGCCCGAGGCGCCCAGGTCCCACAGCAGCAGGACTGCGGTCAGCAACAGGAGCACGGCGTACGCGGGGCGTTCCCAGTGGGGCCGGCCGGTCGCCGCCGCGGGGGGGGGGGGGGCCCGCGGGGGGGGGGGGGACAGGGGGCCTGCGGCCCGCGGCATCGGTTGTGGTCCTGCGGGGGGGT
>NZ_JBSGYT010000013.1:0-154267 GCF_053610645.1 Streptomyces sp. NPDC054883 | reverse complement strand
CCCATTCCCCATTCTGGGGTTTCACAACTGTTGCAGGGGCTCGGGGGGGGTTCACCCTGTGGGCCGGCGGTTCCGCCGGGGGTTGTGTGGGGGCCCCCGGCGGGGCGGGTGGGAACAGGGGGACTGCTGCCGTCGTCATCGGATGTCGTCCTTCGTGGGGTTGCCGCGCGGTTCGGGGAAGACCCAGGCGCGGAAGAGCAGGAAGCGCAGCACGGTGGCGGCGAGGTTGGCCGTGATCAGTACGGCCAGCTCGGTGCTGTGGGCGGGGCCGATGCTGTGGGCCGCCCCGGTCGTGGCCGCGCCCAGGGCGGCGAGCGAACCGCTGGTCAGGGCGAGGCCGATGGCGAAGACCAGCAGCCCCTGTGCCTGATGGCGCACGGCGCGGGCGCGGCCCCGCACCCCGAAGGTGAGCCGGCGGTTGGCGGCGGTGTTGGCAACGGCCGAGAGCAGCAGGGCGGCCGCGTTGGCGGCCTGGGGCCCGGCCGCTGTGCGGAAGGCCGAGTACAGCGCCAGGTAGAGCAGGGTGCTGAACAGTCCCACCGCGCAGAAGCCGAGGAGTTGGCGGGCCAGCCCGCGCGGGACCCCGGGCAGTGCCGTCCGGTCCCGCGGGTCGTCGCCGAAGGGACGGGCGAGCCGGTCGAGCGGCAGCGCGCCGACGGCGAGCGCCCGGCCGACCCGCCACACGCCTTTGAGGTCCTCGGCGGCGGTGCGTGCGATGTGGACGGTGGAGTCGGGGTCGTCCACCCAGTCCACCGGCACCTCGTGGATCCGTAGCCCGGCCCGCTCGGCCAATACCAGCAGCTCGGTGTCGAAGAACCAGCCGGAATCCTCCACCAGCGGCAGCAGCCGTTCGGCGACTTCGCGCCGGATGGCCTTGAACCCGCATTGGGCGTCGGTGAAGCGTGCGGCGAGGGAGGAGCGCAGCAGCAGGTTGTAGGCCCGGGAGACGAACTCGCGCTTGGCTCCCCGGACCACACGGGAGGAGCGCGCGAGCCGGGTGCCGATGGCGAGGTCCGAGTGGCCGGAGATCAGCGGGGCGACGAGGGGCAGCAGCGCGTTGAGGTCGGTGGAGAGGTCCACGTCCATGTAGGCGAGGACGGGGGCCTCCGAGCGGGACCAGACGGTGCGCAGGGCGCGGCCGCGGCCCTTCTCCTCCAGCCGGGTACTGCGGACCCCCTCCACGGCGGCGGCGAGGCCGGCCGCGACGTCGGGGGTCCGGTCCGTACTGGCGTTGTCGGCGATGGTGATGCGGAAGGGGTACGGGAACGTTCTGGTGAGGTGATCGTGCAGCCGGCGCACGCACGGGCCGAGGTCCTTCTCCTCGTTGAACACCGGGATCACCACGTCGAGTACTGGCTCACCGGGTACGGGTGCCAGGTGCACACGGGCCGGGAGGGCTCCGGGACCGGGAGAGGTGTCGGTTGGCATGCTCCGACCCTCGTCGGCCGGGCTGTCACCGGTGTGTGCTGAGCCTGTGCTCCGTCTGTGAGTCGGTCTGCTGCTGGGCGGGCGCCAGGGGCAGGAGGACCTCGAAGCAGGTCTGGCCGGGCCGGCTGCGGACCTCGACCCGGCCGCCGTGGGCGGTGACCACTGCCTGCACGATGGCGAGCCCAAGGCCGGTGGACCCCGCGGCCCGGGACCGGGAGGCGTCCCCGCGGGCGAACCGCTCGAAGACGTGGGGGAGCAACTCTGCGGGGATTCCCGGCCCGTCGTCCTCGACCCGGAGGCGGACGAGCGGTGTTTCACGTGAAACACCGGGTGCTTCGGGGAGGGTTTCACGTGAAACGTGTGCGGTGACGGTGGTACCGGGCGGGGTGTGGGTGCGCGCGTTGGCGAGGAGGTTCACCAGGACCTGCTGGATGCGGGCCGGATCCGCCCGGATGGTGGCGGGTTCGTCCGGGAGATCCAGCCGCCAGTGGTGTTCGGGCCCGGCGGCCCGCGCATCGCTGACGGCATCGACCACGAGGGGGGCCAGGTCGGTGGCGGTGTCGCCGGTGTCGAGCGGTCGGCCCGCGTCCAGCCGGGCGAGCAACAACAGGTCTTCGACCAGACCGGTCATCCGGGTGGCCTCGGATTCGATGCGGCCGAGGGCGTGGCGGGTGTCCGGGCCGGGTTCCTCGTGCCCCCGGCGGGTCAGCTCGGCGTATCCCCGGATCGAGGCCAGTGGGGTTCGCAGCTCATGGCTGGCGTCGGCCACGAACTGGCGTACCCGCGTCTCGCTCTGCTGCCGGGCGGTGAGGGCGGAGGAGACATGGCCCAGCATCCGGTTGAGGGCCGCGCCGACCTGTCCGATCTCGGTACGGGGATCGGCCTCGGCGTCGGGCACCCGCTCGTGCAGCGCGGGTTCACCGCTGTGCAGGGGGAGTTCGGAGACCCGGGTGGCGGTGACGGCCACCCGGCGCAACGGGCGCAGCGCAACGCCGACCAGGGCCTGTCCGGCGAGGGAGGCGGCGATCAGGCCGGCCAGGGTCGCGAAGACCTCCACCGCGATCAGCGTCCGCACGGTGGAGTCGACCTCGCCGAGCCGGAAGCCCAGGACCAGGCTTCCGTCGGGGGCGGTGAGTACCCGGTATCCGCCGAGTTCCGGCAGGTCCACGTCCAGCGGTCCGGGTCGGCCTTGAGCGGCCTTGCGGGCCGCCTTCGCCAGAGCCGCGGTCTGGGCTTCGGTGAGGGGCTGGCGGTGATCCAGCTCGGGACCGCCGACGGCGGCGTTGCGTGCGCTGCCGACGACCTTGCCGTTCTCGTCGAGCCGGATCCCGGCGGCGTCGGGCGGGGTTCCGGCCAGCACGAAGCCGAGGTTGCCCTCTCGGGCGGCCTTGTTGGCGCCGGGGCCACGGGTGGCCATCGTGATGGAGGCACGCAGCTGATCGTCCAGTTGCTGGACCAGGTACTGGCGTAGCGCGAAGGTGGTGACGGCGCCGATGGCCGCCCCGACCACGGCGATCAGCACCACCGCCGCCAGGACGAGCCGGGCCCGCAGCGACCACGGCCGTCGGGGGCGCCGCGCGGCGCGGCCCGGGCTCCCACGGCCGGGGAGGCGTCCGGCCACTACTCGGCCGGCTTGATCAGGTAACCGGCGCCGCGCCGGGTGTGGATCATCGGCGGCCAGCCGGGGCCGCTCTCCAGCTTCCGCCGCAGGTAGGAGATGTACAGCTCGACGACGTTGGCCTGGCCGCCGAAGTCGTAGGACCACACCCGGTCCAGGATCTGCGCCTTGCTCAGCACCCGGCGCGGGTTTCGCATCAGGTAGCGCAGCAGCTCGAACTCCGTGGCGGTGAGGTGGACCTCCTGGCCCCCCCGGGTCACCTCGTGGCTGTCCTCGTCGAGCCGGAGGTCGCCGACGGCCAGCACCGAGCCGCCCCGGGCCGCCTGCGCCGCGCCCGAACGGCGGACCAGGCCGCGCAGCCGGGCCACGACCTCTTCCAGGCTGAACGGCTTGGTGACGTAGTCGTCGCCGCCTGCCGTCAGCCCGGCGATCCGGTCCTCGACGGAGTCCTTGGCGGTCAGGAACAGCACCGGCACGTGCGGGAGCTCCCGGCGCAGCCGGCCGAGCACGGCGAGGCCGTCCATGTCCGGGAGCATGACGTCCAGGAGCACCACGTCCGGGCGGAACTCCCGTGCCGTCCGTAGCGCGGCAGCCCCGTCGCCGGCGCTGCGGACCTCGCATCCCTCGTAGCGCAGGGCCATGGAAAGGAGTTCGGAGAGCGCGGCCTCGTCGTCGACGACGAGCACCCGGCAGGGGCCGCCGTCGGGGCGGACGAGGGCCGTGTGCTTGCCGGTGGACATGGACGCTTGGGAGGTGGTCGTCGCAGTCATGCGTACACGCTGGACGCGGCCTCTGAGAGCGTTCTTGTGCCTACCTGTGAATTTCCTGAGAACGGCGGAGCCGGGACGGCCCGGCCGTTCCGGTGGCTGGGCCAGGTGGAAGGGCCGGGCTCACGCCAGGCGGAAGAGCCGGGCGCCGTTGTCGTGGCAGACCGCGCGCAGCCAGTCGTCACCCAGGCCGAGCCGGTCGAGGGCGGTCAGCTGGTGCTCGTAGGGATAGGGGATGTTCGGGAAATCGGTGCCGAGCAGGATCCGGTCCCCGAGGTCCGCGAGCCGCCCGAGGTCACCCGCCGGGAAGCCGCTGAACTGCTCGGAGAAGTCGGTGAAGGCCATGGTGGTGTCGAGCCGGACCTCGGGGTAGCGGTCGGCCAGGTCGAGGAAGTCGGCGTATTCGGGCATGCCCATGTGGGCGATGACCAAGGGCAGCCGGGGGTGCCGGGCCAGCAGGCGGGCGATCGGCTCGGGTCCGGTGTGCTTGCCGGGCACCGGCCCCGAGCCGCAGTGGACCACGATCGGGACGGCGGCCTCGGCGAGCAGTCCCCAGACCGGTCGCAGCCGTTCGTCGTTCGGATCGTAGCCGCCGACCTGAAGGTGCGCCTTGAAGATCCGGGCTCCTGCGTCGACGGCCTGGCCGACGTACTCCGCCACGCCCTCCTCCGGGAAGAAGGTCGCGGTGTGCAGGCAGTCGGGGGTCCGCGCTGCGAAGTCCGCGGCCCATGCGTTGAGCCAGGCGGCCATCGCCGGCTTGTGCGGGTAGAGCATGGCGGTGAAGGCCCGTACGCCGAAGGCGCGCAGGAGCGCGACCCGCTGCTCCTCCTCGTGCCGGTAGGTGATGGGCCACTCGACACCGGTGAGCGGGCCGACGGCGTCGAAGTAGTCCCACACCTTGTCCAGGACCCGCTCGGGCATGAAGTGGGTGTGCACGTCGACCAGCCCGGGCAGTCCGAGCCGGTCGCGGAAGGCGCGGACCGCCTCAGCCGTGGTCGCGGACAAAGCCGTGGCTCCGTTCGACGCTGGCGACGTGCAGCGTGTAGCTCTCGTACCACTGGGCACGGCCCTGCTTCATCGCGGCCTGGTGCTCCAGGTCTTCCCGCCACTCGGTGAGGGAGTCGTGATCGCGGAAGTAGGCGACGGTGATGCCGAGACCGCCCGGGGTGCGAGCGGACTCGTAGCCGAGGAGGCCGGGGTTGGTCCGGACGATCTCGTTCATCCGGTCGTTGGTTTCCTGGTAGCCGGTGTCGTCAGGGGTACGGACACTGGTGAAGACGGCCATCAGGTAAGGCGGTTCGTAGGGCGGTGCGGGCTGGATGCTCATGGCGACCACCCTCCGCGGCGGCCCTGTGCGTGTCCACCCGAAAGGAGGCCACGGGGCCAAAGGGATCCAAGTTTTGACCTTGGTGCCCCGGATCCGGTCCGGTCAGAAGAGCCCGTCCTGCTCGGCGTCGGCGGGCGGCGCGATCGCCGTCACCGGCACGTCCGTACCGGCGTACCCCGCCGGGGCCACCAGCTCCCAGCCGGCAAGGAGCCGGGTGTCCACGACGAGCCCGTCCGCGAAGTGCAGGTCCGGTCCGGCCGCGCCGGCCAGCACCCCGGCGACAATCCCGCCCGGAACCAGTTCCGTGACCGACCGCGCCGGCGCGGGCAGCCTGTCCAGCCCGAAGGCAGCCGCGTGGTCGGCCACTTCGCAGCCCACCGGCTCCAGCGACTCCGGCCACCCGGGCAGCGCCACGGCCCGGGCGTGCAGCTCGGCGACCGCCCGGGCCCGCTCGGCCGGCGGCGGCAGCTGGGCCCGTAGCGCGCGCTTGCGGGCGTAGGCGATCCGGTCGGGCACCCCGAGGGCCGCCCGCAGCAGTTCCTCGGTGCGCCGGGCGGCCATCAGCGGGCCGCGCCCCAGCCAGGCCCAGGTGACCGCGCCCTGCTCCAGCAGCCGGGCCGGGCCGCGCTCCTCGGCGGTGATGCCGACCTTGATCAGCCCGGGCCCGAACCAGGCGAGGTACACCCGGTAGGGCCGCGGATCGGCGGCGTTGGTGTCGGCGGCCACCGAGAAGGACCGGTCCAGCCGGGCGCACTCGGGACACTGGGCGCTCCCGCTCCGTCCGGGCACGGTCCGGCGCGCGGGACACGGCGTGCGTTTCCCCGCCCGCCGGACCCCCAGGCAGTGCCGCTCGCCCCGGGCGGCGAAGGCCAGCCGCTGCCCGTAGCCGAGCAGGCTGCCTCGCTCCCCGCGCTCGCCTCCGTACCAACCGATGCCGGGCCGGCCCTCCTGCCACCGGATACCGGTGCACCACCAGGTCACAGCGGGAGCGGCCGTTCGAAGAAGGTCTCCAGGACGACCGTCGCCTGCGTGCCGCTGACCCCGTCGATGGCGTACAGGCGGCGCAGTACGTCCTGCAGCTGCTCGGTCGAGCCCGTCCGCACCTTGACCAGCACGGAGGCGCTGCCCGCGATGATGTGCGCCTCCTGGATCTCCGCGATGTTCTCGAAGGCGGCCCCGGAGTCCCCCATCCAGGCATTCGAGTCGACCATCACGTAGGCCAGGACCCCGCTCCCGACGGCCGCCGGTGCCACGTCGACCGTGGTCCGCCGGATGACTCCGCGTTCCCGCAGTTTCCGTACCCGTTCGTGCGTGGCCCCTGCCGAGAGCCCGACCGCCGCACCGAGAGCGGCGTACGACTGGCCCGCGTCCTGCTGGAGCCGCTGGAGCAGCGCCCGGTCGATGTCGTCCACGCGATCTTCCTCATCTGCCCGTCAACCCTTGCGAAGACAGTACCTGGTCCTGCAATCGCACCCTTGTACCAAATAGCGTTCGGTTCATGCAGCTATTGAGGAGAGGATGTGAGCCATAGCCGGCCTGGCTCTGTACGAGATCCTGGACGATCGTTTCCGCTCGGTTCGCTGCGCCAACGGCGACGCCCGCCTGGAGCGGCTGCACGACGACTGCCGGTGGGCGGAGGGTCCCCCTACCTGCCGGCCTGGCGGCAGCCGGTGTGGAGCAACATCCCCAACGACCGGATGCTGCGCTGGGACGAGGCCACCGGCGCCGTCTCGGTCTTCCGCACCGGCGCCGGGCACCCCAACGGCAACACCCTCGACCGCGAGGGCCGCCTGATCACCTGCGGGCAGGGCAACCGGCGCGTCACCCGCACCGAACCGGACGGCACCCTCACCGTCATCGCCGACCGGTGGGAGGGCAAGCGCCTCAACAGCCCGAACGACGCGGTGGTGCGCTCCGACGGCTCTATCTGGTCCTCGGACCCGGACTTCGGCATCACCAGTGGCCACGAGGACCGGCGCGCCGAGCGAGATCGGCGCCTGCAACCTCTACCGCGCCGACCCGGCGACCGGCAGGGGTCCGCCTGGTCGCGGACGGCTGCCAGGGCCCCAACGGTCTCGTCTTCTCCCCCGACGAGAGCGAGCTGTACGCGGCGGACACCCGTGCGGGCCACATCCGCGCCTTCAAGGTCACCGATGCGGGCACCCTGACGGACGACCGCGTCTTCACCGCCTGCCCCTCGGTGGACAACATCCGGTTCGACGACGACGGCCGGCTGTGGGCGGCCGCGACGCAGGACGGCGTCCGCTGCTGCACACACAACGCAAGAGGCCCCCCGGCGAACCGGGGGGCCTCTTCCGCTGTGCACTCGGCAGGATTCGAACCTGCAACCTTCTGATCCGTAGCTCTAGCAACATCGGTCGGCGCGGGTCATTCCGGCTCACATGACGTCCCGGGAGGCATAAACGGGGCGGGTGCAGTCAGGCAGGTTGCTGTACTCGCTTGCTGTACCTGGCCGTGGTGCCGGCTAGTTGACGCCGCCCAGATGAGGGAACTAGTGTTCGATTGACGCAGGTTCCAAAATTTCGACCTCAGATGAGGTAGCATTTTTGGAACCTACCCGTGCTGGAGGTCACGTGGAACCCGTGTGTCACGTTGGTGTTGCGGCTGTACAGCGGCTGCACGAGCTTGGACTTACGCCCGAGGATCTGCACAAGGCAATCGCTGGCGGCTCCGCTGAGGCACGCCTGTGCACAGAAATGGACGCACCGGGCATGGCGGGCTACGCCTTCTGGTCCCGGAGCAACCGTACGTTTCGGGAGCGAATGGCACCCAAGGGCTGGGCGTTCAGTAACGCTCAGTCGATCCTCCGGACCATTCACCCTTCCGGCTCCTTCACGATCACCGCTGTTAGCGGCTCAGGTATGGTGGGCGAAGAGGCTGCGAACTTCTCTGGGGACGTTCGGACGAAGAACCCGAAGGGGCCCGCAGTCGCGAAGCTCGTAGAGCGAAATTACGTACAGCTCCCCCTCTTCCCCTTCGCGCGACCCGATGCGCGCGACGAGGTCGAAGTAAATGAGCTGCCGACATGGTTTCTTCTCTACAAATCAAGCAAGGAAGGCTTGAGTTTCGAGTTGTCACTTCCCGTGGAAATGCATGGGAAGCACGTTGATACGTGGCGGGAGCGCATCATCCTGGATGACAATCCGTTCCTCGGCGCCGAGTTCGACATCAAGCGTCTGGATGAAATTCCGGCGATGTCACCCGTTGAAGTCCCGGTCGAATTCAAGGGAGCCCTGTAAATCCCTTTGAGCTCAGGAGAGAGTCATGCTCACTGCTTCGCGATTGGTTCTGGCGCGAAAGAGGAGGCGCATGACTCTTTCCGGCTTGGCCAAGACGTCCGGCGTCTCCGTCCGCAGCCTCACGGCCTTCGAGAACGGCCACAAAGTTCCCTCTCCAGAGACACTGGGAACGTTGGCTGTGGCCTTGGATCTTCCGACCTCGTTCTTCACGGCGGCGGAGGTCGAAGAGCTTGCTCTTGACGCAATCAGCTTCCGGGCGCTTTCAAAGATGAGCGCTCTCGACCGTGACTCTGCACGGGGCGCCGGCCGCATCGTTGTCGAGATTAACGACTGGATTGAACAGCGATTCGGGCTTCCACAATCGAATGTCCCCACACTCCCGCACCTGAAGCCAGAGGAAGCAGCCGAACGAGTCCGGGCCTTGTGGGGACTCGGCGAGGCGCCGATTCCAAATATGGTTCACTTGCTGGAATCGCACGGCGTCCGAGTATTCTCCCTCGCGTCTGACTGCTCATCTGTCGATGCTTTCTCATTCCGATGGAAGCGCACTAAGCCTTTCATTGTGTTGAATCTAGAAAAGAGTGGGGAGCGCGGGCGGTTCGACGCTGCACACGAACTCGGCCACCTCGTCATGCATTCAGAGCACCGAATTCCCCACGGCCCTGACGCCGAGCAGGAGGCTCAACAATTCGCCTCCGCCTTCCTCATGCCGAGGTCCGGAATCCTGGCCCAGCAGCTTTACGCAGCCGATTCGCGCAGAATTTTGAGCGCTAAGCAAAAATGGCAAGTGGCCGCCGTGGCTCTGGCTTATCGCCTAAAAGACTTGGATCTCCTAACCGAATGGAACTACAGGACAGCCGTTAAACATCTGTCACAGATGGGATTCAGAAGCGGAGAGCCTGGCGGAATTACGCGAGAGAGTTCCCAACTACTCGGCAAAGTATTCTCGGCGCTGCGATCACAAAAGATTTCCATCTCCGTAATGGCCGATGATCTGAACTTGACGATCGATGAGCTGAATCTGCACGTGTTCGGCCTTGTTCCCACGGTTGTGGACGGTGGGGAGATGACCAGTCCGCCGGTCCGCCCCGGTCTGAAGCTGGTGGGTCGCTGATCATCCGGCGTGCCGACCTGCGCGGCAGCCATCGCGCCCCGCTGTCATCCCGTCTGCCGTCGTCCCACACGTAGTGGTAGCGGGGCAGTCGTCAGGGGCCCAGGTGGAGCGCCCTGCTGGACGAACGACCTGGGCCCCTGACGGCTGGTCTGCTACGGCTTGCCCTGGGACGACGGCAGACGGGATGACAGCCCCCACCCCTAACCACAACGCACCTGCGGCCGCACGACTGGCCCCGCATCCCGGAGTCGGAGCGCCCCCGCCGGAGGCATGTCCGTGAGCGATGACACTGCCGGCCCGTAGGGCTCGACTCATGCCCTTGGGCCTACCCGCCTACAGGGGCGGGCGTCGGCGCAGCGGGGGCGGAGCGGGCCGCAGGCAGGAGCGTCGCCCCGAGCGGAGCCAGGAAGCCAGCCCGGCGGAGCGGAGCGCAGCCGGGTGCTTGATGAGGTAGAGAAACCTGTAACAGCTCAGGGACGCGCGTCTGCCCGCTCGGCAAGTTCCCTCAGCTCGGCAGGTGCGCCACGCCCGGTGAACAGGAGGAGGTCCCGAATCGTGTCCCTGGCGGCAACGTGGGTGTGGATGAGGTCAGGAGATAGCTCCTCCGCTTCCAGCAACGCACCCAGCGCTTCACCGACCTGGCGCCGCTGCGCGTAGGCTCGTCCGAGATCCATTTTCAAGCGGGCCCTACGCTCTAGCGACAAGGCGGATGTGTCCAGCTCGTTGCCGACTTCGATCGCTTCCCCCGCGTCGCCCAACTCGACCGCGATCGAGACGGCTTGAATCTCCACATTCGTCGGTCCGAACTCCAAGTTGAAGTCGTTCCGGTCCTCTCCCAGCCTCGCCGCGACCTCCCTCGCCTTCTTCATCTCATGCCGGGCTCGGGTCCGGTCACCCGCTCGCGCGTGAATGAGTGCCAGAGCGAGGCGCAAGGCTCCGATGACTGACAACGCTTCGGGCTCATCCGTCGCCCCGGAGTAGCGCCTTTCCAGCGCATTCAACGCGGTGGTGGCGGAGTGCTCGGCCTGGTCCAGGTGCTTGAGCCGCACGAACGCCTGGGATAGGCGGAAGATGCTGGCGAATACCTCCAGCGTGTTGCCCGACTCCTCAGCTGCGCGGATCGCGCGGTCGGCCGCCACCCATGACGCGTCCGCCTCGTCCTGGCGCACGAATGCCGCAGCGAGTGCCTGGTACGTACGACTGAGTAGGCCCCAGAGCCTTCCTCGTTCCTCAAGCGGAGCCGTACGCGCTGCACGCTCGATCCTTGGCACCAAGGGCCCAAGGAGGGCACTCAGCTCCGCGAACTCGTTGGCGTGCGTCAGCTCCCACACCCGATCGACCGAACGCTGGATCTCCTCCACGTTTGCGGGCCCCAGGCTCGCGGAATCGAGTACGACCTCTGGGACAGGGTGACCAGAGATGACCAATCGTGCTTGATCGAGATCGTTCGGCAGGTCAGCGGTGGGTTCTTCTACCGGTGCCTGGACCTGCGCCGGCGCGTCCGGTCGCAGTTCCTGCACCGAGACTCCTAGGCCGTCCGCCAGCAGGCGCAACACGTCCAGACGATTGACCGGCTGAATCCCGCGCTCCACCTGGGACAGCCAACTCGCGGTACGCCCGATCTCGGCTGCCAACTGCTTCTGAGTCAGGCCACGCTGTTCGCGGAGGTCCGCGACGCGCGTACCGAAGAGCCGGCGCTCCTCTGGGGTCACCTCCACGCTCCCGCGGCGCCCTGGCTCTGCAAGAAGGTGACATCGAAGTCCGTCACGTACTTCTCCCGTTCCGCCAAGAAGCGGCGGGTGTGGGCTTGCTGCTCGTGCTGGTCGAACGCCTCACGGTCGGCGTACAGCTCGTAGAACAGCCGCTCATTGGGCGCATCCGCCACGGCATGCACGACGTACGAGAGAGTGCCGGGCTCGTAGGCGCGGATGCCGTCCAGTGTCTCCTGCACCAGAGCGTCGAACGCTTCCGCAGCCTCTGCGTCACGCAGGGTGAACCGAACGACGAGGCCAAAACCGCTGGTCATGTAGTCCTCCTTGGTTGTGCTTCACAGAGTCGCAGGAATGCAGTCGCACTGCTACTCGCAGAACTTCTTGACTCACAATTTTTCTGCGCCTACCTTCGTAGAGAAGCTGCGACCCGGCTACAGGTGCCGGGCCTGACTCAAGGAGTTCCGCTATGCCGTCGTTCAAGGTGGACACGTCGACCGCCGTGGTGTTCGTGGCCACGGCCCCGACCCCGAAGCTCGTGAGCAAGCAGACCGGTGAGCGTGCGATGGACCGGGAGACCGGCGCTGGCCTCTCCACGGTGGGCCTGCTGATCTCGGATGAGGGGGAGGGCAACCTCTACCAGGTGACCGTCCCGGAGACCGGTCTCCCCGAGGGCCTGACGCCGGGCATGCCCGTGTCGGTGATCGGCCTCAAGGCGCGGGACTGGGAGAACACGTTCAACGGCCAGACCCGTCACGGCATCTCGTTCCGCGCCGTCGCCCTCACCATCGGGGCCTGATCATGGCCGACCTGACGACGTTATGGGAGGTCGGCCTCCCGCTGGCCGGTGCGGGCGGTGGTCTCGGATACGCGAAGGCACGCGCGCCCCGCGTGTTCTGGTCCGTGGCCGGTCTGCCTGTGGCACGGGTGCGGTTCGCGGTGACGTACCGGGCCACGATGGATGTGTGTGGGCTGACGGTGCAGCCGTCCCGCCTGCGGGCGTTCCTGGTCCGCAACGTTGCCCGCCGCAGCGACGTACAGCCCGTCCCGCCGAAGATCCGCCGGGTACGGGGCTCCTCGACCGGGATGCTGGTCACCCTGCGACTGCCGGCCGGGCTGGAGCCCTCCGATGTGATCGCCGCCTCCGAGCGACTGCGCCACGCCTGGGGCGTTCACTCCGTGCACGTGGTCGAGACGAAGCCGGGGTTCGTGGAACTGCGGATGACCGGCTACGACGTACTGCGCCGCGTGAAGATGCCGCGCCGGCGCCCGTCCGGTCAGATGGTGGTCCCGGTCGCGCTCCGGGAGGACGGCACCGCGTTCGTACGGGACTACCTCAAGGTGCCGCACGCGCTGACGCTCGGCGCCAACCAGTCGGGCAAGTCCATGTACCTGCGCAACCTGATCGCCGGGCTCGCCCGACTGCGGGTCGCCCTGGTCGGGATCGACTGCAAGCGGGGAGTTGAACAGCGCCGATATGCGTCGCGTCTGTCAGCGCTCGCCGTCACTCCGGAGGAGGCATCCGGCCTCCTGGACGCGCTCGTGGACGAGATGGAAAGCCGCTTCGACCTGCTGAGCGACTACGGGGCAGCCGACGTGTGGGCCCTGCCCGAAGAGGTTCGGCCGGTACCGATCGTCCTGCTGGTGGACGAGGTCGCGGAGCTGTTCCTCGTGGCGGTCAAGAAGGACGAGGAACGCCGGGACCGGATGGTCATGCAGTTGATCCGCCTCGGTCAGATGGCTCGCGCCGCGGGCATCTACCTGGAGATCTGCGGCCAACGCTTCGGCTCCGAACTCGGCAAGGGCGCCACGACTCTCCGCGCCCAGCTCACCGGCCGTGTGGTGCACCGGGTCAACGACAAGCAGACCGCCGACATGGGCCTGGGCGACATTGCCCCCGATGCGGTCGTGGCCGTGACGACGATCGCGCCCGACAAGCCCGGTGTCGCGGTGGCCGGTGACTCATCCGGCGGCTGGTCCCGCATCCGCACCCCCGAGCTGAGCGCCGAGGAAGCTGCCGCGATCTGCGCCCAGTTCGCGCACCTGAACCCGGCCCTTCCTGCCCTCGCCCCGTACCGGCCGGTGATTCCCGCCGTGGCTCCGGCCGCCGGCTCCGTTCCGCTGGTGAAGCCCATCCCGGCGACGGACTAGCAACACCCCTCCCTCGGTCGGCGCGACCGTCTCGCGCCAGGTCCCTACCCGGCCCATGCCCGAAACAGGAGGAACAGCCGTGACCACCGCCAAGAAGCCCCAGATCCGACAGCCCCGCTCGCCCAAGCCCGCTCCGGCCGCCGCGGTATGCGACACCTGCGCCGGCTCCGGGGAGACCACCACGGCCGTCCGGGTCGGCCGTAAGCGCCGCGAGATCGGCGCCACGCAGACGGGACTGTGCCCGGACTGCCTCGGCTCCGGAACCGCGTGACCCGTTCCCAACCCTGCTGGTGCCAGACGAGAGCGCCCGGCACCGGCCTCCTCGAAAGGAGGCGACCCGTGTCCCGCACCCTCCGCCTCGATGCCGTGCTCATCCAGGCTGTCATCGCCGGTGCCTTGTCCTTCGCCCACCTGCACGACCTGGCAGCGGCGGCCGGACAGGACGGCTGGAAAGCGTGGGCCTACCCGGTGAGCGTCGACCTGCTGCTGGTCGCCGCATGGCGCCGGATGCGCACCGACGCGGAGAACCGAGACGCATGGCTCTGGTTCGCCATCGCCCTCGTCGCGTCGCTCGGCGCCAACATCGCCACCGCCGGACTGCTCGACCTGAATAACGTTCCGCCCTGGCTGCGCATCCTCGTCGCCGGCTGGCCCGCGCTCGCCTTCCTCGGCGGCACGCTACTGGCCCACGCTCCCGCCCCGGTCCGGGAGCCGGAGCCCACGGACCAGCCGCAGGTCGAGCCCGTCCAGGACGTGACCGTGGAACGCGCAGCAGACACGGCCCACGAGCTGCCACCTGCTGATCCCGCTCCGCACTCCGAACCACCGGAGCCCGTCTCGCTCCCGCCCGCTGCGCCGGTCCCGCCCGCCCTGCTTGACCACGCTCAGAAGATCGCGGACGCCCACCACACACAGACCGGGTCCCCGATCGATACCGCGACTTTGCGAAGCCGCCTCGGCATCCCGCCCGCGCTGGCGGACGCCATCGCCGCCCAACTCACCTGACAGGAAGGGATGCAGACCCGTGCGCCCGAACCGCTTCCACAACGTCATCCGCATAGGCCCGGTGCGTGTCGGCACCCACCACGACGGCCGAGGCCGCACCAGGCACACCGCCGTGTGCACCGCCCCCGGCTGCGACTTCTCAGCCGACTACCTCACCCGCGCCGCCGCCGAACTCGCCGCCCGAACCCACCGCTGCAACCCGCGCTGATCACGAAGGAGACCGCGTCATGGACGTACCGCTCTGGCTCGCCCTGATCGTCGTCGGCGTCCTCGGCTACAAGCTCATCCGCCCGCCGCTGTGGCTCGTCGCCGTGATCCTCCTCGGCGGCTACCTCCTCGCCGAAAGCTCTCTCGCCCCGCTTATCGACCCGATCACCAAGTAGGGAGACCTCGCCATGTTCCGACCGCGCATCCCGGTCAACCCGCTCCCGACCGGCATCGTCACCCCGCTCGCACCGCCCTCTGGCATCGAGACTCCGCAGGAGCACTCGCACATGGCGCAGCACTCCGCCGCTCCGACTGCCGCGTCGACCCGTTCCACGATCCAGCTCACCCCCGGCAGCGTGGTCGCCCTCGCCGCCGGCGGTGGCGCCGTCGTTCTCGTCGTCGGTGCTGTCCTCGTCTCGATGCTCCTGGCAGTCGCCATCACCGGCGTTTCCGTCGCCGTGATCGCGGTGGTCCTGCGTCTGCTGGTCAAGGACCTCCAGAAGGGGTGGTGACGAAGATGGACACGCACGTCATCGCTGCCGGCTTACCGGCCCTGGGCTGGGCCCTGCACGGCGGACTGCTCTGGCGCCGGTTGGCCACCGCCCGCCGAGACCCCCTGACCGGCCTTCACACCCGCGCCGGATGGACCGTCCGCGCCGAACGCCTCATCGCCAAGCACCCCACCGCGCTCGTGCTCCTGGTCGATCTGGACGACTTCAAGGCCATCAACGACACCCACGGCCACGCCGCCGGCGACGCGGTCCTCACCGCCACCGCCCAACGGCTGAGCGACTGGTGTGGACACCACGGCATCGCCGCCCGCCTCGGCGGAGACGAGTTCGCCGCCATCATCACCCACCTCGGCGCCGTCAACCTCTTCGACCTCTGGTCCGCACTGGACGCACCGGTCACACACAACGGACATGCCCTGTCGGTCTCGGCCTCGGTCGGCCACTGCTACCCCGACGCCCTGCCGGTTCCGACCCTCACCGACGCCCTGTCCGCCGCCGACGCAGAGATGTACGCGGCCAAGGGCCACGGCAGGCGCAACACACGCTAAGCGGCCCCCGGAGCGGCCTCGGTCGCCAAACTTCCGCCGCCCCGGGCGCCTGAACCCCTCCCAGATCCAACGGACCCGAAAGGGAAGTCTCATCATGCCCCAGCACGACCAGACCAGGCCCGTCTGCCGCGACTGCGACGGCTTCGCCACCGCCACGATCACCACCGGAACCCGGACCCCCGAGGGCGCCCGAGACACCGTCCGAGTCAACTGCCCCGCCTGCCGGGGACTCGGCCGCACCGCGCCCGCCGTCCTCGTCCGAATCGGTAGGTGAGCGTCGTGCCGAACCTCGCGCCCTCGAAAAACGCGCCCGGCCTGCACGTGAGCAAGCCCTCCCCGTCCGAGCCGGCCACCGCCTCCGCCGTCTGCCACTGCGGTGCCTCCGCCTCAGCCGAGGGGGACGCGCAGGTAGGTGCCCTGGTCGCCGGTTGGAACGCCAAGCACGGCACCGCACACGGGAAGTGATCGTGACTGACACCGCCACCGCGGCGGGCCTGGACCCGGCCACCCTGAGCGATCTGCTCCGAGTGGCCGGCGCCCCCGGCTTCGACCGCCTCCACGAACAGATCCGCCGCACTGGCGGATGCGCCGCCCCGATCCGCCTCTCCGGCGGCACCAAGCTCCTCGACCCGGCCACCCGCACCGTGATCCACGCCTACAACACGGACACCGAACCCGGCGGCGTCCTCCGCGTCGCCTGCGGCAACCGCCGGGCCTCCCGCTGCCCCGCCTGCGCCTGGACCTACGCCGGCGACACCTACCACCTGATCCGCGCCGGCCTCGTTGGAGACCCCTCCAAGGGCACACCCGAGACGATCCGCGACCACCCCCGCGTCTTCACCACCCTCACCGCGCCGTCCTTCGGCCCTGTCCACAACCGCCCCGGCACCCGCCCCTGCCGCTGCGGCGTCCGGCACCCCGAGGACGCCGAAGAACTGGGAACCCCCCTCGACCCGAACGCGTACGACTACGCCGGTGCGGTGCTGTGGAACAACCACGCCTCCGAGCTGTGGCGCTACTTCACGATCTACCTCCGCCGCGAGATCGCCGCCCGTGCCGGCCTCACGCAAAAGGCGGCACGCGAGCAGTCACGCGTGTCCTTCGGGAAGGTCGCCGAGTATCAGAAACGCGGGGCCGTCCACTTCCACGCCGTGATCCGCTTCGACGGACCCGCCGGGCCCGACAGCCCGCCGCCGGTGTGGGCCACCCTCGATCTGCTCACTGACGCCATCCGGGCCGCCGCTGCCCGCGTCCGTGTCGTCGTACCGGCCAGCCCTGAGCACGGCTTCGAGAAGGACTGGGTGCTCCTGTGGGGCGATCAGCTCGACGTGCAGCCCATTGGCGCCTTCGGTAACGGGGAAGACCTGACGGAACAGGCGGTCGCCTCCTACGTCGCCAAGTACGCCACCAAAGCCGCCGAGACGACCGGCACCGTGGACCACCCGGTCGGCAACAAAGAAGCCCTGCTCCTCCTCGGCGTCCCGGACCACCCCCGGCGGCTGATGGAAGCCTGCATGGACCTCGACCCGGCCTACCCGGACCGGCGGCTGCGGGCATGGGCTCACATGCTCGGCTTCCGCGGCCACTTCTCCACCAAGTCCCGCCGCTACTCGACCACCCTCGGCGCCTTACGCCAGGTCCGCGCCGACTACCGCGCCGCCCAGCAACGCGCCTCGCTCGGCCTGCCCGACCCTGACGACCACCCGGAGGCAACCCTCCTCGTCGTCGCCCACTGGGCCTACGCCGGCCACGGCTCCACCCCCGGTGAATCCTGGCTCGCCGCCAACGTCCGCCGGGACCTCCAGCACAACCGCGAACACGCCCGAGAGCTGCGGGCCGAACTATCCGAACTGGAAGGAGATACCGCGTGGCTGCCGTAGTCATCCAGCGGAAGTGGCACACCACCGCCGAGGTCGCCGACATGCTCGGCTTCGGCTTGTCCAAGACCAAGATGCTTGTGCTTACCGGCGAGATCCGCTCGGTGAAGGTCGGTCGCAACCGCCGCATCCTCCCGGCCTGGGTGGACGAGTACGTCGAGCGCATCGCCGCCGGCGCCGAGGGGTGGGCGGCATGAGCGGGAAGCGCGGCAATGGCGAGGGCTCGATCTACGCGTACAAGAACGGGTACGCCGCCTACGTCTGGGTGACCAAGCCGGACGGCAAGCGCGCTCGGAAGTACGCCTACGGCAAGACCCGCGAAGAGGTCCACGAGAAGTGGCTCAACCTGCACGCCGAGGCGAAGAGAGGCCCCGTGACCACCCGGCACCGGACGGTCGGGGCCTTCCTCGCCTACTGGCTGGAGTCGATCGTGAAGCCCAACCTGGCCCCGTTGTCGTACGTCTCGTACGAGGGGTACGTCCGGCTCTACATCGGTCCGCACCTGGGGACGAAGCGGCTGGACAAGCTGACCGTGCGGGACGTCCGGGAGTGGCTGACGAAGCTGGCGGCCGTCTGCCAGTGCTGCGCTCAGGGGAAGGACACCAAGCGCGCCCCCGCCAGTCGCCGATGCTGCGCCGTTGGGGAGTGCTGCGAGTCGTACCCGTCACGCCGCGTGATCCAGGGCTCCCGTGACGCGCTGCGAGCCGCCCTCACCCACGCCGTCGCCGAAGAGGAGATCGGCAAGAACGTCGCCTCCCTCGTCAAGGTGCCCAAGCCCCGACGCAAGCGGATCAAGCCGTGGTCCGTGGTCGAAGCGGGCCGGTTCCTGGCGGATGGGGTCGCTCGGGAAGATCACCTCTTCGCCGCGTGGATGCTCGTCCTGTGCCTGGGGCTCCGCCGCGGTGAGGTGCTGGGCCTGACCTGGAAGTCGATCGACTTCGATGCCGGGGAGCTGTACGTGGACCACCAGATCCAGCGGGCCGGGAGGCAGATCCTGCACCGGGAGACCAAGACGGAGGACTCCGACGACTTCCTGCCCCTGCCGGCGCTCTGCCTCAAGGCCCTGCGGATGCGGCGGGCCCAGCAGATCGGGGACCGCAACGCGGCCGGGGAGCTGTGGCAGGACAGCCGCGGGCTGGTCTTCACGACGAAGTACGGGACCCCGATCGAGCCGGGGAACCTGACCCGGATGTTCGGCCTGCGCGCTCGCCGGGCCGGCCTGCGGGTGATCCCGCTCCGGAACACCCGGCACACCTGCGCCGCGCTCCTGGTCGCGCTCAAGGTCCACCCGAAGGTGGCCCAGCGGATCCTGCGGCACTCGCAGATCGCCATGACGATGGAGGTCTACGCCGAAGCGAGCGAGGAAGCCGTACGGGATGCTCTCGGCAAGCTGTCCGAAGCGATGGGGGGCAGCGGCTGAGGGTGGTTGCTGTACTTCGCTGCTGTACGGCAGGAAACGGCAGAGGCCCCGGACTTTCGTCCGGGGCCTCTGGCCTGCTGTGCACTCGGCAGGATTCGAACCTGCAACCTTCTGATCCGTAGTCAGATGCTCTATCCGTTAAGCTACGAGTGCTTGGGCTGTTCGGGGTTTTGCGCCCCGTTGGCCTTGCGAGAACAACAATACATGGACCTCGGCGGGACGCGAAATCCATTAGCCCCACCGCCACTGACCTGCGGAAACAGGGCGGAGGGAGATCATCCGGAAGTGCTCGCGCGGCTCCCGGGCGGCGGGCGCGTTACCCCTTCGGCGGCGTTCGAAACGCACAGAAGCCCCGGTCCATGAGGACCGGGGCTTCTTCGAGGTGCGGAGGCGGAGGGATTTGAACCCTCGATGGGGGGTAAGCCCCAAACCGCATTAGCAGTGCGGCGCCATAGACCGGACTAGGCGACGCCTCCAGCACACCCTCGCGTACGAGGGTGCGTGCAGATGATGACACAGGCTCGGGGCCGGTCACCAATCCGCTCCCACGGTACAAGGAACGGCGGCCCCGGGGCAAAGCCTTAATGGCACCCACCGGCCGACGCGTCCGGCACGTGCCGGACGCGTACACACGCGCCCCTCGGCCCGCACGCAACGTCGGGGCGCGCGGATCGTTTGTCAGGCGTACGACGTACGGACGACCTGGAGTGCCCCATGCTGCGTCTCGCCGCCTTCGCCGTCACCTCCGCCCTGGCCGCCGCGGCCGCCGGGCCGCTGCCACCCCTGCCGTTGGAGCGGCTGCTGTCGACGCCCGACCGGCTCACCATCGCCGTGTCCGACACGGGCAATCCGCGCACCGACGGCGAGTACCGGCTGGAGTGCGACCCGGTCGGCGGGAACCACCCGAAGGCCGAGGACGCCTGCGCCCGCCTCGACGCGCTCGCGAAGCAGGGCAAGGACCCCTTCGCGCCCGTTGCAAAGCGCCAGATCTGCACCATGGTCGACGGCGGCCCGGCCACCGCACGGATCAAGGGAACGTGGCACGGCGAGAAGGTGGACACCACCTTCCGGCGGAAGGACGGATGTGACATCGCCAGGTGGAACAACCTGGAACCTGTGCTTCCGAGTGGGCGTTCCTGACCTGGGAGGATGCGAAGGATGTGCGGTATCGGCCGCGCATCGGCCATCCCGCCGCGGGGCGGTGCCCTTAGACTCCTCCCGTGACATGCCGGTAGTCGTGGTCAGGGAGGAAGCTCGTCGTGAGCAGCAGGCCATCCCGAGGCGCTGCTCGCCTCGCAGCAATACTCGACGCACTTCCTGACGCGCTGTTGCTCGTCAACGCCAACGGCACCGTGGTCAACGCGAATTCGATCGCCCTCGAGATCATGGAGAGCCCCGGCACCGGCCTCGTCGGCCGCGGGGTCCTCGACCTCCTGCCCGAGTTCGACTCGAAGCTCATCCCCGGCTCGATGCGCCGTCCCGGCGACGACGAAGAGGGCCGGGCGAAGCCCAAGAGGATGACGGCCCGGCGCACCGACGGCAGCGAGTTCCCCGTCGAGGTCACCGCCGCCCACCTCGACGGCCGCGACGCCTACCGGGAGCCGCAGCCCTCGTACACCGGCGACGAGCTGCTGATGCTCGTCGTACGGGACCTCTCGCAGACCGTGGACACCGAGGCCGAGCTCGCCCGCTCGCAGCGGCAGACCGAGATGATCCTGCGCGCCGCCGCCGAGGGCGTGGTGGGCACCGACACCGACGGCCGGGTCGTCCTCGTCAATCCGGCCGCCGCGCAGATCCTCGGCTACCGGGCCACCGACCTCGGCAACCGTGAGCTGCACGGGCTGATCCAGCACTCGCGCGCGGACGGTTCGCCGTTCCCCTTCGAGGAGTCCCCGCTGGCGGACACCCTGCGCAGCGGCCGCAAGCACCGGGTCCGCAGCCAGGTGCTGTGGAACAAGGCGGGGCAGCCGGTCTCCGTCGACCTGACCACCTCCCCGGTACGGGACGGTGAGCTGCTCGTCGGCGCCGTCATGACCTTCACCGACCGGCGCCCGTACGACGCCCTCGCGGCGCGGCACGCCCAGTTGCTGGCGGTGCTCGGCGAGTCGCTGCGCGGGCCGTTGGAGGAACTGCGCGGGGAGCTGGCGACGCTGGCCGCCGATGACGCGGGACAGCTGTGGCCCGAGGCGAACCAACTGTTGCACCACCTGGCGGCCGGCTACTCGCGGATGACCACGCTCGTGGACAACGTACTGGGCTACCAGCGGCTGGACGCGGGCAGCGACAAGCTCGCCAAGAAGAAGACGCTGATCAACAAGGTCGTCGCGGCCGGTGTCGACGGCGCGGTGGAGCTGATCGGGCCGGGCCGGGCGCAGTTCGCCGTGCACGCGCCGACGATCGAGGCCGAGGTGGACGGGGAGCGGATCGCGACCGCGCTCGCGCACCTGGTCGCCGATGTCGCCGGGGTGGACGCCACGGGCAAGACCCGCCAGGGCAGCGGGTACGGCGACTCGACGATCGTCGTGGCCGCCGCGCAGCGCGGTGACGTCGTACGGATCGAGGTGCGGGGGCCGTACGAAGGCGGCAACCCGGTGCACGAACCGATCGTGCGGGGCATCGTCGCCGCGCACGGCGGTGTCCTGCAGACCGTCGAGGTGCCGGGTGCGCCGGGCGGTACCTACGTACTGGAGCTGCCGCTGGGCGCGGGAGCCGGGACGGTGACGCTGCCCGAGCCGGCGGAGCCTACGGCCGCGGAGCCCGAAGCGAAGCCGGACGCCAAGGACGGCGCGGGTACCAGGGCCGAGTCGGGGGGCCGGCGGGCCCGGCGCGGGGTGGACGCCTTCCTGGACGACGCTGCCGACGAGCCGAAGGCGCCGCGGGAGGGCGGGGGAGCACTCGCGCTGTCGTCGGGGCGCCGCCGCCCGGACGGCACGCTCGACGGCAACGGTTCCGGCGGCCCCGGGCTGGCGCAGTCCCCGGTGAACCCGGCCGGGCTGGGTACCGGGCGCAGGCGCGGCCGGGACGGGGACGGCAGTGGCGACGGCGGGCCGCAGGGGGTGCCTGCTCAGCCGGTACCCGCCCAGTCCGCACCCCGTCAGCCCGCGCTCCGGCAGTCCGCTTCTCAGCAGCCCGTGCCTCCGCAGTCCGGGCCGCAGCAGCCCGTGCCCCCGCAGGGCACCGGGATGCCGGCGCTGCCGCCCGTGCCCGCAGTACCGCCCGTGCCGCTGACCGAGCATCCGGCGGGCCGGCGCCGCGCGTTGGGCCCCGCCGGGCCGGCCGGCCCGGCGGCGGGTCCCTTGCCCCAGCCCGGCGCTCCGGTGCCGGCGGCCGGGCTCGCGGCTCCCGCCGCGCAGCGGCCCATCGCCCCCGAGGGCGGCTTCGCGCTGCCCGCCGGGCCGACTCCCGCCCCGGGCTCCGGGGTGGTTCCCGCTCCGGCCGAGGCCGACCCGGATGCTCCGGGTGGCCGTCGTGGGCGCCGGGTGCTCGGCGCGCCCGCGGCCGACGCTCCCGGAGCCGGCCCCGCGGCTGCTCCGGAGGCGCCCGGACCGGTTCCGCCGACCGGGCGGCGCCGCGCACTGCCCGACACACCCGCCTGGCCGGTGCCCGCGGCTCGTACCGCCTCCGAGGACGGCGAGCCCGCGGCGGGCCCCGCCGCCGTACCCGGTGCCCGGCAGCCGCACGACACTCCGCCGGAGTCCTCGCAGCCGATCAGCGTCCGCGCGCTCGGCACCCTGGGCCAGGGCATCTCGGTGGACGCGGGCGGCTCCGGCCGCCGCCGCCGGCTGTCCGAGCCCCCGCCGCAGGGCCGCGCCTTCGCGATAGGGGCCCCCGAGGCGGGCTCCGACGAGGGGCCCGAGCCGCTCGACGGTCCCGGCGGCGCGGTCGAGGTGGTCAACCGGCCCGTACCGCTGCCCGTGGACGACGAGCTGCCGCCGGAGCCGCTGGACAACCCGCGCCGGCTGCTGGTGTGGCCCGCGCCGGACGCCCAGACCCAGCAGGCGCTCAGCGACCGCGGCTACCGCCCGGTGATCGTGCACTCCCGCGAGGAGGTGGACGCACAGATCGCCGCGTTCCCCGCCGCCTTGTTCGTGGACCCGCTGACCGGGCCCATCACCCGTACCGCCCTCCAGTCGCTGCGTCAGGCCGCGGTGGCCGCGGAGGTACCGGTCCTGGTCACGGCCGGACTCGGGCATGCCACGCGCGAAGCCGCGTACGGCGCCGACCCGGCCGTGCTGCTCAAGGCGCTCGCGCCGCGCGACAGTGAGCAGCACCCCTCGCGGGTCCTGTTGATCGAGGAACACGACGAGATCGCCACCGCGCTGACGGCCGCCCTGGAACGGCGCGGCATGCAGGTCGCGCGGGCGGGCGCCGACACCGACGCCGTGGAACTGGCCACCCGGATGCGGCCCAATCTCGTCGTCATGGACCTGATGCAGGTGCGTCGCCGGCGGGCGGGGATCGTGGACTGGCTGCGCGCCAACGGGCAGCTGAACCGCACGCCGCTCGTCGTCTACACGGCCACCGGGATCGACCCGGCCGAACTGCCGCGGCTGGCCTCCGGCGAGAGCGTGCTGTTCCTCGCCGAGCGGGCCACGACCGCCGATGTGCAGGGCCGCATCG
Organism: Streptomyces sp. NPDC054883; assembly: GCF_053610645.1. Classification (NCBI taxonomy): domain Bacteria; kingdom Bacillati; phylum Actinomycetota; class Actinomycetes; order Kitasatosporales; family Streptomycetaceae; genus Streptomyces; species Streptomyces sp. NPDC054883. The sequence goes on along the minus strand of NZ_JBSGYT010000013.1, from coordinate 130,704 downwards.
TGGACTTGCTGGCGAAGATCGGCACCAACTAGTCATCCTGGCCCGATGGCCATCATCGACACGACCGAGCACAGCGTTCCCGCCGACAACGGTGAGGTGAGCCTCCTCATCGCCCGGCAGGTCGACCCGGGTCACGAGGAGGACTTCGAGGTCTGGGCGCGCGGGATCCTGGAGACCGCCGCGCGCTTCCCGGACCATCTCGGGTACGGGTTGTTCCGGCCGGCGACGGAGGGTGGCCCCTGGTTCCTGGTGCACCGCTTCCGTCACCAGGCCGCCTTCGAGGCCTGGCAGCGGTCCGCGGAGCGCGCCGCGTTCTTCGCCAATTGCCAGGGTCACCACCACCACGAGATAGCCCGGCGGGAACTGCACGGCATGGAAACCTGGTTCGCGAAACCGGGCACGACCCGGCCCGCGCCTCCGCGCTGGAAGATGGCGATCAGCTCGGGGCTGGCGATCTTCCCGATCTCGCTGCTCGGCAACTCGGTGCTCGGGCCGTACCTGGTGGACCTGCCCTTCGTGCTGCGGACGGCCGCCTTCACGGTCGTCTTCAGCACCCTGATGACCTACGCGGCCATGCCCGCCGTCAGCAAGCTGCTGCGGCCATGGCTCACGCGCGGCTGAGGCCTACGGGCCGCTCGGGTCGGTCAGACCTCGTCGCCTCCGGCTCGCGGGTCAGTCGAGCTTGGTCACGTCCAGCTCACCGTCCGCGTACTGCCTGCGGATCACCTTCTTGTCGAACTTGCCGACGCTCGTCTTCGGCACGGCCCCGATGAACGTCCAGCGCTCGGGCAGCTGCCACTTGGCGATCGACTGTCCCAGGAACGCGCGCAGGCCCGGGTAGTCCACGGTCGCGCCCTCCCTGAGGACGACGGTCGCGAGCGGGCGCTCGCCCCACTTGGCGTCGGGCACGGCCACCACCGCTGCCTCGGCCACTTCGGGGTGCGCCATCAGCGCGTTCTCCAGCTCTACGCTGGAGATCCACTCACCACCCGATTTGATGACGTCCTTGGCCCGGTCGGTCAGCGTCAGGTAGCCGTCGGCGCTGATCACGCCCACGTCGCCGGTCTTCAGCCAGCCGTCGGCGCTGAACTTGTCCGCGGGCCGCAGCGGTTCACCGGACGTGCCGCCGTAGTAGGCACCCGCGATCCAGGCGCCGCGCACCTCCAGCTCGCCCGCCGACTCGCCGTCCCACGGCAGGTGGTCGCCCCCCGGGCCGATCAGGCGGGCCTCGACGCCCGCCGGGAAGCGGCCCTGCGTGATCCGGTACGGCCACTCCTCCTCGGCGCTCAGACCGGCCGGCGGGTGCGCCATCGTGCCGAGCGGGGAGGTCTCGGTCATGCCCCACGCATGGCACAGGCGGACGCCGAGCTTCTCGTACGCCTCCATCAGCGACGGCGGGCAGGCCGCACCGCCGATGGTGACCTGCTTCATCGAGGTCAGGTCGCGGGGGTTCGCGGTGACCTCGGCGAGCAGCCCCTGCCAGATGGTGGGGACGGCCGCGGCGTGCGTGGGCTTCTCCCGCTCGATCATCTCGGCGAGCGGGGCGGGCTGGAGGAAGCGGTCCGGCATCAGCAGGTTGATGCCGGTCATGAAGGTGGCATGGGGCAGGCCCCATGCGTTCACGTGGAACTGGGGGACCACGACGAGGGACGTGTCCCGGTCGGTCAGTCCCATCGACTCGGTCATGTTGACCTGCATGGAGTGCAGGTAGATGGAGCGGTGGGAGTAGACCACGCCCTTGGGGTCGCCGGTGGTGCCCGAGGTGTAGCACATGGCCGCGGCCTGGCGCTCGTCCAGCTCGGGCCAGTCGTAGTGCTCGGAGCGTCCGGCCAGGAGTTCCTCGTAGTCGTGCACCCGCACGTCGAGACCGTCGAGCACGGAACGGTCACCGGGGCCCGAGACGACCACGTGGTCGACGGTGGGCAGGTGCGGCAGCAGCGGCGCGAGGAGCGGGAGGAGGCTGCCGTTGACCAGCACCACCCGGTCCGCGGCATGGTTCACGATGAAGACCAGCTGCTCGGGAGGGAGCCGCAGGTTGAGCGTGTGCAGGACGGCGCCCATGGAGGGGATCGCGAAGTACGCCTCCACGTGCTCGGCGTTGTTCCACATCAGTGTCGCCAAAACGCTCCCGGGCTCGACGCCCAGTTCGTCGCGAAGGGCGTTGGCGAGCCGGGCCGCGCGGTCGCCGATCTCAGCGAACGTCCGGCGGTGGGGCTCCGCCTCGCCGGTCCACGTCGTCACGGTCGATTTACCGTGAACCCTGCGGCCATGCTCCAGAATCCGGCTGATGGTGAGCGGTACCTCTTGCATGGTGCTGAGCACTGGCGTCCTCCCGATGGGCGCTATCGCTCCGTCGCGACAATGGGAAGATTCTGCGCACGTACCAGGCGGTATGTCACTACCCGGGGGTAGAAAGCGCGTCGGGCCCTTCGCTGTTTCACGTGAAACGGGCGGGTCCCCCGGTTTTTCACGTGAAACGTCAGACTGGTCGAGGGCGGCGGCTCAGCGGACCGGGGCGAGTTCCGGGTCCTCCCGGAGCTTTCCCAGAGCCCGGGAGACGGCGCTCTTGACCGTGCCGACGGAGACTCCGAGCAGTTCCGCGGTCTGCGCCTCGCTCAGGTCCTCGTAGTAGCGCAGGACCACCATCGCCCGCTGCCGGTCCGGCAGCCGGGTCACGGCACGCCACATCGCGTCACGCAGCGCCTGCGCCTCCGCGGCGTCGGTGCACGGCTCCTGCTCTGCCTCCGGGAGTTCCTCGCAGCAGAATTCGTCGACCTTGCGCTTGCGCCACTGTGAGGTGCGGGTGTTGACCAGGGCCCGCCGGACGTATCCGTCCAGTGCCCGGTGGTCCTCGATACGGTCCCAAGCGGCGTAGGTCTTGGCCAGGGCCGTCTGCAGCAGGTCCTCGGCGTCGCAGGGGTTGGCGGTGAGCGAGCGCGCGGTGCGCATCAGGACCGTGCCGCGGGTCCTGACGTACGCCGAGAACGACGGGTACGGCGTCGGATTCGAGGCGAGCGTGCAGACAGGCGTGGTCATGCCTCAACGCTAGGAGCGCGCAGCGGCCCTGGGATCGGCCGCAGGTGCCGAAGCGGGATCCGTCTCAGGTTGTAGGGCCGGGCCCGGCCGCACCTCCTGAAGGTGGAGGAGGCGGCCTGCGGGACCGGGCCCCGCGTCAGCCATCGGCACTGAGGATCAGGCCGGAGGTCGGTACCCCGGTACCGGCCGTGACCAGGCTGTGGGCGGCGCCCGCGACCTGGTTTACGGAGGAGCCGCGCAGCTGTCGGACGGCCTCGGCGATGCCGTTCATGCCGTGCAGGTACGCCTCTCCGAGCTGGCCACCGTGGGTGTTGAGCGGGAGCGTGCCGGCGGCCACGTAGTCGGCGGCCTCCCCCGGCCCGCAGAACCCGAACTCCTCCAGCTGCATGAGCACGAAGGGGGTGAAGTGGTCGTAGAGGATGCCGACGTCGATGTCAGAGGGCCGCAGTCCGCTGGTCCGCCACAGCTGGCGTGCGACGACGTCCATCTCCGGAAGCCCGGTCATGTCGTCCCGGTAGAAGGAGGTCATGGCCTCCTGCCGGCGGCCGGCGCCCTGCGCTGCGGCGGTGATCACGGCTGGCGACTGTCGCAGGGTGCGGGCCCGCTCGGTGCTGGTGACGATCAGGGCCTGGCCCCCGTCCGTCTCCTGGCAGCAGTCCAGGAGCCGCAGGGGCTCGACGATCCAGCGGGACGCGGCGTGGTCGGCGAGGGTGACGGGCTTGCCGTGGAAGTAGGCGGCGGGGTTGCTCGCGGCGTACCGACGGCCGGTGACAGCCACGTGCCCGAAGGCTTCGGGGGTCAGGTGGTACGCGTGCAGGTAGCGCTGGGCTGCCATGGCCACCCAGGACGCCGGGGTGAGCAGTCCCCACGGCAGTGACCAGCCGAGGGCCGCGCCTTCCGCCGAGGGCTCGCGCTGCTGTACCCCGGAGCCGAAGCGGCGTCCGGAGCGCTCGTTGAAGGCCCGGTAGCAGACCACGACCTCGGCGACACCGGTGGCGATGGCAAGGGCGGCCTGCTGGACGGTGGCGCAGGCCGCGCCGCCACCGTAGTGGACCCGGGAGAAGAAGGAGAGGTCTCCGATGCCGGCCGCCTGCGCGACGGTGATCTCAGGGCTGGTGTCCATCGTGAAGGTGACCATGCCGTCGACATCGGCCGGGGCCAGGCCGGCGTCGTCGAGGGCGGTGTGGACGGCTTCGACGGCGAGCCTGAGCTCGCTGCGGCCGGAGTCCTTGGAGAACTCGGTCGCGCCGATGCCGACGATGGCCGCCCGGCCTCCCAGGTCGTCCCGGGTACGGACGCTCACTCTCCGGCCTCCCGGTCCGCCAGGGACACCGTGACGGTGCCGGTGACGTGGTGTCCTGTGCCGTTGGCGCCGACCACCCGGATCTCGACGGTGTCCCCGTCGAGCGCGGTGACCGTCCCGGTGAGGGTCATGGTGTCGCCGGGGTAGTTGGGTGCACCGAGGCGGATGGCCACCCTGCGCAGGGTGGCGGCCGGCCCGAGGTGGTCGGTGATGTACCGGCCGACCAGGCCATTGGTGGTCAGGATGTTCATGAAGATGTCCGGGGAGCCCTTCTCGCGCGCGAGCTCCGCGTCGTGGTGCACGTCCTGGTAGTCCCGGGAGGCGATGGCGCCCGCGACGATGAGCGTGCGGGTGACCGGGATCTCCAGCGGCGGCAGTGCGTCACCGACCCTCATGTGTCGTCCCCTCTGTGGTGGTCAGGGCTGGTGGTCAGCGGTACGGGCGGCTCGGCGGCCCGCGGCGGTTCCTCGGCCAGGAGCGTGCCCAGCTCCGCCAGCAGCTCGCTGCCGCAGCCCAGGTAGGCGTCCAGCTGCCGCCCCCACAGGAAGTGGCGGTGTACCGGGTGGTCCAGGTCCGCTCCCGTGCCGCCGTGCAGGTGCTGCCCGGCGTGCACGACCCGCTTGCCCGCCTCCGACGCCCACCAGGCGGCCGTCAGTGCGTGCCCGTCCGCGGGCAGGCCCTCGTCGATGCGCCAGGCCGCCTCGTACGTGGTGACCCGGATCGCCTCCGTGTCCATGTGGGCGTCGGCGGCGCGGAGCATGACCCCCTGGTTGGTGGAGAGCGGCCGGCCGAACTGTTCACGGGTGGAGGTGTACTCCACGGCGCGGGCCAGCGAGCCCGCGCAGACGCCCGCCTGGAGCCCGGCGAAGGCGGTACGGGCAACGGCGAGGACGTCCTCGTAGACCCGCGGCCCCCGCCCTAGCCGTTCCGCCGGCGCGCCGGTCAGCGTCAGCCGGCCCGCGGCCCACGGCGCGGTGGTCTCCACCGCCGAGGTGTCCACGCCCGGCAGGCCGGTCCGTACGAGCCACAGCGACCGTTCCGCGTCCGGGACCAGCACGTGCGTGGCGTCGCGCAGCCAGGGCACGACGGGGACGCTTCCGCTGAGCAGCCCGTCCGGTGTGGCGGTGATCCTGCCCCGGGCGGGAAAGGCTCCGGTGGCCACCGCCTCGCCCGTCCCGAGGGCGGCCAGCAACCGGGCGCGCTGGTCCGCAGTGCCGTGCCGGACCAGGGGGAGGATCCCGTAGGCGCAGGTGGAGGCGTACGGCACCTGCGCGGTCGTGCGGCCCTGTTCCTCCAGCAGGAGCACCAGCCCGAGCAGGCCGACATCCTCGACGGCGGCCGTCAGCCCGGCGGTGGTCAGGGCCTTCCACAGTTCGGCGTCACTGCCGGTGCCGGCGGCCGCGAGGCGCTCGTGGGTGGCGAGGTCGTGGAAGATGCGCGCGGCGAGGCCGGCCGCGGCGGCCTGCTCCTCGGTGGGCCGGAAGTCCATCAGCCCTCGCTCCCCCGGAACACGGGCAGTTGCAGGTCCTCGTCCACGCGCAGGAACTCCAGCCGGACGGGCAGGCCGATGCGCACCTTGTCGTAGGGGACGCCGGTGATGTTGCTGATGATCCGGACTCCCTCGGCGAGTTCCACGAGCGCGACCGCGTAGGGCGGGTCGAACGCCGGGAAGGCCGGGTGGTGCATGACGACGTAGCTGAAGACCGTGCCGGCCCCGCTCGCCTCGACGGTGTCCCAGTCGGGACTCGCGCAGGCGTGGCAGCCGGGGAGCCAGGGGAATCGGAGGGTGGCGCAGGCGGTGCAGCGCTGGACGAGCAGCCTGTGCTCGCGCACCCCGTCCCAGAATCCCTGGTTGTCCCGGTTGATCACGGGCCGCGGACGGCGCGCAGCGGGTCGTCGCTCCCGCGCGGCCCGCTGGACCGGTGCGTACTTGAGGATCCGGAAGCGGTGGGTGCCGGCGAGCTCCCCGTTCGCGCGCACGTCCATCCGGGTCGTCACGAAGTGACCGGTACCCAGCTTGGTCGTCTTGCGCGGGGAGACCGACTCGATCACGGCGTCGAAGGTGACGGTGTCGCCCGGGCGCAGCGGGCGCAGGTACTCCTGTTCACAGTCGGTGGCGACGACCGAGGTGCATCCCGCGCCGTCCAGGACCGCGAAGAGATCGTCGTAGGCGGAGGAGCGGTCGCTGTGGCCGGAGAGGCCGCCCATCGTCCAGGCCTGGAGCATGGTGGGCGGTGCGATGGCGTGCGGACCGGTGTAGGCGGGGTTGGTGTCGCCCATCGCCTCGCACCAGTGACGGATCATCGGTTCGTTCACCGCGTCCTTGGCGCGCCCGCCGGAGGCGGCGGGGCGCCCTTCGAAGGTTCTCAGCAGCGTGTGGAACCGGGCTGCCCCGTCGGCGTCCACGGCCGGGTCCGCGGTCATCGCTTCCTCCCCTTCATGCCGAGCCGCATCATGGCGACGATCTCCCGCTGGACCTCACTGACCCCGCCGCCGAAGGTGTTGATCTGGGCGGCCCGGTTCATCCGCTCCAGTTCGCCTCCCGCGAAACCCGCGGGCCCGCGTACGAGGGCCTCCTCGCCCACCGCCTCCTGGCACATCCGGTACACCTCGACGGCCGACTCGGTGCCCAGGAACTTGACGCCGCTGGCGTCGCCCGGCGCGAGGGTACCGGAGCCGACGTCCTGGACCAGGCGCCAGTTGAGCAGGCGCACCGCGGCCAGCCGTGCGTGGGCCTCGGCTAGGCGGGACCGTACCCAGGGGTGGTCCGCCGGACGCTCGCCGGTGACCGGGTCCGGGGTCCGGGCGTGCCCGAGGGCGTGCTCATAGAAGTCCTCGGCCTGCATGCCTATGGCGGCCAGGGCCACGCGCTCGTGGTTGAGCTGGTTGGTGATCAGTCCCCAGCCGCCGTGCTCGGGTCCGACGAGGTGGCCGGCGGGCACCCGGACCGCGTCGTAGTACGTGGCGGTGGTCGTGAGTCCGCCGACCGTCTCGATCGGGGTCCAGTCGAATCCGGGGGCGTCGGTGGGCACCAGGATGATCGAGATCCCCCTGTGCTTGGGGGCCTGGGGATCGGTGCGGCAGGCGAGCCAGATCCAGTCGGCGTTCTGGGCGTTGGACGTGAAGATCTTCTGCCCGTCGATCAGCCAGTCCCCTTCGGGACCGCCGTCGCGCACGGCGCGGGTGCGCAGCGAGGCGAGGTCGGTGCCGGCCTCCGGCTCCGAGTAGCCGATGGCGAAGACGAGCTCGCCCTTGAGGATGCGCGGGAGGAAGTGGTCCTTCTGCGCCTGCGTCCCGTACTTCATCAGGGTCGGCCCGACGGTGTTGAGGGTGACCATGGAGACGGGGGCGCCGGCCCGGTAGGCCTCGTCGAAGAACACGAACTGCTCGTCCGCCCCGCGTCCTTGGCCCCCGTATCCGACGGGCCAGCCGAGGCCGAGCAGTCCGTCGGCACCGATGCGCCGCAGCAGTCCCCGCTGCGCAGCCGGGTCTTCGGGCAGTCCGTCGGGCATGAGCTCGCGGAAGTAGTCCCGCAGTTCGGAGCGGAGCCGCAGCTGGTCTCCGGTCGGGGCGAGGTGCACGCGCGGGCCTCCCGGCTTCACATCGACGAGTGAAACTGACTGTCCGTCAGATCCCTGGTCGGTGTCAAGATGCCGACGAGCGGTCGGTGGACGGCGGTGACGCACCGGGGCGCCCGCACTACCGGACCCCAGCCGGTCCGGTCGCACGGGCGCCCCGAGCAGTCAGTCCCGCTTGGCGACGCTCGCATTCGATCCGTCGTTCGCGAAAGCGCCGTTGTCCGCCGCGGCCACGCCGCCGAACAGGGCGGCGGCGAGGGGGAGAGTGGCGACGGCGGCGATGACGCGGGCGGTACGGATGCTTGCCATGTCTGATCCTCCAGAAAGCCGAAGTCGCCTTCTTACCAACGGATTTGGCCGACCCCCTCGGCCGTTCTGCGGGTGACGACGCCGCGAGATCAGAGTTGCCCACCGAATCCCCGGCGAACCACCCCGGAGCGCACTGATCCCCGCAAGCATGAGCGACATCGGATAAACCTGATTCACGCCCTGTGGCCCCAAAGCAGCATCCCTGAAACGGCCGACACTCCTGCCCCACGGGAGAAGAATCGCTTTGCCGTTTTGACGCGTCCGGACATGCCAAAAAGGGCCGCGCCGTCCGGGGACCCCGCCGTCTCCCGAGCTTGCGACCCTGCGATGCCTTGCCTCGCGCCCCCCGTGCGCCCCCGGCGCCCGCCAGGGCTCACTTCCTCGCACCCCACTACCGGGGCGCCTGGGCGCGATCCTCGGCCGTGACCGGCCGGGCTCCAGCGCCCGCTGTTCCGCTCCGACCCGCCGTGTGCTTCCTACGCGGCGAGCTCCAGCCGCTGCGCGACGACACGGGTGCGCCCCCTGGCGGCAATGGCAGCGGTCTGCCGGACGGGACCGTCAGCGGTCGCAGAGGTGGCCGGCTGCCCGACGCCTCCCGCGATCCCACCCGCGGCGAGGGCCGTGGTCGAGCGACGGACGGAAGGGGTCTTGCCGTGCGCCTCGGCCCGGATCCGCTGCTTGATCGTGGGCGGGAGCGAGCCGCCCCGCATCATCGCCCGCCACGTCCGCCGCGCCATCGGGACCGGCCGGCGCCGAGTCGCCGGGACCACGGGAGCGGCCACGGAGGGGGCGTGGGCCGCAGTGGCCTTCGAGCCGAAGCCGAGGGCGGCGAGGAGCGCCGCGACCGCGGCGAGGACGACGGTCCAGAACGACGTGACGGTGCTGCGGAGAGCCATGACGGGTCCCTCATTTCGCGATGTTCCGAAGGGCGGATCTGAATACATTCGCCATGATGTTTCCGCAACCGCACGAACCCCACCACGCGCGCCGATCTTCCGACAAACACCACTCAAAGGGACCAACGCCCCCCGTCGACCTCCCCATGGAGCGACGCCGCCTGCGGCTGTTCCCCGTGCCCGCCCCACGACGAAGGGGCACCCCGGACCGGGGTGCCCCTTCTGATCAGCGCGTTCGCTGAGCTGGCGGTGGGTGTGGGATTTGAACCCACGGTGACTCGCGCCACGACGGTTTTCAAGACCGTTCCCTTAGGCCGCTCGGGCAACCCACCTGGCCGGTACAGAGTACCGGGCGGTGGGGGCCGGTGGGGGCGCGGTCAGGCGGATTGGGCCTGGTCGTAGGCCGCCTTGGCCTCATTGCCGAAGTACGGGCCGAACATCGTGTTCGGCAGGAAGTTGTAGCCGAAGCTGTTCACCGAGACCTGGGTGCCGAGGCCGGTGGCCTCGTTGAAGTCCTGGAACCAGGGGCCGCCGCTGGAGCCGCCCGTCATGTTGCAGGCCAGGCTGTGGTCCTTGGTCAGAAGGAAGTCCTTGCCGGTGTTCGCGCTGCAGTAGACCAGCTTGGTGCCGTCGTAGGGCGCGGCCGCGGGGAAGCCGAACGAGTACATCTTCTTGTTGTAGCCACCGTTGAACTGGATGCCCTGGGCGCCGACGACCTGGCTGAGCTTCTGGCCGTTCAGGGGCGCGACGACGGCCAGGCCGACGTCCATGTTCATGTCCTCGCTCGCCGCCCACTGGGTGGTCGCGAAGGTCTTGGTCGCCGACCACTGACCGTACGGCGCGTTGCCGTTGTCGTACGCCGGGACGAAGATCCAGTTGGTGTGCCAGGCTCCCTGGTACTTCACGCAGTGCCCGGCCGTGATGACCGTGCTGCCGTTGGCGCTGGTGACGGAGTCGCCGGAGCACGAAGCGGTCCGGCCGTTGAAGGTGAAGAACACCCGACCCGAGGTCTTCACGACCGCGCCGCCGCCCGTCCAGGCGCCGCCCGGCTGCGGGAAGGAGGCGGGGGAGGCCGCCGCCCGCGTCGTGGGGACCGACGTGGGGCGGCTCATCGGGGAGGGCGAGCGGTGGGAGCTTGATCCCGGGGCCGCCGTGACGTCCAGCGGAGCGGCCGCCCGCATGCGCTCGGCGGTCCAGAAGCCAGGTGTCTGCTGCTGCCGGAAGGAGGACGGGGCGGACGGGGCCTCCACTGCGGCCGAGGGGGTGGCGGCCGTCAGGGCGCCGGCGAGCAGGGCGCCCGCCGCGAGAAGAACGGATGCGACCGTGCGGTGTCGATTCACGCAGGACTCCTTCTGCCGTGCCCGGTCCGGTCGGAACCGGGCAGGGTGGGGTGAAGAGTGGTCGGTGCGGATCGGGTGCAGGGTGGCACGGCGGGCGTGAGATGTCAGGCCACAGTCGGAACGTTCGGTCGGTTCCGGCCAGGAAATGGCCAACTTCCTTCGCCACAACCCTCATACGGTGAGCAGTACGCCTCCGTAGGAGACCCCGGCCACGACCACCCAGGCACCGAGGCCGAGCACCGCCGCCCGGCCTCCGGTCCTGGCCAGGGACGGCAGGTGCACCGCGGTGCCCAGGCCGAACAGCGCGGCGGCCAGCAGTGCCTCCTGGGCGGTATGCGCCCAGTCGAGCGCCGGGCCGGGCAGTACCCCGGTGGCACGCACCGCGGCCGCCAGCAGGAAACCGGCCACGAAGAGCGGCACCGGGGCGGGCCGCCGTCCCGAGGCCGTACGCACTCCGCGCCGCCGGGCCCGTACCGAGAACGCCACTGCCGCGACGAGCGGAGCCAGGAGCGCCACCCGCATGAGCTTGACCAGCACCGCCTCGCCGAGTGCGGCGGGTCCCGCGGTCTGAGCGGTGGCCACCACCTGGCCGACGTCATGGACACTCGCGCCCACCCATCGGCCGAACTCCAGGTCGGAGAGGCCCAAAGGACCCTGGAGGAGCGGGAGTACGGCAATGGCCAAAGTTCCACACAGGGTCACGAGGGCGACGGAGGAGGCCACGTCCTCCTCATCACTGCCGGACACCTCGCTCACCGCGCCGATCGCCGAGGCCCCGCAGATCGAGTACCCGGTGGCGATCAACAACGGCTGGTCCCCCGGCAACCCCAGGCGCCGGCCCAACCACAAGGTGCCGAAGAAAGTGGCGGCGACCACCGCGCTCACCATCGCCACCGTCGACCAGCCCAGCCGGAGCACCTGGTCCAGGCCGAGACCGAGGCCGAGCAGGACGATGCCGATCCGCATCAGCCTGCGGCCCGCCAGAGACAGTCCCGGGCGCGCGGGCCCTCGTACGACGGCCCTGGTGACCGGGAGATGCGCGACGCAGATGCCCAGCACCACCGACGCGGTCAGCATCGGCACGGCCGGTACCACCAGGTGCGCGCACCATGCGAGGAAGGCACCGAAGGTGGCGAGCGTCAGCCCAGGCCACGGGGAGGGGGAGGTTTCACGTGAAACAGGAGCGGTCGGCGTTGTTTCACGTGAAACGTGGCGCAGCCGGTCCCACACCGGGCGGTGGGTGGGCCGGTTCAGCAGAGCCATCAGCCGGCCGGGATCGTGTAGACGCGGCGGACGCTACTGCCCAGGCGGGCCACGTCGGCGCCGTAGACGTGGATGGATATCGCCGTCGTTCGACAGGAGTTGCGGACCTTGTGGATGTCACCGGGCGGGGCGAACCCGCAGACGTCGCCCGGTCCGTTCACGACCTCCTCCGTCGGCACCAGGCGCGCGCCCGCCGTCGCCGTGGCCGGGGCGAGCCGGTAGCGGAGCTCGCTCTCGGCTCCTTCATAGACCCCGGCCACGCACCATGCGACGTGGTCGTGGATGGCGGTCTCCTGCCCCGGTAACCAGACCAGCGCCACCACCGAGAAGCTGCCGTCCGGCTCGGCGTGCAGCACGTGCTGCCGGTAGCGGTCCGCGTGTCCTTCGCGCTGATCGGGGGTGAGCAGATCATTCCTGCGCAGGTACGGGGCGAGCCGCTCACCGACCAGGTGGGCGGTCAGGTCGGGAACGAACCCACGCTCCACGACCGCGCGGATCTCGTGGACGAGGGCGGCCATGCTCGTGGTCGTACGGGCCGGTGTGGTGGTGGTCATACAGGGAGCGTCCGGCAGCCCATCCATCACGTCCAACGACAGTTTCGACCTGAAATCCCAGGCTGCGTTTATGGATGCGCGTGGCCGTAGCGCGTCGGCGTCAGCATCCGATGCGGTTCTCCGCCACCCGTTTCAGCTCGTCCAGGACCACGGCCGTCGCCGGGATCCGCAGGTGGTCCCGGTACACGTACGCGGCGATGTGGCGGCGCGCGGCCGGCTGGAGCGGCCGACCGCAGACCTTGGTCAGCGAGAGCGAGGGGAGCACCAGGGCGGGCATCATCGCCACCCCCAGGCCTTGCGCGACGAGGCTCTGCACCACGAGGTTGTCGTCGGTCGCGAACCGGATGTCGGGGACGAAACCGAGCTCCGCGCACTCGTGCAGCAGGTTGGCCCGGCAGCGCGGACAGCCGGCGATCCACCGTTCCCCGGAAAGGTCGGCCAGGTGGACGGCCCGGCGCCGGGCCAGTGGATGTCCGGTCGGCAGGAGCACCGTCAGCTGGTCCTCCAGCAGCTTGACCTCGGCGACCTCCTCCGGGACCTCCTCGTGCAGCCCGGGGTAGGTGAAGGCCAGCGTGATGTCGCATTCACCTCGCTGCAGCCGCCGCAGCGACTCCGGCGGTTCTCCCTCCAGCAGCTCGACCTGGATGCCGGGATGCTCCTTCGCCAGCCCGCTGAGCGCTTCGGGGACGAGTGTGACGTTGGCGCTGGGGAACCCGCAGACCCGCACCCGCCCGGTACGCAACCGGGCGTACGCCTTGAGCTGCGCTTCGGCCGCAGAGAGGCTGCCGAGGATGAATTCGGCGTGCCGGGCCAGGGACTCCCCGGCTTCGGTGAGCTGCATCGTCCGGCCGACCCGGGTGAAGAGCGGGGTGCCGACGGCGCGTTCCAGCGCCTTCATCTGCTGGGTGATCGCGGGCTGGGTGTACCCCAGGACGCGCGCGGCCGCCGAATAGGACCCGGAGGCGACCACTTCGTGGAATGTCCGTATGTGCCGAGAATCGAACACGAAGGAAGCATAAGCGGACGTTGGGAGGGGTCGTAGGCGGAATCCCGCCCACGGCCCCTCTCCATCAAGCCATTGCCCAGCGGACGTTGAGCGCCCGCCCTGGCCGCCCCTCGGTCAGGGCTTGTCACCCACCCGGGAGCCGAGCGTGATGTCCACCGTGTTCGGCTTGCCGTCGCGCACATAGGTGAGCTTCACCGTCTCGCCCGGCTTGTACGTCCAGATCTCGCTGATCAGGGTCGGGCCGCTGTCGATCGGCTTGCCGCCGAACTGGGTGATGACGTCGCCCGGCTTGAGGCCCGCCTTGCCGGCCGGACCGTTGGGGTCGACCAGCTCGTTGGCGGAAGCGCCCTGCTCGGAGATCTTGGCGCCTTCGACCTTGGACTGGAGGTCCACCGAGACCGAGATGATCGGGTACACCGGCTTGCCCGTCTTGATCAGCGACTGGGCGACGTTCTTGGCCTGGTTGATCGGGATGGCGAAACCGAGGCCGATCGAACCGGCCTGGCCGCCGCCGAAGCTGCCGTTCCCGGCGGACTGGATCGCCGAGTTGATGCCGATGACCGCGCCGTGGCCGTCGAGGAGCGGGCCGCCGGAGTTGCCCGGGTTGATCGAGGCGTCGGTCTGCAGCGCGCTCATGTACGAGTTCTTGCCCCCGGAGCCGTCACCGGAGGCCACCGGGCGGCTCTTGGCGCTGATGATGCCGGTGGTCACCGTGTTGGACAGGCCGAAGGGAGCGCCGATCGCGATCGTCGAATCTCCGACGGCGACCTTGTCGGAGTCGCCGAGCGCCAGCGGCCTGAGTCCGGCCGGCGCGTTCTTGAGCTTGATCACGGCCACGTCGTAGCCCTGCGCCCGGCCCACCACCTCGGCGTCGTACTTCTTGCCGTTGGAGAAGGTCGCGGTCAGCTTGCCGCCGTTGGCCGCCGAGGCGACGACGTGGTTGTTGGTGAGGATGTGGCCCTCTTCGTCGTAGACGAACCCGGTGCCCGTGCCGCCCTCGCCGTCTCCGGCCGAGGCCTCGATGGTGACCACACTGGGGAGCGCGCCGGCCGCCAGGCCCGCGACCGAGCCGGGCTCGCGCTTGAGGTCCTTGGGCGTGCTGGCGGTGATCGTGGTCGAGACGGAACCGTCGTTGTTGCGCTCCGCCGCCCAGTAGCCGACGCCACCGCCGACACCGCCGGCCAGGAGGGCCGCGACGAGCACGGCCGCGATCAGGCCGCCCCTGCCCTTGGGTTTCGGGGCCGGGGACCCGTGCGCGGTCAGCGGCGCACCCCAGGTACCGCCGCCGTGTCCGCCATCGGCGCTGTACGCCGGGACGGTGGGGGGCGGCGGGGGCCAGCCCTCCGCGCCGTGCGCCCCAGGGGCGGGGGTCTGCCCGTGCGCGGCCTGACCGTGCGGGGCGTGCCCGTACGGGTCCTGCGCCCCCGGGGCCGGCGGGCCGTAGGCCGGAGCGGCGGGCGGCGCAGCCGGAGCGGTGTGCGGAAGCTGCTGGGTCGGCTCGGCACCGGCCGCGTGCGCCGGAGGCTGCCCCGCGGGCGCGTCGAAGGGCGCGGCCCCGGGCTCGGCGGCCGACGAGGGCTCGGGGGTGGACGAAGCGGCCAAGGGCACAGGGGGTGCGGGCGGGGCCGCGGGGGGCGTCGGGGCCGCGGTGCCCTCGTTCTCGGTGCTCACAGCGCTCTCTCCTCGTTCACACACACGGCTACTGGTGCTGGATATCTGGTGATACCGGTCCGACTGAACGTTCGACGTGCCGCACAAGTTCCAGTACAGAGCTTTTCCCATGACCCGTCAGAGCACTGTAAGCCGGACCTGTGCATCTCCGTCCATTCTTTATATCCGACATTTCACCCGCATTAGCAGTACTCACCCCGACGCGTGAGGCCCCTCGGTGGCACCATGACCCGGTGACCCATGCAACGCCGCACCCCATTCAGGTCGTCGCCCACCGCGGCGCCTCGGAGGATGCCCCCGAGCACACCCTGGCCGCCTACCGGAAGGCCATCGAGGACGGCGCCGACGGCCTCGAATGCGATGTCCGGCTCACCGCGGACGGCCACCTCGTGCTCGTCCACGACCGCCGGGTCAACCGCACCTCGAACGGGCGCGGCGCCGTCTCCGCCCTGGAACTGGCCGACCTCGCCGCCCTCGACTTCGGATCCTGGAAGGACCGCGAGGAGTCGCCCGACTGGGACGCCGACCCCGATCGCACCTCCGTGCTCACCCTGGAGCGGCTGCTGGAGCTGGTTTCCGACGCCGGCCGCCCGGTTCAACTGGCGATCGAGACGAAGCACCCCACCCGCTGGGCCGGACAGGTGGAAGAGCGGCTCCTCTTCCTCCTCAAGCGCTTCGGACTGGACGCCCCGGCCGCCGGGGGCCCGCACCCCGTCCGGGTCATGAGCTTCTCCCCCCGCTCGCTGCACCGGGTACGGGCGGCCGCTCCGACGATCCCCACCGTCTACCTCATGCAGTTCATCTCACCGCGGATGCGGGACGGGCGGCTGCCGGCCGGGGTGAGCATCGCCGGGCCGGGGCTGCGGATCGTGCGCAACCACCCCGGCTACATCCGCAGGCTCCAGGCAGCGGGCCACCCCGTACACGTATGGACCGTAAACGAACCTGATGACGTTCAGCTCTGCGCTGATTTGGGGGTAGAAGCGATCATCACGAACAGACCCCGTCAGGTTCTGTCACAGCTAGGGCGCTGACGTCCCGTTATGCACACCCGCCGCCTCCACCCCTCCCGTAACAGGGTGTGCACCGGCGCATCCGCTCCGCATCTGTCCGTCGTGAATGCGTCAGAGGGCCCGTCCGTGGCGGTTTCCGGTCCAGGCCATTGGGGCATCCAGATCATGGCGTGGGGCTAAGGAGGTTCCGGGGGTGGCGTTGGTGATGGCACAGGAAGTGCCCACGTCGTCGTGCATGGACGTACGCCATGGTCCTGCGGGCGTGGGCGAGGCGAGGCACCGGATGCGCAGAGAGCTGCGGATCAGCGGGGTGTCCGAATCGGTCGTGGACGACGCCGTTCTGATCCTTTCCGAACTGCTCAGCAACGCTTGCCGACACGGCCGGCCACTGGGCGCGCGGGAAGTAGGGGACGGGGAGATACGCGCCGCATGGGGCGTCGACAAGTCGGGGCGACTGACGGTCGAGGTCACGGACGGCGGCGGGCCCACCCGGCCGATCCCGTCCACACCCTCGGTCACCGCGCGGGGCGGCCGGGGGCTGAACATCATCAGCGCCTTGGCCCAGGACTGGGGTGTCCGGGACGGAGCGGCGGGTGAGGTCACCGTGTGGGTGATCGTCGCCTGTGGGACCCGGCACGAGGATTTCGCTACGCGCGTCGCATCCCCGGCGATCGACTTCATCACGGCCTTCGACGACCTCGACACCTGACGAGGGGCCGCGAACGGGTTACCGCGGGGGCCCCGGAAACGGGTCGCGGGATCCGTAGAGGCAGCCGGCTGCCGTCCGGGAGCGCACGCCGACCGTGCTCCCGGCCGCACCCCACCGGTTCCGGCGGTACCAACGGCTAGGCTCGCGCCCAGAACCCGCCGTACCGCCGCAACCGGGAGACACCCACGATGGCAAAGAAGCGCCCCGCCGCGAAGACCGCGAAGCCGCAGCTCCACAACGGGGAAATCCCGGTGGTGGGCGCCCGCGAGCCCTGTCCCTGCGGATCCGGGCGCCGCTACAAGGCCTGCCACGGCGCCGCGGCCGCGCACGCCGTCACCGAGCACGTACAGCGCCCGTTCGAGGGCCTGCCCGGTGAATGCGACTGGGTGGCGCTGCGCGAGCTCGTCCCCGCGGCCACCGTGCCGCTGGCCCTCAAGGACGGCCTGCCCGAGGGCGTCCCGTCCGTCACGCTGGTCACCGTACTGCCGATGGCGTGGCCGGCCCTGCGCCGCGAGGACGGTTCCGTCCTGCTCGGCCTCCAGAACGACTCGACCACCGGGGACCTCGCCCGGGACATGGCGGACACCCTGGAGCGCGCACTGACGGCGGAGCCGGGATCTCCGGTTCCGGCGCGCCGGGTTCCGGCCGAGGGTCCCCGACTTCAGGATCTCCTGGACACCGACGGCGTTTTCGAGCCGGTTGTGCACAGTGGCTTCGAATTCTGGATTCCGGATGCGGAGAGCGCTCAGAACGCCTCCCCGGAGGTCGCCGCCTCGCTGGAACGCGCCAACGCCGCCGCCATCCCGACGGTCAAGCTGACCGGCGTGGACGCCGCCTACTGGTGCGAGACCCCGGAGAAGAACCACCTGCGATGGGTCATGCCGCACCCCGAGGAGAAGCTGCTCGACGCCCTGGCGCGGCTGCACGCGGCCGGTACCTCCTCGCTCGGCGAGGGCACCAAGCTCGTCGGGTCGTTCCGCGCCCACGGTCTGATGGTCCCCGTGTGGGACCTGCCCACCGGGGTCTCCGCGGACGACGTGGAGAAGCCCGCCGCAGAGCTCGCGGAGCGCCTGGCAGCAGCCCTGGCGACGACCGCCCCGCTGACCCCCGAGGAGCGCCGGGCGCGCGGTGGCCTCACCAACCGTCAGGTGACGCTCAGCTGACCCCGGCGCACCCCCGCGGGTCCGGTGACCGGGGTCACAACTCCCGCTAATCGCCTGCAAATCGGTGTCTGAATATCAGAGATCGAATTTGCGTACAGGCGATCTCTTGTTACCGTTCTTGTAGCCCGGTCGCTGGTGCATCCCCCGTCGCCAGCGACCGGGCCCTTCATTTCCGGTGGTGCTCAACCGCCGTTCGGTGCCGGTGTGTTGCTCCCGGACCGCAGTAGCAGTGCACCTTCATCATCCGGAACTGCAAACTCCGTTACGGCCGAGTAGCCGTTCGCCGCGCCAGCCGATGCCTCCCTCGGCGTCTCGCACAGACCCGGCTCGTCCCCCGCGCCCACCGCGCAGCGGATCTGCACCGTGCGCCCCGCAGGCCCCATCACGGTCAGCACGGCGTCCAGCGCGCGGCCGCTGGTGTTGCGGTAGTAGCTGCGGCCCCAGGTGCTGCCCTCGCTCACCAGGACGCAGGTCTGGGCCTCCAGGCCGTGCGGCGAGGTGAGTTCCGGACCGCACCGCGCATCCGTACGCGGCTGCTCCGGCGGACCCGGTTGAGCCGGGCGGTCAGCGGCCCGCGCCTTGTCCGACGTGCGGGAAGGGTCGGAAAGGCCGAGCGACGAGAGCAGCCCGCCCGCCTTTCCGTCGCCCTGACCGGCGAAATCCGGCCCGGCGATCGCTCCTGCAAGCGGAAGCGACAAGATGATCAGCACACCGGCACCGATACCGATCAGGCGGAGATTCATTCGCCGAAGATAGCGATGCCGGAATGGGGCGCGGAGATCCCCGCGCCCAATTCCCCTGTAAACCGCACTCGCCGACACCCGTAAGAGTGATAGGGCAGGCGTGCGGCCTCAGTATGCGAGCCGGCTTCCGCCTCCGGGCGCCCCGCTGCTCGCCTCCACCAACGCGTGGACGAGCTCCTCGACCTCGGGCAGCCAGAGGCCCTCCGGCCCGGTCGACGGCTCCCGCTCCCAGTGGACCTGCCCGCCACCGGACGCCGGGGAGGGCGGCAGCAGCAGGTAGCCGCCCTCACCGTGGAAGCGCAGGGAGGACGGCACGTGGTCCTTGGCGTAGAGGAGTTCGCCGAGCCGCTCCAGCGAGTACGGCGCCACCAGGAGGGACCAGCGGGTGGGCGACGCGACGATCGGGCCCAGCCTCATGCCCTGCGCGTCCAGCCGTACGACGGCACGCGCGGCCGCGACGGCGGGGAGGCTGACCGCGCACGGCGCAGCGCCACCGGTGGCCATGAGGACCGGGGCGGCCGGCCGCCTGGCCCACCACCAGCCCACCATCCGCGGGTCGGTGGTCGCCGCGAGCAGGCCCGGGTCGAAGGGGTGCGCGCCGGGCACCACGCAGTCGGGGTCGGGGCAGGCGCAGCGGGCACTGTCGGCGCCGGCCCGGCCCACGCCGGGCAGTACGGGCCACCGCCATACGGTCGCGCAGGTCAGGGCCGCGTCGAGCAGGGAAGCGGCGTCGCCGTCCGGGTTCCGGGCGGCGGGAGAGGTCGGGAAACGGGATTTCAAGCAATCGCGGAGCCGCTGGAGACGCCTTCCGAGGATCTCGCGCATGAGCGCTCGTTCCTTTCCGTTGAACGCCGAGGGCCACATCACACCACGTAGTCGGTGTTTCACCACACGTACACGTTTCGCGTCACCGTCCGCCGGAGCAGGTTCACACGGTTCGTGCAGTTTTCTTACGGGTCCATCCAACGTACGGCGGGGCCGAGCGCAACACCGCCGGATGCCGAGACCGGCTGCCGCCGCTAAGGACGACGGCACGAGCCGGGCGGTTCCCGGCAGATGCCGGGAGGCGTCAACTGACCCCGGGCATCACCGTTTACGTACCCGGACCCGCTGGGACGCCCGCTCAGTCGATCGCAAAAACCGTCCGGTTCCGGCTTTTTCCGGCCAAGTTTTAGCCTTGGCCGGACAGCGAGTTGCGGCTCTGCGGACACCAGGATTCCCAGCCGGGCAATGCTGGACATCGCTCCTCGTGTGCGTGTAGATGTGGATCCATTGATGGCGGCGCAGCACGATCTGGGGGTTTGCGATGCTATATGGCGAATCGCACCAGGTGGAAAGGCGGACGCCATGAGCGCCTCGCATCTGCCGAAAGTGGCTGGAATCGATCCGGCAGTTACCGCGTCACCGCACACTGCGGCGCCCACCTCGGCCGCTGCCGCACGTACCGCCGCCCCCGTCCCGACCGTGCCGCCTGCCGCGAGCACCGTCATCCAGGACCGGCTGGCGGGCATGGTCTCCGACCTGACCACCCTCCACGAACTGACCGAACGCCTCGCACGGGCGGTCGATCTCGACGCCTCCTTGCGTGAATTCGTGCGTGCCGGCGCGGCGCTCGTCGGGGCCCGGCGCGGCCTGGTGGTCCTGGAGCCCTCCGACGGGCTCGGTCCGGCCACCACCATCGGCCTCGGGCTCGGGCGGGCGGACCTCGGCCACATCGAAACGGTGCCCCGCAGCGCCACCTCGTACGGCCGCATCCTCGACGGGCTACCGGACGCCCAGGGCGGCTGCGACGTGCTCCCGGAACCCGGTGCCACGGCCGGGTCGGGCGCGCTCGGCGCTCCCGTCGACCCCCGCCACCGCGAGGTCGCCGCCCGGCTGGGCTACGCCGCCAGCTACGCGCTGCCCCTGGCCGCGGAGGCGACCGGCCGGCTGGGCGCGGCCGTCTGGCTCTACGACGAGCAGGCCGAACCGAGCGAACGCCAACGCGACCTGGCCGGGCTCTACGTCCGCCATGCCGCCGAGCACCTCGCACGGATGATGGAGGTGGAACGCTCCCGCTCCCGGCTCGCCACCGTCGCCGAGGAACTGCTGCCCAGCCGGCTGCCCCGGATCGCCGGGGTACAGCTCGCCGCCCGGCACCACACCGGCCCGCGCGGCGGCGGTGACTGGTACGACGCGCTGCCGCTGCCCGAGGGTGCCATGGGGCTGGCCGTCGGCTCCGTCAGCGGTTCGGGGCCGAGCGCGGTCGCGGCGATGGGGCGCATGCGGGCCTCGCTGCGCGCGTACGCGGTCATGGAGGGCGAGGACCCCGTCGCCGTCCTGTCCGACCTCGAACTCCTGCTGCGGCTGACCGAGCCCGCGCGCTCGGCAACGGCCCTGTTCGCCTACTGCGAGCCGGCCTCCCGCAAGATGATCCTGGCCGGCGCCGGTCATGCCCCGCCGCTGCTCATCGGCGAGCGGCGCACCGAGTACGTGGAGACCTCCCTCTCCGCGCCCCTGGGAATGCTGGCCTGCTGGGAGGCGCCGAGCGTTGAGTTCGAACCCGCTCCCGGAGAAACGGTGCTGCTCTACACCGACGGGCTGCTGCGGCGTACCGGCGACCCCATGGACCGGGCCTACGCGCGGCTGCACGCCGCGGCCGCCGGGGTTCCGCGCAGCGCCCGGGACGACCCGGCGGCGATCTGCGACCACATCCTGCGCACGGTGTTCCCCCCACGGGACGGGGGCCCGGCGAGCGGCGCCGCCGGTGCGGACCCGGCCGAGGACATCGTGCTGCTCGCGGCCCGATTTGACTGATTTGTCACATGGCCCGACACGGGTCTTCCGCTCACCCATACGATGGATGAGGTCCACACCCGGTCCGTTCTGTCGTAGCTGAGGAGAAGACGTGGCTGACGAGCTCACCCCGGAGACCCCGGAAGAAGAGCAGCCCCAGAAGAAGCACAAGCAGCGCAAGAACGCGCTGTACCCGGGCGTCAGCGAGGAACTCGCGGAGAACATGCGTACCGGCTGGGCCGACACCGAGCTGCGCGGGCTGGAGCCGATCGCCCAGGCCTCGCACACCGCCGCGCGCCGGGCCGCCCTGTCCGCACGCTTCCCCGGCGAGCGGCTGGTCGTCCCCGCGGGCCGGCTGAAGATCCGCTCGAACGACACCGAGTACCCCTTCCGGGCGTCGACCGAGTACGCGTACCTCACGGGCGACCAGGCCGAGAACGGCGTCCTGGTGCTGGAGCCCACGGGCGAGAGCGGCCACACCGCCACCGTCTACCTGCTGCCGCGCTCCGACCGCGAGAACGGCGAGTTCTGGCTGTCCGGCCAGGGCGAGCTGTGGGTCGGCCGCCGCCACTCCCTCGCCGAGGCCGAGCAGCTCCTCGGTCTGCCCGCCAAGGACGTGCGCGAGCTGCCCGAGGCTCTGGCCGAGGCCACCGGCCCGGTCCGCTTCCTGCGGGGCCACGACACCGTCATCGAGAAGGCGCTGACCGACAAGGTCACCGCCGAGCGCGACGAGGAACTGCGCGTCTACCTCTCCGAGGCCCGCGCCGTGAAGGACGACTTCGAGATCGGTGAGCTGCAGAAGGCCGTCGACTCCACCGTCCGCGGCTTCGAGGACGTGGTGAAGGTCCTCGACAAGGCCGAGGCCACCTCCGAGCGCTACATCGAGGGCACCTTCTTCCTGCGCGCCCGCGTCGAGGGCAACGACGTCGGCTACGGCTCCATCTGCGCCGCCGGTCCGCACGCCTGCACCCTGCACTGGGTCCGCAACGACGGCGACGTGCGCTCCGGTGACCTGCTGCTGCTCGACGCCGGCGTGGAGACCCACTCCCTCTACACCGCCGACGTCACGCGCACCCTGCCGATCAACGGCACGTACACCGACATCCAGCGCAAGATCTACGACGCGGTCTACGAGTCCCAGGAAGCCGGCATCGCCGCCGTGAAGCCGGGCGCCAAGTTCCGCGACTTCCACGACGCCTCGCAGCGCGTGCTGGCGGAGAAGCTCGTCGAGTGGGGCCTGGTGGAGGGGCCGGTCGAGCGGGTGCTGGAGCTCGGCCTCCAGCGCCGCTGGACGCTGCACGGCACCGGCCACATGCTCGGCATGGACGTCCACGACTGCGCCGCCGCGCGGACCGAGGCGTACGTCGACGGCACGCTGGAGCCGGGCATGTGCCTGACCGTCGAGCCCGGCCTGTACTTCCAGGCCGACGACCTGACCGTGCCGGAGGAGTACCGCGGCATCGGCGTGCGGATCGAGGACGACATCCTCGTCACCGAGGACGGCAACCGGAACATGTCGGCCGGCCTGCCCCGCGCATCGGCCGAGGTCGAGGCGTGGATGGCGCGCCTCAAGGGCTGATCGGCCGTCGCACCGCGCCGATGGGCGGGTCCCGGTTGGGGCCCGCCCACCGGCGTACCGGGGGCCTTCGGGTCCCCGCCCCGGCAGGGGGGACGCGGCTACGAGACGCCGAGCAGTGCGCCCTCGCGCCACTTGAGGACCTTGTCGAAGCTGACCACCGCGCCCCGGCCCGGCCGGTTGCGGAAGCGGACGTGGTCGGAGAGTTCGGCGATCAGTCCCAGGCCCCGGCCGTGCTCCTTCTCCGACGGCCCCGCGGGCCGGGGTCTGTGCCCGGCGACCGTCGAGGCCGGGAAGCCCGGCCCCGAATCGGTCACCTCGATGCGGCAGTGGTCGCCGTCCAGATAGGCCGTGACGCGGTACTCGGCGCAGAGCGCGGGGTCGGGCTTCCCGGCGCAGGACGGGCCGGCCACCGGCCCGCCGTGCTCGACCGCGTTCGCGCACGCCTCGCTCAGCGCCACCGACAGGTCGAAACAGATGTCCGGGTCCACCCCCGCGGTCTCCATCGTCCCGAGCAGCAGTCGCCTGGCGAGCGGCACGCTCGCGGCGTCGCGCCTCAAGTGGAGAGACCACCAGATGCTCATACGGTTACCTATTGCCGCCCTCGGTCACCCGTAAGCCCCCGGCGGCTGCCGGAGCCCTCATTCGGCCGATGCGGCTCTGCGAGTGCCGGTGTATGCGCCCGTTCGCGGGCAGCAGGCGGTCCGCGGGCAGTCCGGGCAGCCGGCCGGGCCGGGCACCGCTTGAAGGGGCGCGCTCGAACCCCGCTCGGGCTCCCGTGGGGACGGATGGGATGTTCCGGACCTGCCGTATGGCGGTCCCGGGGGCAGTGCGATGATGGGCCGGCCATGACTGCCCCCCACGCGACGCATGCCGGAGCGGGCCTCCGGACGATACGGGCCGCGGTGTTCACCGCGGTCTGCGTCGTGTTGTCCGCGGTCGGGCACGCCCTGGCGTCCTGCGCCGCCGTGCCGTGGTGGGCCCTCGGCCTCGGCTTCCTCGCCCTCTTCGCGGTCACCGCGCCGCTGGCAGGACGTCGGCGTTCGCTGCCCGGCATCGCCGCCTCGCTCGCAGCCGGACAGCTGACCCTGCACGCGGTGTTCGGCCTCGGTCAGCACGGCGCCGCGGCGCCGGTCGACACCGCCTCCTCGGACTCCTCGCTCGCCGCACTCGCCGCGCAGCTGATCTGCGGGGGCAACTCCGTGCCGCCGAGTCCGGAAGACGCCCGGCTGATCCTGGAGACCGCCGGGCTGGACCCGGCCGCCATGGCTGCGCAAGGGCACCTGGCCCACGCGCACATGGCCCACGCCCCGCAGACCGCTCTGTTCAGCCCCGCCATGCTGCTCGGCCACCTGTTGGCCGCGCTCGCCGGCGGCTGGCTGCTCGGGCGCGGCGACGCCGCGCTGTTCCGGCTCGTCGAGCTGTCCCGGCTGTCCACCGAGGCGGATCCGGTACGTCCGCTGCGTACGGCCCTGACGCTGGTACGAGCCCTCGTGTCCGGGCTGCCCGGCGCCCCGGAGCGGGTGGCGCGGGCTCCCCGGGGCGAGGCGTCGTCCGAAGTCTCCACCGGTCGTGGAGCGCTCCAGCACACGGTGATCAGGCGCGGGCCGCCGACGGTGCTCACCCTCGCAGCCTGACACGGCACCTCCACTACCCGCGACATCAGGGGAGCACCGGTGCCGTGAACCCCGCGCGCGCCCGCACGCGGAGCCATGTCACCCCTGTTTCCCGTGGAGTGTTCCTGCCATGAAGACCTCTCGTGTCTCCTTCGCCGCCGCCCTCGCCGCCGGCGCCGTCCTCGTCCTCTCCGGTCCCGCCTTCGCCCACGTCGGCGTCCAGCCGGGCGAGGCCGCCAAGGGCGGCTACGCGGTGATCAACTTCAAGGTCCCGAACGAGCGCGACAACGCGTCGACCACGCAGCTGGAGGTCAACTTCCCGGTCGACCAGCCGCTCACCTCCGTCATGCCGCAGGACATCCCCGGCTGGACCGTGAGCGTCGAGAAGAGCAAGCTCGACAAGCCGCTGACCGTGCACGGCAAGCAGGTCAACGAGGCCGTCACCAAGGTGACCTGGAGCGGCGGCAAGATCGAGCCCGGCAAGTTCCAGCAGTTCCCCGTCTCCATCGGCAAGCTGCCCGACAACGCGGACCAGATGGTCTTCAAGGCGATCCAGACCTACGACAACAACGAGGTCGTGCGCTGGATCGAGGAGACCAAGGCGGGAGCTGCCGAGCCGCAGAACCCGGCGCCCGTCCTCAAGCTGACCGCTGCCGCGGCCGCGGACGATCACCACGACGACGATGCGAAGAAGACCGACGACGCCAAGGGCCACGAGGACGGCCACGCCGAGGCCGCCGCGAGCGGCTCCGACACGACCGCGCGCGCCCTCGGCATCGCCGGCATCGTGCTGGGCCTCGGTGGCGTCGCCTTCGGCTTCGTCTCGCGTCGCCGCGCCTCCTGACCGACGGGCCCCGCGGGCTCTGTCATTGAGAGACCATCCGAAACCCCGATCCCAGGGATCCCACCCCATGCGCACCACACGTGTGACGGTCGCCGCGTTCGTCGCGGCGGCCGCGCTCGCCCTCACCGCCTGCGGCGGTGAGCCGGCCAAGTCCAGCGGTTCGGTCACCCAGATCACCGGCACGGACAAGGCCGGATCGGCGACCGTCCTGGACCGCCCCTTCGACAAGCCGGACCTCGTCCTCACGGACACCACCGGCAAGCCGTGGAACCTGCGCGAGCAGACCAAGGGCCGTCCGACGCTCATCTACTTCGGCTACACCAACTGCCCCGACGTCTGCCCCTTGACCATGAGCAACATCGCGGTCGCCAGGAAGGCGCTGCCCAAGGCGGACCAGGACAAGCTCCAGGTCGTCTTCGTCACCACCGACCCCGAACGGGACACCCCCGAATCCCTCGGCACGTGGCTCAAGGCCCAGGACCCGTCCTTCATCGGACTGACCGGGGACTTCGCCACCATCCAGACCGCGGCGCGGTCACTCGGCATCGGTATCGAGGCCGCCAAGAAGGAGGCCGACGGCAGCGTCGTTTCCATGCACGGGGCCCAGGTCATCGCGTTCTCGCCCAAGACCGACGAGGGTTACCTCCTCTACGGCGAGAGCACCACCGTCGATGACTACACCAAGGACCTGCCGAAGATCGTCAAGGGGGAGAACCCGTGAACGCCCGCACCACCCGCACCATCGCCGCCGCGCTCTCCCTGACGGCAGCGCTCGCGATATCCGGCTGCTCCTCCGAGTCGGAGGGCAAGACCCAGGACGCCACTCCGAAGCTGACGGTCAGCGGCGCCTTCATGCCCGAGCCCGTCGACGACAAGATGGCCGGCGCCTTCATGGTCATCACCAACGACTCGAAGACGCCCGACAAGCTCACCGGCCTGACCAGCCCGCTCTCGGACGATCTCCAGATCCACGAGACCAAGGACCAGAAGATGCGGCAGGTCCCTTCGCTGGACGTGCCCGCGAACGGCCGCCTCAGCCTGGAGCGCGGAGGCAGCCACGTCATGTTCATGGGGCTCAAGAGCAAGCCGAAGGTCGGCGACAAGGTCAAGGTCGAGCTCAAGTTCGAGAAGGCCGATCCGGTCACGATCGAGCTGGACGTGAAGGACCGTACGTACACCGGGCAGAGCTCCAACGCCCACTGACGGACCGAGGAACTGACACGCCATGACGGCCACCGCCCCCACCCCGGCCCGCGCAGAGGCCACGGCACTCCTGCCGCGGTTCGCGCTGGTCCTCGCAGCCCTGCTGGCGACCCTGTTCACCGCGGCCGGTCCGGCCGCGGCACACGCCGCACTCACCGCGAGCGACCCGAAGGACGGGGCGGTGGTCGCCACGGCGCCCGCCCAGGTCACCCTCTCCTTCTCGGAACAGGTCGCCATGGGCGACGACTCCATCCGCGTGATGGACCCGCAGGGCAAGCGGGTCGACACCGGCGAACTGCGAGACATGTGCAGTGGATCCACCATCCGCTACGGCACCGCCCTGCACTCCGGGCTGCCCAACGGCACGTACACGGTCGCCTGGCAGGCCGTCTCCGCCGACAGCCATCCGGTCTCCGGCGCCTTCACCTTCTCCGTCGGCGCCCCGTCGGCCACTCAGGTCGCCCTCCCCACCCAGAAGGCGGGGGGCGGACCCGTCGGCATCGCGTACGGCATCGCCCGGTACACCGCCTACATCGGTTTCACCGTCCTCGTCGGCGGCGCCGCCTTCATCCTGCTGTGCTGGCGGCGGGGCTCGGCCGAGCGGCCGTTGCAGAAGCTGGTCCTGCGCGGCTGGGTGCTGCTGACCGCATCCACCCTGGCCATGCTGGTGCTGCGCAGCCCGTACACCGGGTCCGGCAAGTTCGCCGACGCCTTCGACCTCGACGGACTCAAGGCCGTCCTCGATACCAAGGCCGGCGCCTCGTTCGTGTCGAGGCTGCTGCTCCTGGGGGCAGCGGCGCTCTTCGTGGCCGTGCTCTTCGGCGCCTACGCGCGCCGGCAGCAGGGCGCCGGACCGGACGCGCGGGGCACCGAGGCGCACGTCACCGACGGAGCGGCCACGGCCGACGACACGGTGGACGCACGCAAGGACACGAGCGACCTCGCCTTCGGGCTCGGTGTCGGCGGGGCTGTCGTGGCCGGCGGTATCGCCGCCACCTGGGCCCTGTCCGAGCACGCCTCCACGGGTCTCCAGCCCGGCATCGCCATGCCGGTCGACATCCTGCACCTGCTCGCGGTCGCCACCTGGCTCGGCGGCCTCACCGCGCTGCTCGTCGCCCTGTACAAGGTGCCCGGCATCGAGCGCGAGGCCGTCAGGCGCTTCTCGAAGGTCGCGTTCATCAGCGTCCTGGTGCTGGTCGTCACCGGCGTCTACCAATCCTGGCGCCAGCTGGGCAGCTGGTCCGCCCTGACCGGCACGAGTTACGGGCAGCTCCTGCTGATCAAGGTCGCCCTCGTCGGCGTCCTCGTCGGCATCGCCTACCTCTCCCGCTCCTGGACCGCCCGACTCTCGGACAGTTCGGCGGAGCCGGTCCAGGGGGCTGTTTCACGTGAAACATCGGAGCGTGAAACGTCGGAGCGTGTGCCGTCGCCCGAGGAGGCGGCGCTGGTAACGGTGCCCGCTGACCCCCGGCGTGCCGCTCAGCTGGCCCGGCAACGTGCCGCCAAGGAGAACGCCCGCTCCAAGCAGGTGCGGGACGCCGACCCGGCGCGGGCCGCCCTGCGCCGCTCGGTCCTGGCAGAGGCCGTGGTCGCGGTCGCGTTGCTGGCCGTGACCACGGTGCTGACCAGTACCGAGCCGGGGCGCACTGCTGAATTGGAGACGGGGCGCGGCTCGGCGGCGGCCACCGCCGTTCCGAACCGGCCGGTGAAGATCACCCTGCCTTTCGACACGGGCGGCCCCCAGGGCAAGGGCACCGTCCGGCTGGAACTCGCTCCGGGGCGGGTCGGCGCCAACGGCCTCCACCTGTGGGCCGAAACCCCCGACGGACAGCCCCTCGACCTCCCCGAGGTGAAGGTCTCCTTCACGCTCCCGGCCAAGGAGATCGGTCCGCTGCCGGTCCTCCCGGAGCGCGCGGCTCCCGGACACTGGAGCGCGGACGGCGTACAGCTGCCGCTCTCGGGCGAATGGCGCATCGACGTCACCGTGCGGACCTCCGACATCGACCAGACGACCGTCCAGAAGAACGTGAAGATCGGCTGACCAGCGTGACCGACAGCACCGAGAGCAACCCCGACATCGAGATCTCGCGGCGCCGTCTGCTGGGCACGGTGGGCGCCGCGGGCGCCGCCGGCCTGGCACTCGGCGCCACCGGCGGCGCCCTCGTGCACTCCGCGCTCGCCGAGACCCCGCAGACCACGGCGAAGGGCAGCGCGGGAACCCTCGCTTCCCTCGGCGCCACCCAGGTCGCGTTCCACGGAGACCACCAGGCCGGTATCACCACCCCGCTCCAGGCCAAGGGACACGTCCTGGCCTTCGACCTCGCGCCCGGCGCCGGGCGTACGGAAGCCGCCGCCCTGATGCGCCGCTGGTCCCAGACCGCGCAGCGGCTGATGGCCGGACAGACCGCGCCCACCGCCGACACCGGGATCGCCCTCGATGCCGGGCCCTCGTCCCTGACCGTCACCTTCGGGTTCGGGCACTCCTTCTTCGAGCGCACCGGACTCGTCTCGCGCCGCCCGTCCGCCCTCGACCCGCTGCCGGACTTCTCCTCCGACCGGCTCGACCTCCAGCGCAGCAACGGTGACCTCTGGATCCAGATCGGAGCCGACGACGGGCTCGTCGCCTTCCACGCGCTGCGGGCCCTGCAGAAGGACGCCGGGGAAGCCGCCCGGGTGCGCTGGCAGATGAACGGCTTCAACCGGTCCCCCGGAGCCACGGGCGCCCCGATGACCGCCCGGAACCTGATGGGCCAGGTGGACGGCACCGCCAACCCGAAGCCGGCGGACCCCGACTTCGACAAGCGGATCTTCGTGCCGGCCGCGGGCCCCGGCGCGGCCGAGCACTCCTGGATGGCGGGGGGCTCGTACGCCGTCGTGCGCCGGATCCGGATGCTGCTCGACGAGTGGGACAAGCAGTCCACCATCCAGCAGGAGGAGGTCATCGGCCGTACGAAGGCCACGGGCGCCCCCCTGAGCGGCGGAAGCGAGACCACGAAGATGGATCTCGCGAAGCTGGGCGCCGACGGCAAGCCGGTGATCCCGTCCAACGCACACGCACGGATCTCCGCTCCCGAGCAGAACGGCGGGGCAGCCATGCTCCGGCGGCCCTTCTCCTTCCACGACGGCATCGCGCCCGACGGCTCCCCCGATGCCGGGCTGCTGTTCATCTGCTGGCAGGCCGATCCGCTGCGCGGCTTCGTACCCGTCCAGCGCAAGCTCGACCGGGGTGATGCCCTGTCCGAATTCATCCGGCACGAATCCAGCGGGCTGTACGCGGTTCCGCCGGGGCCGCGGCCCGGGGAGTACGTCGGGCAGCGGCTGCTCGAAGGGTGAACATCCCGCCGGGCGCGGCTGCCCCGGCATTAGGCTGATCGCATGTCGGCCACCCGCTTCACCTATCTCGGTCCCGAGGGCACCTTCACCGAAGCCGCCCTGCGCACGCTGCCGGAAGCCGCCACCAGGGAGCTCGTCCCGATGGTGTCGGTCCCGGCCGCCCTGGACGCCGTACGCAACGGCGAAGCGGCCGCCGCACTGGTGCCGATCGAGAACTCGGTGGAGGGCGGGGTGACCGCCACCCTGGACGAGCTGGCTTCGGGCGAACCGCTGATGATCTACCGCGAGGTCCTGCTGCCGATCGCGTTCGCGTTGCTCGTGCGGCCCGGCACCAAGCTGTCGGACGTCAAGACCGTCACCGGGCACCCGGTAGCGCAGCCGCAGGTCCGCAACTGGCTCCGTGCCCACTTGCCCGACGCGGTCTGGGAGTCGGCCGCCTCGAACGCCGACGGCGCCCGGCTGGTCCAGGAAGGCCGCTTCGACGCGGCCTTCGCCGGTGAGTTCGCCGCCGCCACGTACGGGCTGGTGCCACTGGTCACCGAGATCCACGACGCGGAGAACGCCGAGACCCGGTTCGTGCTCGTCGGCCGCCCCGCCCGGCCGGCCGCCCCGACGGGTGCCGACAAGACCTCGGTCGTGCTGTGGCTCGGGGACGACCACCCTGGTGCGCTGCTGGAACTCCTCCAGGAGTTCGCCGTGCGCGGGGTCAACCTCATGCTGATCCAGTCCCGGCCGACCGGCGCGGGCATCGGCAACTACTG
The DNA here is from genome assembly GCF_053610645.1 of Streptomyces sp. NPDC054883. Lineage (NCBI taxonomy): Bacteria > Bacillati > Actinomycetota > Actinomycetes > Kitasatosporales > Streptomycetaceae > Streptomyces > Streptomyces sp. NPDC054883. Next base: position 100,012 of record NZ_JBSGYT010000013.1, on the reverse strand, counting down.
CTTCGCGGTCGACGCCGAGGGCCACATCTCCGACCGCCGGGTCAGCGAGGCGCTGATGGGTCTCAAGCGCACTTGTCCCCAGGTCCGTTTCCTTGGTTCCTACCCGAGGGCCGGCGTTGCCGTGAGTGAGGTACGGGCCGCGCGGCCGGGCACCTCCGACAGCGACTTCACGGACGCCTCCGACTGGTTGGCGCGCTGTCTCGACGGCCGGCCGTAGGGTTCCTCCACTGTCCACAGAGTTATCCACAGGTCGAGAGGCGGGCCTGGGGACAAGTCGACAGAGTAGCGCGACAAGGTCGACATATCGGCCGGGGCTCTCAGGTTTCACGCAAGGGAGCGCGAGGTGAACGGCGTCACCCCCGTATCGCCGATCAACTCTTTGGGGCGAGGCATTCCCACCCGAATGAGTGTGTGAGGGCGGTTTGAGCCCTGATTTCCAGCGGGTGGCCACCGGCCGGTAACGATCTATTTCCGTGTCCACAGATCCGGCACACAGCCTGTGGATAAGAAGCTCCTGTGCGGAATTCCTGTGGACAAGGAGCGCCTTCTCCCTGCTGAGGGCCTGACCCGGGTCGGCCTTGTGGCCACTTTTCCTGGAAAACCGGGTGCTTTTGCCGACGGAAGGGCAGCAGTTTTACATTCGCCTCAATTGGGACATAGTGTCACGCAACGTGTTATCGATGTGATCCCCGGAACCCCGGCCCGGTAGCCTGGAGGGGTGATTGACCTCCGGCTGCTCCGTGAAGACCCTGACCGTGTCCGCGCCTCGCAGCGCGCCCGTGGAGAGGACGTCGGCCTCGTCGACGCGCTGCTCTCCGCCGACGAGCGCCGCAGGTCCTCCGGCATGCGCTTCGACGAACTGCGCAATGAGCAGAAGTCGCTCGGCAAGCTGATTCCCAAGGCCTCTCCGGAGGAGCGGGCGGAGCTGCTGAAGAAGGCCGAACAGCTCAAGGCGGACGTCAAGGCGGCCGAGGCCGAGCAGAACGAGGCGGACGAGGCGGCCAAGCGGCTCCTCCTGCAGCTCGGCAACATCGTTCACAGCGATGTGCCGGTCGGCGGCGAAGAGGACTTCACCGTCCTGGAAACGCACGGCACGATCCGCGATTTCGCAGCCGAGGGCTTCGAGCCCAAGGATCACCTCGAACTCGGCGAGTCCCTCGGCGCCATCGACGTCGAGCGCGGCGCCAAGGTGTCGGGCTCCCGCTTCTACTACCTCACCGGCGTCGGCGCCCTGCTGGAGCTGGCCCTGGTCAACGCGGCGATCGCTCAGGCCACCGAGGCCGGCTTCATCCCGATGCTGACCCCCGCGCTGGTCCGCCCGCGCGCCATGGAGGGCACGGGCTTCCTCGGCCAGGCCGCGGAGAACGTCTACCACCTGGAGAAGGACGACTACTACCTGGTCGGCACCTCCGAGGTACCGCTCGCCGCGTACCACATGGACGAGATCATCGATGCGGACAAGCTCCCGCTGCGGTACGCCGGCTTCTCGCCGTGCTTCCGCCGTGAGGCCGGCACGTACGGCAAGGACACCCGCGGCATCTTCCGCGTCCACCAGTTCGACAAGGTGGAGATGTTCTCCTACGTCGCACCGGAGGAGGCCGAGGCCGAGCACAAGCGGCTCCTGGAATGGGAGAAGCAGTGGCTGACCAGCCTGGAGCTCCCCTTCCAGGTGATCGACGTCGCCACCGGTGACCTCGGTTCTTCGGCATCCCGCAAGTTCGACTGCGAGGCCTGGATCCCCACGCAGGGCAAGTACCGCGAGCTGACCTCCGCCTCGAACTGCGACGGATTCCAGGCGCGCCGCCTGTCGATCCGTTACCGCGACGGCAAGAAGACCCAGCCCCTGTCCACGCTCAACGGCACCCTGTGCGCGGTCCCGCGCACGATCGTGGCCATTCTGGAGAACCACCAGCTGGCGGACGGTTCCGTGCGGGTGCCTCCGGTGCTCCGCCCCTACCTGGGCGGTCGTGAAGTCCTGGAGCCGATCGCCAAGTGAGCCCGGTCCCGTTCCCGTACAAGCTCGTCGCGACGGACCTCGACGGCACTCTGCTCCGCAGCGACGACACCGTCTCGGAACGCACCCGTGAAGCGCTCGCCGCGGTCACCGCGGCGGGCGCGGCGCACATCATCGTCACCGGCCGGGCCGTGCCCTGGACCCGGAGCGTACTGGACGATCTCGGCTACCAGGGGATCGCCGTGTGCGGGCAGGGGGCGCAGGTCTATGACGCCGGCGCGCACCGGCTGCTGACCTCGGTGACGCTGGACCGGCAGCTGGCGGGACTGGCCCTGTCCAAGATCGAAGCCGAGGTGGGCCCGCTGGCGCTCGCGGCCAGCCGGGACGGAGTGGACGGCGAAGTCCTGTTCGGGCCGGGGTACCAGGTGCAAGAGGGCCTGCCGGCGCTCTACCTGGAGGACACCTCCGCCGTGTGGAGCGCGCCACTGAACAAGCTGTACATCCAGCACCCCGGAATGGACGACGACACGCTCGTCAAGACGGCCCGGGAGATCGTGGGCAGCCTGGTGGACGTGGTGATGGCCGGTCCCGGGATAGTCGAAATCCTCCCCTTGGGGCTGACGAAGGCCACCGGCCTCTCGTTGGCCGCACGCCGGCTGGGCGTGAAGGCCGCGGAGACCATTGCCTTCGGTGACATGCCCAACGACATCCCGATGTTCGCGTGGGCGGCCCACGGAGTGGCGATGGCCAACGCCCACCCTGAACTGAAGGCCGTGGCCGATGAGGTCACGACCTCCCACCAGGAGGACGGGATCGCCGTGGTCCTGGAACGTCTGCTGGGCGCCGCCTGACGGCGGCCCGGCGGAAGCCGGGAAGGTCCGGAACGGCCCGCGCCGTCAGGCGCGCTCGAAGTGGCCGTTCCGGACCTTTTGTTACTCCCCGCATGCCTCACTCTGCCGCGCCCGCATGCCGCGTACCAGCGAATTTCGGTACGGCTCGGGGTCATGTTTCACGTGAAACACGCATGACGGGTTGCTGCGCGTTCCCGTGCGGGTGGCGGGTCAGCGGCCAGGCGAGAAGCCCGACGGCGAGCGAGATCGCGTGCCCGAGGTCGGTGAAGGTGCCGCCCGTGATGAGCGGGACCCCGAAAAAGGCGACGGTCCCGACGAGGTAGAGCCATCTCCAAGGGCCGGGCAGCCGGTACGTGAGCACCCCGGCGGCGGCCGCGAGCCCGTAACTCACGCCGATGTCTACGACATGGACCATGCTGCGGGGTGCCCGGTGGTCCTGGATGGCCATGAGGACCACCCGCTGGCTGATCAGGGTGGCGGTGATGTGTGCGGTCGCCACGATCACCAGCCAGCGCAGCGTGCCCAGCCAACGCTCGACGGAGGCGTGGAAGATTTCGAAGAGCACGGCGTACTGGGCCAGCGAGGCCGGGTTCTCGATCCAGAAGGCGCTGGATACCAAGGCCCGTACCGGATGCCGGGTGAGCTCGTGGATGTTGCTGCTGTTGCGGTGCAGCAGGACGTGTTCCACACGGTCGGGTGCGATCACGACGATGACGCTGGTGATGGCGATGACCAGCAGCCAGATGTGCGTACCGGGCGCGGAGCGTATCCAGGACCACAAAGGCCTGGACGGCTCGGCCTCGGGGCGGGGCGTCATGTCCCGATGATGCCCGGCGCGCCTGTGCCCCGCCTGGCCGGTGGGCCGGGCGGGGCACAAGCGGACGGGAGGCGGGCCGGAGGTTACTCCTCGCCGGCCAGCGTCAGCCTGCGCAGCTTCTGACCCGCGTAGACGGTGGCCCCCACGGTGACCACGATGAGCAGGACGGCTGCGGTCGGCAGGGCCACGGTGGCGTCCACGTACCCCTCTCCGGCGATCTTCTCCGCCAGGGACAGGGCCCATTGCTGCACGCTCAGCGTCTTCGCACCGGAAACCAGGCTGCCGAAGAGCGACTCCCAGATCAGGGCGTAGACCAGGCCGAAGACGACCGCGTGCCGGCTGACGGTGCCCAGGAGCAGGAACAGTGCGCTGTAGGCGATCGAGGCGACCAGGGCCGCAACGGTGTAGGCGACGGCGATCTGCTGGCCGTTGCCGTTGAGGATGAAGCCGGCGATCAGGGTGGGGATCGCGGAGAACGCCATGGTGACGGCGATCGCGACGGTCAGCTTCGTCATGATGATCGTCGGTCGCTTCACCGGCTTGGAGAGCAGATAGACGATCGAGCCGTCGTCGATCTCGGGGCCGATGGCGCCGGTTCCGGCGATAACGCCGATCAGCGGGACCATCGTCGCGAGGGCGAAGCCGCCGAGCAGGTCGGCCGCCACCTTGTCGTCCACGCCGGTGAGGGCTCGGACGGCGACGGAGATGAGGATCAGCAGGGCGGGCAGCGCGAAGAGGATCAGCGCGCGCCGCCGGCCGAGCAGAGCACGGTAGGTGAGCCGGGCAACGGTGGGGTTGTACATCTAAGCCAGCTCCTCAGGCCGTGACGAGGTAGGAGAAGACCGACTCGAGGGACTCGTCGGAGGGGGAGACCGTCAGCAGCCGGATGCCGTGCGCGCGGGCGACCCGCGGCAGGAGTTCGGTGAAACGGCCGAAGTCGACGGCCTGGATGCGCAAGGCGCCTTCCTTGAGGTCGACCTCGATACCGGCGGTGGACGGATCGGCGATGAGCGCGGCTGCGAGCACCCGGTCGTCGGAGGAGCGGATGAGGTAGCGGTGCGGGCGGTCCGTCATCAGGCGCCGGATCTTGCGGAAGTCCCCGGAGGCGGCGTGCCGGCCGGCGACGACCACCTCGATGTGCGAGGCGAGCTGCTCGACTTCCTCCAGGATGTGGGAGGAGAACAGCACCGTGCGGCCTTCGTCGCCCATGCGCCGCAGCAGTTCCATCAGCTGCATGCGCTGACGCGGGTCCATTCCGTTGAACGGCTCGTCGAGGAGCAGTACGGACGGCTCGTGGACGAGGGCGGAGGCCATCTTCACACGCTGGCGCATGCCCTTGGAGTACGTGGAGATCTTGCGGTCCTGGGCGTACTCCATCTCGACGGTGGCGAGCGCCCGCTGGGCGGCCGCGTCGTCGAGCCCGTGGAGTTCGGCGTTGGCGACGACGAACTCGCGACCGGTGAGGAAGTCGTACATGGCCTCGCGCTCGGGCACGACACCGACCTGCTTGTAGACCTGCTCGTTGCGCCAGATCGGCGTGCCGTCGAGGGTGACGCTGCCCGTGGAGGGCGCGAGGAAGCCGCCCATCATGTTGATGAGGGTGGACTTGCCGGCGCCGTTGGGGCCGAGCAGTCCGGTGACGCCCGGGCCGATGCGCATGGTCACGTCGTTGACGGCGACGACGTTCCCGAACCAGCGGGAGGTGTGGTCGATGTCGATGATGGTCACAGCCCGGCCTTCCGGTAGCGGGCCATCAGGGCGGCGTAGGAGCCGGCGATGAGGGCGAGGATGACGAGCAGGTAGACGGTGCCGACGCCGGCGGTGGGGCCCTCGCCGCCGGGGAAGGCGGAGGTCGCATCGAGGAAGGCCGTCTGGAAGCCGCCGATCAGGGTGATCGGGGAGAACAGGCCCATCCACTCGATGGCGCCGGCGGAGCCGGTGTTGTAGGCGATGCCCTGTACGGCGGTCACCGCGCCGTAGGGGATCAAGAGCACGGCGATGATCGCGGCGACACCGAATCCGCGGCGCGGGGTCAGCGCGGCCATGACCAGTCCCACACCGGCGAACAGCAGCGACAGCAGGAGTACGGACACCAGTCCCTGCCCGAATCCCTTGGTCTGGTCCCCGAAGTCGAACTTGGCCAGCAGAGAGCCGCCGTACATGATCACCAACGGGGTGGCGGTGAGGATGAACAGCGCCGAGGCCATGGCGGCGTACTTGGCCACGACGTAGTCGACGCGCTCGATGGGCCGCGAGAAGTAGAGCGGCACCGTCTTGAAGCGCAGGTCCCGGGAGACCGACTGCGGCGCCTGGGAGGCGAGGTAGAGGCCGATCACCACCTGCGTGGTCAGGGCGTACGTCGTGTACTTGACCGGAAGATCGGTGGAGCCGGGCACCGCGATGGCGACGGCGACGATGATCAGCGCGGGAACGCACATCACCGCGAAGAGGATCATCGGGAGCACTTTGGACTTCGCCGACCGGCCGAGCCCGTAGGCGCCCCGCAAGGACTGCGAGAACAGCGCCTTGCGGGCGTAGGCGCGGCCGAGCCGGGGGCCGTCGTAGGACCGGTAACCGATGTTGTGGATCTGGGTCGAGGTGTCAGGCGCCATCGGAACCGGCTCCCTTCCGCTGGTCGGTGGCATTCTGGCCGTTGTCGCGGAAGACCTCCGCGATGTGGTGGCGGCGCTGCTCCATGCGGACCAGACCGATACCGAGGTCGGCGACGGTGTCGCGGACCAGGTCGTACGTCTCCTCGCCCGTCGCCTCCACGAGCAGGATGTGGCCCGCTCCCGGCAGGCCCTGTTCGTCGGCCGCGTGCAGGGTGAGGCCCGCCTCGGTGAGCGCCTTGCGCAGGGCGGCGCTGCCGTCCGGGTGGGCGTCGGAGTCGGTCACCTCGACCGCCAGCGTCGCGGTGTTCTGCGTGAAGTCGCTGGTGGAGCTGGACCGCAGCAGCTTGCCCCCGTCGACCACCACGACGTGGTCGCAGGTCCGCTCCAGCTCCCCGAGGAGGTGGGAGGTGACGAGGACGGAAATGCCGAAGTCCGTGTGGATGCGGCGGATCAGGCCGAGCATCTCGTCGCGGCCGACCGGGTCGAGGCCGTTGGTGGGCTCGTCGAGGAGGACCAGCTGGGGGTCGTGGACGAGCGCTTGGGCGAGCTTGACCCGCTGCTTCATGCCCGTGGAGTAACCGCCGATGGGACGGTAGCGCTCCTCGTAGAGGCCCACGTGGCGCAGCGTGTCGGCGGTCCGCTCGCGTGCGGCGGTCGGTGGCAGCCCGGACATGCGCGCCATGTGCACCACGAACTCGGTGGCCGAGACGTCGGGTGGCAGGCAGTCGTGTTCGGGCATGTAGCCGACGCGTTCGCGGATGGCGCTGCCGTGCGTGGCGACGTCCAGTCCGAGTACGGCGGCGCGGCCCTCGGTGGCGGGGGACAGTCCCAGCAGAATTTTGATCAGCGTGGACTTGCCGGCTCCGTTGGCACCCACCAGGCCGGTAACGCCGGGCCCGATGTCCAGGGAGAGCCGGTCGAGAGCGGTCACTCGGGGGTACCGCTTGCTCAGGCTTTCGGTCGCGATGACAGTCACGGCTTCGACGTTAGTGGCGCGGGGCGGCTCGATCGTCAGACCTGGAGCGGGATCCCGTCTCCGCCTTGAGGACTACGGACCCCGACAGAAGGCTTACGCGGCAAGCCCCCGCGCTCCCGCGAGGCACTCCCGCGGCCGGCGAACTTTATCCACAGGTCCGTGCACGGCCCTTGACGTGACCTCCGGTCATTGTCACATTCATCAGTGTCAAGTTACGGGCGCGTACGGCTATACGGACGGACGGCTGGCATGACTGGGGACACCACGCAACGCACGAGGCAGGGCACCACACTCATCGCACCCTCGTCGCTCACCGCGCGTTCCGCCGAACTGCGCGGGTTCCAGGAGGTGCAGCGCCTCGCCTACGAGTGCGCCGAGGCGGTGGCGGCGCAGCTGCGCGCCGGGGTGACCGAGCGCGAGGCGGCGCGCATGCAGCGCGAGTGGCTGCGCGAGCGCGGGGTGCGGGACTGGTTCCACCTGCCGTTCGCCTGGTTCGGGGACCGCACCGCCTTCGTCAACTTCAAGATCCCCCTCCAGTTCTTCCCGACGAACCGGAGACTGGAGCCGGGGATGCCGTTCATCCTCGACATGGCCCCGGTCTACAAGGGGCACGCGGCCGACGTCGGCTACTCGGGCAGCCTCGGGCTCAACCCGGTCCAGGACCGGCTGATGTCCGATCTCCGGCCGCACCGCGAGCTGATCTTGGGGCAGGTGCGCGAGCGCCGCCCGTTGCGCGAGATCTACGAGAACGTGGAGCGGCTCATGACCCGCCAGGGATACGCCAACCGGCACCGCGCCTATCCCTTCGGCGTGATCGCGCACAAGGTGGACCGGGTCAAGGAGCGGCGCTGGTCGCCCACCGCATTCGGGTTCGGCACCCAGTCGCTCAAGGGCCTGGCGAGCGACGCCCTGCACGGGCACCGCGAGGGCTGGTCGCCGCTGTGGAGCCCGTACCACTTCTCCGATCACCCACCACAGCCCGGGCTGTGGGCGGTGGAGCCGCATCTCGGCTTCCGGGGCACCGGCGCTAAATTCGAGGAGATCCTGGTCGTCACCGATTCCCGGGACCCCGAGGAGAGCGCCTTCTGGCTGGACGACGATCTGCCGCACGTGCGGCGCTGGGCTGAGGAGAAGGCGGCATGAGCGGTATGGGCGGAGCGGACCTGGCGGGCGCGCGCGAGCGGCGGGTGCGCACCGGCGGCATCGACCTGTGCGTCGTGGAACTCGGCGAGACGGGCCGGCCGACCGTGGTGCTGGTGCACGGCTATCCGGACAGCAAGGAGGTCTGGTCGCAGGTCGCCGAGCGGCTGGCCACCCGCTTCCACGTGGTGCTGTACGACGTACGGGGCCACGGGCACTCCTCGGCTCCGGTTCCGCTGCGCGGCGGCTTCACCCTGGAAAAGCTGACGGACGACTTCCTGGCGGTGGCGGACGCGGTCAGTCCGGACCGGCCGGTGCACCTGGTGGGGCACGACTGGGGCTCGGTCCAGGGCTGGGAGTTCGCGACGGTCGCCCGTACCGAGGGCCGGATCGCCTCCTTCACCTCCATGTCGGGGCCGTCCCTCGACCACTTCGGACACTGGATCAAGAAGCGGATGGCGCGTCCCACCCCGCGCCGGGCAGCCCAACTGGTCAATCAGGGCCGTAAGTCCTGGTACGTGTACATGCTGCTCACCCCCGTACTGCCGGAGCTCGCCTGGCGCGGGCCCCTCGGCAGGCGGTGGCCGGGGATGCTGCAGCGCGCCGAGGAGGTCCCGGCCGGCAACTACCCGACCGCCTCGCTTCCCTCGGACGCGGCGCACGGGGCCTGGCTCTACCGGGACAACGTACGGCCGCGTCTGCGTCGCCCGCGCACCGACGCGTACGCGCACGTACCGGTCCAGCTGATCATCCCGACCGGGGACGCGTTCCTCTCCGAACGGCTCTACGACGAGCTCGAACTGTGGGCTCCGGACCTCGTACGCCGGACGCTGCCCGCGAGGCACTGGGTGCCCCAGACCCGGCCGGACCAGGTGGCCGCCTGGATCGGCGAATTCGTGGACGCGACGGAGGAGCCCGCGACGCGGGCACCGGAGCGGAAAGCCCCGGGGAAGTACGCCGACCGGTTCGGCGGCCAGTTGGTGCTGGTCACCGGCGCGGCCAGTGGTATCGGGCGGGCCACCGCCTTCGCGTTCGCCGAGGCCGGGGCGCGGGTGGTGTGTGTGGACCGGGACGGCGAGGGCGCGGCGCGCACCGCCGAGATGGCCCGTCTGGTCGGCGCTCCGCAGGCCTGGGGCGAGTGCGTCGACGTCAGCGACGAGCAGGCGATGGAGAAGTTCGCGGAGAAGACCGCCGCCGAGTACGGAGTCGTGGACGTCCTGGTCAACAACGCCGGGATCGGGCTCTCCGGCCCCTTCCTCGAAACGACCTCGGAGGACTGGAAGAAGGTCCTCGACGTCAACCTGTGGGGCGTCATCCACGGCTGCCGGATCTTCGGGAAGCAGATGGCCGACCGCGGCCAGGGCGGCCACATCGTCAACACCGCCTCCGCCGCCGCCTACCTGCCCTCCAAGACCCTGCCGGCCTACAGCACTTCGAAGGCGGCGGTGCTGATGCTGAGCGAGTGCCTGCGCGCCGAGCTGGCGTCGAAGTCGATCGGCGTCTCGGCGATCTGTCCGGGCATCGTGAACACCAACATCACCGCCACCTCGCGGTTCGCAGGAGTGGACGCGGCCGAGGAGAAGCGCCGCCAGCAGCGTTCGTCCCGGCTGTACGGACTGCGCAACTTCCCGCCTGAGAAGGTGGCCGAGGCCATTCTGCTCGCCGTGGTCAGGAACCAGGCCGTGGTACCGGTGACCCCGGAGTCCAAGGGCGCGCTGTGGATGTCCCGCTTCGCACCGCGCACGCTGCGGCGGATCGCGAAGCTGGAGCCCAGGCTGTGAGCCGGACCGGCCGTCCTGGCCGGAGTCGGCCCGGCACGGCCATACCCGGCTACCTGCGGCGGTCGTACCATCCCTCGCAGGAGGGCTCGCTGCGCACGGCGGTCGAGCACCTGGCGGCTTCACCTGCCGCCCGGGCCGCCGGGGGCGCGGCCGGCCGAGCCGCCATGTCGTAGGGAGCCGGGATTGTCCGATCAGGCGCTAGCCGAGTACCGGATCGAGGATCTGGCGCACCACAGCGGGGCGACGGTGCGCACGATCCGCGCCTACCAGGACCGCGGACTGCTGCCGAAGCCGGAGCGGCGCGGCCGGTCCAACGTCTACCGGGACACCCATCTGGCGCGGCTGCGCCAGATCGCGGACCTGCTGGACCGCGGCTACACCCTGGCCTCCATCAAGGAGTTGCTGGAGGCCTGGGACGCGGGGCGCGGACTGGGCGGCGTACTGGGCCTGGTCGCCGAGGTGCACGGGCCGTGGACCGACGAGGAGGCGGCGCGGATCAGCCGGGCCGAGCTCAACGAGCGGTTCGGGGGCAGGCCCGACGACGACGCGGTGGGGGAGGCGTGCGAGCTGGGGGTGCTGGAGCGGATCCCCGGGCGGCCCGACGAGTTCCTCGTCCCTTCGCCGCAGGAGTTGGCCGTGGCCGCCGAGCTGTACGCGGCCGGAGTGCCGCTGCCGGCGATCACCGGGCACTTGCGGGAGCTGCGCGGTCAGGTGGAGCACATCGCCTCGCGGTTCCTGGAGTTCACCACCGAGCACGTCTTCGCCCGCTACCTGGGGCCCGTCCCCCCCACGGACGCTGACGCCACCGAGGCGGCGACGATGGTGCGAAGGCTGCGACCGCTGGCGCAGCAGACGGTGGACGCCGAGCTCGCGCGGGCGATGCGGCTGTTCGCGACCCGGCACCTGCAGCGGCATCTGGGCGCCTCCGGAACGACCCAGGCATCAGGACCCTCGGCGGTGCCGCTGCCGGCCGAGACGGTACGGGCGGTGCGGGAGCTGGTGGGCCTTGAACACGTGGCGGAGTTCGTCCGGGCCGCCACGGAACGGGAGCTCCGGGCTCGGACGATGAACGAGCTGGCCAGCCGGGGCCAGCGGCCGGTAGTGCTCGATCAGTAGTCCACAGGGCGAATCGCGCTCTTGACGCCAAAACCTGCCGAACCGGTTGTGGACAACCCGGTCTCCCCTGTGGGTAACAGGGCCGGAATCTCACATCGCCAACGAATCCGGGGCGCTCGGGCGAGGGAAATCGGCCATCGGCGTGGCCGATTCGGTGGAACGCGATGGATCGGGACCGGCTGTCGGCAGATGCAGGGCGGCAGCGGGGAGGTGCGGGCCGGCCCCTGCCAGGAGGTGGGGGACGGCTTCCGGGAGCGCCGCTTTGGCACCTGCGCGCCGCGTTCCGCGCTCGGCGCCGTAGAGCAGCCCGGCGAGCACGAGACCGAGCGCCCCTCCGAGCAGCTGGGCTCCGACGAACCCGGGCAGCGACTGCGGCGCGATCCCGGTGAACGAGTCACTGAAGGCTCGCCCTACGGTGCCGGCCGGGTTGGCGAAAGATCCCGAAGAGGTGAACCAGATCGCTGCGGCGATGTAGGTGGCCACCGCCGCCGGTATCAGCCGCGGACGGCCGATGCGGCCGAAGCCTTGGATGACCAGGACCAGTCCGGCGGTGGCGACGACCTCACCGAGCAACAGGTGGCCGCCACCCCGCACCTGGGTGGCGAAGGTCCCCGGAACACGGCCGAACATGACCTCGGCGAGCACGGCGCCGCCGATGGCGCCGGCCGTCTGGGCGGCGGCGTAGACGAAGACGTCCCGGCCGCCCACCCCGTCGCCGCCGGACCGCCGCGCCCACCAGGAGGTGAGGGTGACCACCGGATTGAGGTGCGCGCCGGACAGCGGGCCGAACAAGGTGATGATCAAGCCGAGGCCGATGGCTGAGGCCAGCGAGTTGGCGATGAGTGCGACACCGGTGTCACGGCTGAGGGCCGTGGCCTGAATCCCGGAGCCGATCACCACCATGAGCAATGCGGCGGTGCCGATGAGTTCGGCAGCGGCACGGCGCGGCAGTGAGGCATCGATTGTCATGGATCCTCCCCCTGGGAAGCAGTCAATCGGAAAATGTATTCCGTATCTTGGAAACGCGATAGGGGTGGTGGAAGTTCAATGGACCGGCGGAAAAGCGCTGCTCCCACCGGCTGCAAGGCGGCACCCTGGGACGATGGACGACAGACGCACCGTGAAGGTGTCCAAATACGTCTCGAAACACCTGCGGCATCAGCCGGAACGGATCGGGCTGGTGCTCGATCCGCACGGCTGGGTGGAGATCGACGATCTGCTCCGCGCCGCGGCGGCCCACGGATTCCCGGTCAGCCGGGCCGAGCTCGACCACGTCGTCGCCGCGAACGACAAGCAGCGCTTCGCCGTCGAGGGGACCAAGATCAGGGCCAATCAGGGCCACACCGTCGCGGTGGACCTCGGCCTTCCGGAGGCCGAACCACCCGCGTACCTCTACCACGGCACGGTGGCCGCCGCCCTGGACGCCATCCGTTCCGAGGGCCTGCGGCCGATGGCCCGCCACCACGTACACCTGTCTGCGGACCGGGAGACCGCGACCCGGGTGGGCGCCCGACGCGGACGGCCGGTCGTGCTGGCCGTGGACGCCGCCGCGATGCGCGCGGCCGGACACGTCTTCCGGATCAGCGCCAACGGTGTCTGGCTGGCCGATGCGGTGCCCCCGCGGTTCCTGCGCTTCCAGTAGCCGATGGCAGCGGAATTCACGCGGAGATTGTCAGATCATCCCCCTACCCTGTTCCTCAATTCCGGGATCGGTGAGGGGGGCACCTCGCGATCGCCGAACCACCCACGCGACTACACGAGGTGACGCTCCATGACGTCCGCAACCCCACAGGAATCGACGGCCCCGCCGACCGGGCCGGCCACCAACAGCTTCCAGGTCGACCTGCGCGGGCTGGTGGACCTCCTCTCCCACCACCTCTACTCCAGCCCGCGCGTCTACGTGCGCGAGCTCATGCAGAACGCCGTGGACGCCATCACCGCACGCCACGCCATCGAACCGGCAACGGAGCCCCGCATCCGGCTGTGGGCCTCGAACGCGACGGTGGGCATCTCGGACAACGGCATCGGACTGACCGCCGCCGAGGCACACTCCCTGCTCGCCACTATCGGCAGGAGCTCCAAGCGCGGCGGCGAACACGGCCTGGAGACGGCGCGCAAAGAATTCCTCGGGCAGTTCGGCATCGGCCTGCTCGCCTGCTTCGTCGTAGCGACCGAGATCCGCGTCATCACCCGGTCCGCCCGTGACCTCACCGCACGACCCGTCGAGTGGCTCGCCACGGACGACGGCTCGTACACCGTCCGCGAGCTGGACCACGAAGCCATGCCCGAGCCCGGTACCACCGTCCTGCTGCGGGCCCGCCACGGAGCCGAGGAATGGATGGTCCCGGCCAAGGTCGAACAGCTCGCCCGTGACTACGGCTCCCTGCTGCCCTACGACATCGCCTTCCAGGCGGGGACCGACGACGAGCCGCGCTCCGTCACCGACCGGCCGGCCGTTTGGGACCGCCCCCACCCCACCCCGGCGGCCCGCCGCGTCGCGCTGGCGGGCCACTGCGCACAGGTCTTCGGGTTCACCCCGCTCGACAGCATCGACCTCGACCTGCCCGTCGCCGGGGTGCGCGGCGTCGCGTACGTCCTGCCCGAACCGACCAGCCCCGCGCACCGGTCCGGCCACCGGGTCCACCTCAAGGGCATGCTGCTCACCGACCAGGCGGACAACCTGCTCCCCGACTGGGCGTTCTTCGTCCGCGTCGTCCTGGACACCGACACACTGCGCCCCACCGCCTCGCGCGAGAACCTGTACGACGACGAGACCCTGGCCGCCGTACGGGAAGCACTGGGCTCCCGCATCCGGACCTGGCTCGCCGAGCTGGCCGCTGGCGAACCCGAGCGCCTGGCCGCGTTCCTGAGCGTCCACCACCTCGGGGTGAAGTCCCTCGCCCGGCACGACGCCGAACTGCTCGGTTTGATGCTGCCGTGGCTGCCGTTCGAGACCAGCGACGGCTCGATGAGCCTGGAGGAGTTCGCGGCCGCGCACAGCGACATCCACTTCACGCGCACCGTCGAGGAGTTCCGCCAGATCGCCCCGATCGCGGCCGCCCACGGACTCGGCGTCATCAACGCCGGCTACACGTACGACGCCGACCTGCTGGCGCTGCTGCCCGCCGTACGCCCCGACCTCAAGGTCACCGAGCTGGACGCCGGAGCCGTCACCGAGCGGCTCGACCCAGTCCCGACCGCTGTTGAACTCGCCCTCGCCACCTTCCTCTCCACCGCGCGCACCCGGCTCGAACCGCAGGGCTGCGACGTGGTGCTGCGTGCCTTCCAGCCCGTCGCCGTCCCGGCGCTCTATCTGGACGATCGCCAGGCCCGTCAGGAGCGCGACCGCAGCGCGGCGCTGGACAGCGCCGATTCCCTCTGGACCGGGATCCTCGGCGCCCTGCGCGGCTCCGCGCCGCGTGCCCGCCTGGTCCTGAACCACAACAATCCGCTGATCCGTCGGATCGCCGGCCTCCCCGACGAGACGCTCACCGGCACCGCCGTCGAGTCCCTCTACGGGCAGGCGCTCCTGATGTCCCAGCGGCCGCTGCGCCCCGCCGACTCGGCCCTGCTCAACCGGGCGTTCCTGGGTCTCCTGGAATGGGCCACCCACTCCCACGACGCCCAGGAGGGCCAGAAGTGACGACGCTGACACGCGAGGAGATCGCGCACGGCCTGGCGGAGAACCGTCGCGCACCCGGTGGCGCCACCCGCAACGCACACGCCGAGGCACTGGCCGGAGCGGCCGAGGTGAGCGGGGACGCGGGCCTGTTCCGGGAGGCGCTGGACAACCTCGTCAACGCCTACCTCTACAGCGCCGAGTCCCCCAAGCTGCTGGTCCCCTTCGCCCGGCTGCTCCAGGAGTACGACAAGGACCCCGGCTCGTTCTCCGAGAGCGCCACCCACTCGCTCTTCTGGCAGTTCAAGTGGGTGGCCACGGCCATCAGCAACTCTCCCGAGATCCCCTTGGAGTCGGCGGCCGGCTGGCTGGAAGACATGGAGCGCCGCTACCGGATCGCGGGCTACAGCGAACGGCCGGTACGCGAGGCAGAGATGTGGCTCGCCGATGTGACCGGTGACGACGAGCGGGCGGAGCGCGCCTTCCGGGCGTGGCGCGGCGCCGAACGCGACCGGATGAGCGACTGCCACGCCTGCGAGGACAACAGCCAGGGGCAGTACGCCGCGCTGCGCGGTGACGATGCCCAGGCCCTGGACGTCTGGAAGCACGTCCTGGAGGGGCAGCGCGTCTGCGCCGAGGAGCCCCACCGGGTCCTGGCCGCCTCCTTGCTGCCGCTGGTGCGCCTCGGCCGGTTGGACGAGGCGCGCTCCCACCACCTGCGCGGCTATCGCCTGGTCCGGGGCAACGAGAGCCTGCTGCCCTCGGTCGGCAACCACATCGAGTTCTGCGCACTGACCGGCAACGAGTCGCGCGGCCTGGAGATCCTCGCCGAACACGCCCCCCACATGACCCCGCTCGCCAATGACCGCGACCAGCTGGTCTTCCACGGCGGCGTCCTCGTCCTGCTGCGGCGGCTGGAGGAACTGGGCCACGGTCACAGCCCGGCCGTCCCCTACAACGGCGTACTGCACAGCGTGTCCGAACTGTACGAGGTGCTCCTCGCCGGCTCGCTCGACAGCGCCCGGCGCTTCGATTCACGCAACGGCACGACCCGCATCTCGGACCGGTTCCTCACCCGGATCGGCCGGGAGCCGCTGGTCGGGATGGTTCCGCTGGGCGTGCGCAGCGCTCCTCTGCCGTCCAGGACCGCCGACCGTCCCGCGCCCGTCTCCACGCCGGCCGGGGCCTTGCGGGGTGATTTCACGGAGCTCGTCGGCCGGGCCCGGGCGGCGCGTGATCAGGGGCACCCGGCCGGCGACGCGCTCTGGGACGAGCTGGCGGTACGGGTGGAGTCGCAACCGGCGGACGAAGTGGACCCGCTGGTCTCGGCCGATGTCGCCGACCATCGGGCGCTCACGGCCGCGCGCTGCGGGGCCGACGACGCGGCCCAGCTGCTGACGGCCGTCCGTGACACGTACCGGGCCCTCGGGCAGGCGGAGCGGGCCGCGCTCGCACAGCTGCGGCTGGCGACCGTGGCCGCGCAGTCGGGAGCCGAGCCCGCGGAGGTCCGCGGGCTGCTGGGCGCGGCCCGAAGGGCCGCCGAAACACTCGACCCGGCGGAACCCGTGCGTACCCGCCGGATCGCGCTCGCGGAGCTGGCGTCGATCCGCCTGGACTCGTACCTGCGCTCGGTGGAGGAGCCCGTCCAGGGCACCGGGCACGGACACGCGCACGGGGAGGACCACGGGCACGGTGAGCTGTCGGCAGAACTGACGGCCTTCGTCACCGCCTACGCGCAGCCGGTCCCAGACGTGGTGGCGGAGGCGGAGGAGGTACTGGGCCGGATCGCTCTTTCGCAGGGCGACCCGGAACGCGCCCTGCCCCTGCTGGCCTCCGCGGCGGCGCGGGGCATAGCTGCGGGACGTCCTTGGATCGCCGTGGATCCGCTGGTCATGCGGGCCGGTGTGCTGTCGTCACTCGGCCGGCCCGAGGAGGCCGAGGAGGCGGCGCGTTCCGCATGGGAGCACGCCACAGAGGTGACGGACGCCGAGACGCAGGGCGTCGTACGGCTCACGCTCGCCGACATCCTGCTGCGCCGCGCGGGCACGACGCAAGACGCCGCGCAAGGCGTGGAGCACGGCGCGGCGGAGGAGGCCGCCGAGCACGCGCTCACGGCGTCCCACTGGTTCGACCAGGCCGGTCTGAGCGCCGCCGGCGGTGCCCACGCCAGGCTGCTGCTCGCCCGCGCTTATGCCCGCACCGGCCGCACTGCCGACGCGGCCGAGGTACTGCAGTCGGCACTGCCGGAGCTGCTTGAGCAGGGCGAGGGCCAGGCCGTCGCCGCCCACGAGTTCCTGGGTGATCTCCTGCGCGAGCTGCGGGAGTGGCACGCCTCGGCGGAGCAGTACTTGCAGGCGGCAGAGATCGCCAAGGACTGGGAAGACCCACTTCCGCAGGCGCACTTGGCCCAGGCGGCGGCCGATCAGCTCTCCAACGCGGACATGGTGCCCGAAGCGGTCGCCGCCTACGAGCGGGCCCTGCTGCTGCACCGGCGGGCGGGCGGCGCACCGGTCGCCGAGGTGCGCATGCTGCGTTCACTGGCCTGGCTCGGGCTGCGCCCGGACGTGACCGAGGCAGCCGTGACGCGGGCGCGGACCCGGATGGACGAGGCCGCCGACGTACTGGCCTCGGCGCTCGCCTCCGATCCCCAGTCCCGGGAACTGCGGTCCGAGCTCGCCCAGACCTGGCACCAGCTGGCGCAGGTGCTGGACCGGTGGGTCACCTCGCGGGAGGAGGCCGCGGGAACAGCGGCCGACACCGGCGCAGTCCCGGGACCCGGCGCGCTGGGCGGGGACGGGGCCGAGGCACTGCGGGGGGAGGAGATCCTGCTGTGGGAACGGGCGGCCGGACTCTACGCCGCGCTCGGACCCGAGCACATCCAGGACCGCCTCCAGTGCCTTAACAACGCTGCTTGGACCGAGCACGAACTGGACCGCCCCCATGCGGGCGCCGCGCGGATCTCGGCCCTGATCGAGGAGGTGCGGGCCCTGCCCGAGGGGGCCGTACCGGAGTGGGTGCTGCCACAGGCTGAACGGATCGTCGCCGGCCTGCTGTCCTGACCTGCCGCCCGTCCGCCGCCCCCCGCCACTCGCCGGTGGCGGGGGCCGACGGCGCGCCGGGCGGGCCGGGCGCGGCTTTGCCGGCTCAGCCGTTCAGCTGGGCCGGCGCCTCAGTGGCGATCCGTTCGAAGATCGCCTCGTCGGCGGCGAAGTCGGAGTGCGGGATCGGCGCGTGGATGACCAGCTCGGTGAAGCCGAGCTCCTGGTGGCGGCCCGCGAAGTCCACGAACGCGTCGACCGATTCCAGTACGGCGCTGCCTTCCGGGGTGAAGCCGGTGAGCAGTATCTTCTCCATCGACGCGGAGTCCCGGCCGACATCGGCGAACGCCTTGTCCAGTTTCTCCAGCTGCCCTCGCAGGGCCTCACGCGACTGCTCCGGCGTACCGTTCTTCTCCAGTTTCGGGTCGCCCGTCGTGACCCAGGCCTGGCCGTGCCGGGCGGCGAGCCTCATGCCCCGCGGACCGGTCGCAGCGATCGCGAAGGGCAGGCGCGGCCGCTGCACGCAGCCCGGAATGTTGCGAGCCTCCTCGGCGGAGTAGAACGCGCCGTGGTGGGTGACGGCACCCTCGGTGAGAAGCCGGTCGAGGAGCGGCACGAACTCGGCCAGCCGGTCGGCCCGCTCCCGCGGTGTCCAGGGCTCCTGGCCCAGCGCGGTCGCATCGAAGCCGTTTCCGCCGGCTCCGATACCGAGTGTGATCCGGCCGCCGGAGATGTCGTCCAGCGACATGAGGTCCTTGGCGAGCGTCACGGGGTGCCGGAAATTCGGCGAGGTGACGAGTGTGCCAAGGCGCAGCCGGTCGGTGATGGCGGCCGCCGCGGTCAAAGTGGGGATCGCGCCGAACCACGGGCCGTCTCGGAAGGTCCGCCAGGAGAGGTGGTCGTAGGTGTAGGCGGTGTGGAACCCGAGCCGCTCGGCCCGTACCCACTGGTCACGGCCTCCCTCGTGCCAAGGCCGTACCGGGAGGATCACAGTGCTCAGACGCAGACTCATGCGTTCGAGCGTACGGCGCCTCACGCAACGACCACGCATCGCGGCACTCACCAGCTCCGCTGGTGTTTCACGTGAAACATGCACCGCTGCGGTGTTTCACGTGAAACACCGACGGGGACGCCGCGTGGCTGATCTTGGTCCGGCCGCCGGGCACCATGGGCGAAGATGGAGCGGTGACCTCGGCTCCCCAGCGCCCGGACGGGCCAATCTCCGCTCCCCGGCTCATCGCCACCGACCTCGACGGCACCCTGCTGCGCGACGACAAGACCGTGTCCTCCCGCACGGTCGCCGCGCTCGCCGCCGCCGAGCAGGCCGGTATCGAGGTCTTCTTCGTCACCGGCCGCCCGGCACGCTGGATGGGCGTGGTCAGTGATCACGTCCACGGACACGGCTTGGCGATCTGCGCCAACGGCGCCGCCGTGGTCGACCTGCACGCCGACGGCGAGTTCGTCCAGGTGCGGCCCCTGCCCCGGGCCACCGCACTGACGGTCGTGGACACGCTGCGAGCGGCCGCTCCCGGTACGTCCTTCGCCGTCGAACTGACCACCGGTATCAATTACGAGCCGACATATCCGCCGTTCTTCCAGGACCCCGGTGCCGCCGTCGCCATCGCGGAGAAGCTGCTGAGCGAGGAGCTCGACGACAGCGCGGCCCCGGTGCTCAAGCTGCTCGCCCACCACTGCGACCTGGCGCCGGACGATTTCCTCGCCCTGGCCCGTTCCGCCGCGGGCGCGTACGCCTCCATCACCCGCTCCAGCCCGACGTCCCTCCTGGAGATCAGCGGACTCGGCGTGTCCAAGGCGAGCACGCTGGCACTGTGCTGCGCCGAGCGCGGCATTTCCCCCGCGGAAGTCGTCGCCTTCGGGGACATGCCGAACGACCTGGAGATGCTGACCTGGGCCGGCACCTCGTACGCGATGGGCAATGCCCACCCGGACGTACTCGCGAGCGCCTCGGACCATACGGTCGCCAACAACGAGGACGGGGTCGCACTCGTCATCGAACGCATCCTGGCCGAAGGCGCCGCCCGCCGGCCGGGGCTGTGAACAGCGCGACGAAGTCCTAGAGCGGGGCCTCCCACACGACGGTGGTACCGCCTCCGTTCTCGGCGATGCCCGGGCCGTGCCAGCTCGCGCCGCCCAGTGACTCGGCCCTTCGGCGAAGGTTCCGCAGACCACTGCGCCGACCGCCCTCAGCGATGCCCACGCCGTCGTCGGCGACCTCGAGCCGCACACCCGGCCGGCCGTCGGCCACGTGAACCGTGGAGTCCACCAGGACTTCGATCCGGGATGCCTCCGCGTGACGGAACGCATTCGACAGGGCCTCGCGCAGGGCCGCGATCAGGTTCTTGCCGACCAGCTCGCCGACGGCCGCGTCGATCGGCCCGATGAACCGGTGCGCGGGTTTGAATCCCAGCGGTACGGCGGCCATGTTGATCTCGCGGAGCACCCGGGTACGCAGCCCCGACGGGGCCTCCGCCGGTCCCTGCTGGAGCGCGAAGATCGCTGTGCGGATCTCCTGGATCGTTACGTCCAGCTCGTCCACCGCCTTGCCGACGCCGTCACGGACCTCGGGCACGATGGACCGGCGCTGTGCGCCCTCCAGCATCATCCCCGTCGCGAACAGCCGCTGGATCACGAGGTCGTGCAGATCACGGGCGATCCGGTCGCGGTCCTCGAATACCGCGAGCCGCTCCCGGTCACGCTGGGCCTCCGCCATCATCAGGGCGAGCGCCGCCTGCGAGGCGAACTGTGTGGCCAGGGTACGTTCGGCCTCGCTGAATGGCCGACCGCCGCGCGCTCTGGGGGTGACCAAGGCACCCAGCACCCGGCCGCCGCTCTGCAGGGGCACCAACATGCACGGTCCGTACTGGCTGGTGAGCCGGCTGATCATGCGGGAGTCCGCGGCGGCGTCCTCGACGAAGACCGGTTCGCCCCGCAGCAGCTCGTTGATGACGGGGCTTTCGGGCGGGATCACCACGCCGAGGGAGGTGGCCGGGTTGTCGGAGGAGACGGCGACGATCTCCATTCCGCCCTCCTCGGCCGGAAGCATCACGATTCCGGCGGCGGAGTCGGCCAGCCTGCGAGCCTGCTCGGCCACGACGGCGAGGGCATCGTCCGCGTCCCCTCCGGAGAGCAGGGCCGTGGTGACGGCCACCGAACCGTCGATCCAGCGCTCGCGCTGGGTGGCGGCCTCGTACAGCCGGGCGTTGCCGATGGCGATGCCCGCTTCCGTGGCCAGGACACGGACCATGTGGACGTCGTAGTCGTTGAACTCGACGCCACCGTCCTTTTCGGCCAGGTACAAGTTGCCGAAGATCTCTCCCTGCACCCGGATGGGGACGCCGAGGAAACTCTTCATCGGCGGGTGGTCAGCCGGAAAGCCCGCCGCACGCGGATCCTTCGTCAGGTCCCGGAGCCGCACCGTGTCGGCGTGCGAGATCAGCGCCCCGAGCAGACCCCGCTTACCGTCCGGCCGGTGCCCGATCTTCCGGGCCAGCTCCTCGCCCAGGCCGAAGGTGACGAAGTCGGACAGACCGCGGCGATCGGTGTCGACGACACCGATCGCCGCATAGCGTGCGTTGGCGAGCTCAGCCGCCGTCTCACAGATCCGGTCGAGCGTGGAGTGGAGTTCCAGGCCGGTACCGACCGAGCGCATGGCCTCGAGCAGCTGCGGCACCCGGGCAGTGAGTTCAGTGGACAGCCCCTGCAGGCCGCGGGTGGCGTGAGCGGCGGCCTCCAGCGGGTCCGGTGCTGCCCGTGATGGTTCCGGCGATTCCTGAGACTGCTCCGCTGACATGCCCTTGAGCCTAGTTAGTCCCAATTAGCTGGGAAAGTCGGCGAACGTCCCACCAGTCTCGCGTTCACGCTCCAGAAGCCGTCGCAGCGGCCCCTCGGCCGTGGCCAGCTCCTCGTACGCACCACGCTGCACAACGCGCCCCCGGTCCAGTACGAGCACCTCGTCCACCGCCTCCAGGCCCGCCAGCCGGTGTGTGATCAAAACCGTGGTGCGGCCCTCGGTGGCGGCCAGCAGGTCTGCCGTCAGCGCGTCCGCGGTGGGCAGGTCCAGGTGCTCGGCCGGCTCGTCCAGAACGAGTACGGGGAAGTCCGCGAGCAGCGCCCGGGCCAGCGCCAGCCGTTGGCGCTGGCCACCGGACATCCGCTCCCCGTGCTCACCGACGAGGGTGTCCAGTCCGTCCGGGAGGCTGTCGACCCATTCCAGCAGCCTGGCCGATGCGAGCGCGTCCCGCAGCCGGGCCTCGCTCGCATCGGTCCGGGCCAGTCGCAGGTTCTCCCGCACCGAGCTGTCGAAGAGATGTGCGTCCTGGGCGCAGAGACCGACGAGGCTCCGTACGTCGTCACTGTCCAGGGTGCGCGCTTCGATACCGCCGAGGGTGTACGTGCCTTCGCGCTGGTCCAGGAACCGCAGCAGAACCTGCGCCAGCGTCGTCTTGCCCGAGCCGGACGACCCCACAACGGCGATGCGGCGGCCCGCTTCCAGGGTCAGGTCCAGCCCGTGCAGGGCGTCCGTCTCCTGCCCGGCGTGCCGGGCCGCGATGCCCGCGAGTCTCAGCGGGAACGGCGAGGAGGGTCGTCCGGCGGCCCGGTCCGGCTCGCTGACCGGCACGGGCGCGTCGATGACCTCGTAGATCCGCTCGGCGCTGCGGCGGACCCGCTGCCGGTACTGGACGGCCTGGGGAAGTCCGGTGACGGCCTCGAAGGCGGCGAGCGGGGTCAGCACGACCACGGCCATCGCCACTCCCGCCAGCCGGCCGCCGGCCACCGCGTTCGCACCGAGCGCCGCAGCGCACACCACGGTCAGCCCGCACACCAGGGCGGACAGGCCGCTGCCCAGTCCGGTCGCGGCGGCTCCCCGCGAGGCGATCGCGGTCAGGCTCCGGTCACTCTGCCTCGCGGCGTCCTTCCGCCCTTCCAGCGCGCCGGCCACGGTCAGCTCGGCAGTGCCGGTGAGCAGATCGGCCACCCGGGTGGCGAGTTCACCCCGGGCCGGAGCGAGCCGGCGCTCCGCGCGGCGGGCCACCGCCCCGCTCACCAGCGGCACTCCGGCCCCCGCCGCCAGCAGTCCGACGGCGAGCGCGGCCCCGGCCTCGGGCAGGAGCCAGGCGGTGAAGGCGACCGAACCGGAACCGACGAGCACGGCGGTGCCGACCGGCAGGAGCCAGCGCAGCCAGTAGTCCTGGAGGGTGTCGGCGTCGGCCACCAGCCGGGACAGGAGATCTCCTCGCCGCTGCTCGCGCAGTCCGGCGGGGGCGATCCGTTCCAGTCGGCGGTATACGGAAACCCGCAGGTCGGCCAGCATCCGCAGCACCGCGTCATGCGAGACGAGCCGCTCGGCGTAGCGGAAGACGGCCCGTCCGATGCCGAAGGTGCGGGTGGCGGTGACGGCCACCATCAGATAGAGCACGGGCGGCTGTTCGGAGGCCCGGGAGATCAGCCACCCGGACACGGCCATCAACCCGACACTGCACCCGACGGCCAACGCCCCGAGCAGCAGGCCGAGACGGAACCGGCCCTGCCAGGCTTTGGCCACCGCCCTGACCCGGGTCAGCGGATGGACGCCACTCGCGCTCCGCCCCAGCCCCTTCCCGGTCCGTTCCGACGCCTCGCCGAGGACCCACTCGCCGGGGCCCGACGGTTCGCCCCCGGAGCGTACGGCTTCCCGCCCGGTCAACTCGGCGGCACCCGAAACCGGAGCCTTGCCGGTCCCCGCCTCCGGGTCGGCTGCAGCTAGCTCCACCACCCGGTCCGCGACTGCGAGCAGAGCCGGCCGGTGCACCACCAGCACTACGGTCCGGCCCACCGCCAAGCGCCGGACCGCGTCCACGACGCCCGCTTCGGTCTCCCCGTCCAGCGCTGCGGTCGGCTCGTCCAGCAGCAGTACCGGCCGGTCCGCCAAGAACGCCCGTGCCAGCGCCAGCCGCTGGCGCTGGCCGGCTGACAGTCCGGTCCCGCCTTCACCCAGGGGTGTGTTCAGGCCCCGGGGCAGCTCTGCCACGAACTCCCACGCCCCGGCGTCGCGCAGCGCCTCGGTCACCGCCTCGTCCGATGCGGCGGGCCGGGCCAGCCGTACGTTCTCGGCGATGGTTCCCGCGAACAGGTACGGCCGCTGCGGCACCCAGGCGATCCGCTCCCGCCACTGTTCCAGCGCCAGTTCACGCAGGTCCGTGCCGCCGATCCGGACCCTGCCGGAGGTGGGCTGAACGAAGCCCGTCAGGACATGGAGCAGGGTGGACTTCCCGGCGCCGCTCGGCCCGGTGAGGGCGACACATTCTCCCGGTTCGACGGCCAGCGAGACGGGGCCCGGGGAATCCCCACCCCGTCCGGGGTACCGGACCGCCACCGCGTCGAGTTCGATCCGCAGCCCTCCGGCCGGCACCCTGTCGGCCCCGCCCGAAGCGGTCACCGGCGTCTCCAGGACGTCGAAAATCTCCTCCGCGGCCGACAACCCCTCCGCAGCCGCGTGGTACTGCGCCCCCACCTGGCGCAGTGGCAGATAGGCCTCCGGCGCCAGGATCAGGATGACCAGCCCGGTGTACAGGTCCAGGTCACCGTGGACGAGCCGCATGCCGATGGTCACCGCCACCAGGGCCACCGACAGCGTGGCCAGCAGTTCCAGGGCGAACGAGGACAGGAACGCGATGCGCAGCGTGCGCATCGTGGCTTGGCGGTAGTCGTCGGTGATCTTGCGGATCGATTCGGCCTGGGCCTTGGCCCGGCCGAAGACCTTGAGCGTCGGGAGCCCAGCCACCACGTCCAGGAAATGCCCGGACAGCCTGGACAGCAGCCGCCACTGACGGTCCATCCGGGACTGTGTGGCCATCCCGATCAGGACCATGAACAGCGGAATCAGCGGCAGCGTGACCACGATGATGGCCGCCGAGACCCAGTCCTCGGTGACGATACGGGCGAGCACGGCCACGGGCACGACCACCGCGAGACCCAGCTGGGGCAGATAGCGGGAGAAGTAGTCGTCCAGCGCGTCCACACCGCGGGTGGCGAGCGCCACCAGCGAGCCGGTGCGCTGTCCGCTCAGCCATCCCGGCCCGAGGTCCGCGGCCCGGTCCAGCAGCCGCCCTCGTAGCTCCGACTTGACCGCCGCGCCGGCCCGGTGAGCGGCTCGTTCCGTCAGCCAGGAGATCAGGGCTCGCCCCAGAGCCACCGCCGCGAGCAGCAGCAGTGGCGTCCGGAGCGTCTCCGCGTTCAGCCCCTTCTCGAAGGCGCCGACCACGATCTCGGCGATGAGCATCGCCTGCCCGACGACCAGCCCCGCCCCGGCGAGCCCGAGGGCCACCACCGCAGCCAGGAAGAGGCGGGTGGAACGGGCGTAGCGCAGCAGGCGCGGGTCGATCGGTTTCACGTGAAACATCCCCTCGGGAGGGTCAAGCGGGAGAGTCGGTCAGCGCGCCGGATCAGTGCGCGTCGACGACGTGCTGGGTGCCGATCCGCTTGCGGAACACCCAGTAGGTCCAGCCCTGGTAGAGCAGCACGACCGGGGTGGCCACCCCTGCGCACCAGGTCATGATCTTGAGCGTGTACGGGCTGGACGATGCGTTGGTGACCGTGAGGTTCCAGGCGTCGTTCAGCGAGGAGGGCATGACGTTCGGGAAGAGTGTCAGGAAGAGCATCGCAACGGCTGCCGCGATGGTGATCCCGGACAGCGCGAACGACCAGCCCTCACGGCCCGCCATGTTGCAGGCCAGGGCCGCGAGAAGTGCCGCGACCGCGATGGCCATGGCGATCAGGCTCTTGCCGTCACCGCGCGAGAGCTGGGTCCAGAGCAGGAAGGCCAGCGCAAGGATGGCGGTGACGATACCCAGCCGGGTCGCGAGCCGGCGCGAGCGCTCCCGGATGTCGCCGACCGTCTTGAGCGATGCGAAGACGGCGCCGTGGAAGGTGAACAGGGCCAGCGTGACGAGACCGCCGAGGAGCGAGTACCCGTTGAGCAGGTCGAGGACGGTGCCGACGTACTCCTTGTGCTGGTCGATCTTGACTCCGCGGACGATGTTGGCGAACGCCACGCCCCACAGGAACGCGGGGATCAGCGAGGTCCAGAAGATCGCGTGTTCCCAGTTGGTCTGCCACTTGTCCTCGGGACGCTTGTGCCGGTATTCGAAGGCGACACCTCGGACGATGAGGCAGACCAGAATGATCAGCAGCGGCAGGTAGAAGCCGGAGAAGAGGGTGGCGTACCACTCGGGGAAGGCGGCGAAGGTGGCACCGCCGGCGGTGAGCAGCCAGACCTCGTTGCCGTCCCAGACGGGTCCGATGGTATTGATCAGGACCCGCTTCTCCCGCCGGCCACGAGCGAGCAGCTTGGTCAGTACGCCGATCCCGAAGTCGAAGCCCTCCAGGAAGAAGTAGCCGATCCACAGGACGGCGATGAGCACGAACCAGACGTCGTGGAGTTGCATGGTGTGGTCTCCTCAGCCTCAGTACGAGAAGGCCATCGGCCGGTCGGAATTCTTGTCGTCCCCGCCGATCTTGGTGGGCGGGTTGAGGTCGGCCTCGGTGAGTTCCGGAGGCCCTGCCTTCACGTACTTCACGAGCAGCCGCACTTCGATCACGGCGAGCACGGCGTAGAGGGTGGTGAAGACGAGCATCGACGTGAGCACCTCACCCTGCGTGACGCTGGGGGAAACCGCGTCACGGGTGCGCAGGACTCCGTAGACGACCCACGGCTGGCGACCCATCTCGGTGAAGATCCAGCCCCAGGAGTTGGCGATCAGCGGGAAGCCGAGAGTGCCGATGGCGGTGAGCCAGTACAGGCGGGTGAGGCGCGGGTTCAGGGCGGTCCTGAAGAGGACGAGGTGCGGCCGTTCGTCGTCGCTGGTGCGCAGGGCGGCCGGCAGCAGGAACTTGCGGCGGGTCAGCCACAGCCCCAGGGCGCCGATACCGAAGGACGCCATGCCGAAGCCGATCATCCACCGGAAGCCCCAGTAGGCGACGGGGATGGCCGGCCGGTAGTCGCCGGGCCCGTACTTCGCCTGCTCGGACTCGTTGACGTCGTTGATGCCGGGCACGAAGGAATCGAAGTCGCTGTCCGCGAGGAAGGACAGCAGGCCGGGCAGTTCGACGGCGACCTTGTTGTGGCCCTTGTCGACGTCACCGACGGCGAAGACCGAGAAGGGTGCGCTCTTATCCCCGTCCCAGAGCGCCTCGGCCGCCGCCATCTTCATCGGCTGCTGCTTGAACATGACCTTGGCGAGCGTGTCTCCGCTGATCGCTGTCAGCAGGCCGCCGATGACGACGGCGACGAGACCGAGCCGCAGCGAGGTGCGCATCACGGGGATGTGCTTCTTGCGCAGCAGGTGGTAGGAGGCGATGCCGACCATGAAGGCACCGCCGGTGAGCACGGCCGCCGTAAGGGTGTGGAAGACCTGTGCGACGGCCGTGTTCTGAGTCAGGACCTGGAGGAAGTCGGTCAGCTCGGCGCGTCCGGTCTCCTGGTTCATCCGGTACCCGACCGGGTGCTGCATCCAGGAATTGGCGGCGAGGATGAAGTACGCGGAGAGGATGGTGCCGATCGAGACCATCCATATGCAGGCGAGGTGGATCTTCTTGGGAAGCTTGTCCCAGCCGAAGATCCACAGCCCGATGAAGGTGGACTCGAAGAAGAAGGCGATCAGCGCCTCGAACGCCAGCGGAGCCCCGAAGACGTCACCGACGAACCGCGAGTAGTCGGACCAGTTCATGCCGAACTGGAACTCCTGGACGATGCCGGTGACGACACCCATCGCGATGTTGATCAGGAAGAGCTTGCCCCAGAACTTGGTGGCCTTGAGGTACTTCTCCTTCTCCGTGCGCACCCAGGCGGTCTGCAAGATCGCGACGAGCGCGGCGAGCGAGATCGTCAGGGGGACGAAGAGGAAGTGGTAGACGGTGGTGATACCGAACTGCCATCGCGCCAGAGTCTCCGGCGCCAGAGCCAGATCCACGTCGTCATCTCCTTCGGGTCGCCGTGGGTCGTCAAAGCCGCACCCCGCCCGTTACATCCCACGTGATGCAGGACAAAACAGCCGAGCTTGTGAACGCGTTCACATTCACAAGCATTATTGCGCACAGGCTTTTCGATCTTTCGGCGGGGGTCCCCCTAGCCAACAGATTCAACAGATTGTTGAATGCGGCTCATGAAGATTCGAATCAGCTGGCCCGCGGGCCAGCTCACCGCCACCCTGGAAGAGACCCCGACCAGCAAGGCCCTGGGCGCGGCCCTCCCGATCTCCGCCTCCGCCCACACGTGGGGCGAGGAGGTCTACTTCGACACGGGCGTCTCGGTCTCACTGGAGCAGGACGCCCGACAGGTCGTCGAGCCGGGCACGGTCGCCTTCTGGACCGAAGGCGATGCCCTCGCGCTGCCCTACGGCCCCACGCCCATCTCCCGGGCCGGCGAGAGCCGCCTCGCGAGCCCGTGCAACGTACTCGGCTCTTTCGACGGCGACCCGCGCCTGCTGGCCACCGTCCGCGACGGCGACCCGATCCGCGTCGAGCTCGCGTAACCGGGTCCCGCCTTCCGCGGTACGGCTACAGCTCCTTGAAGAACGCCTCCGCCGTGTTCAGGAAGATGTCATTCGCCTCGGATTCACCGATCGTGATCCGCAGACCTTCGCCCGGGAACGGCCGGACCACCACACCGGCCTTCTCGCACGCCGCCGCGAACTCCACGGTCCGCTCCCCCAAGCGCATCCAGACGAAGTTCGCCTGCGTGTCCGGGACCACGGTCCAGCCTTGGGCGAGAAGCGTGTCGTACACCCGGTTGCGCTCGCACACGAGCGAGCCGACCCGCCCGAGCAGCTCGTCCTCGGCTCGCAGCGAGGCGACCGCCGCGTCCTGGGCGAGCTGACTGACCCCGAAGGGCACCGCCGTCTTACGGAGGGCCGCGGCCACCGGCTCGTGCGCCACCGCGAATCCGACCCGCAGGCCGGCCAGTCCGTACGCCTTGGAGAACGTACGCAGCACGCACACGTTCGGGCGGCTGCGGTAGAGCTCGATGCCGTCCGGGACGTCCGTGTCGCGGACGAACTCCCGGTACGCCTCGTCGAGGACGACCAGGACGTCCGACGGCACTCGGTCCAGGAACCGCTCCAGCTCGGCCCGGCGCACCGCCGTACCAGTGGGGTTGTTGGGATTGCAGACGAAAATCAGCCGGGTCCGCTCGGTGATCGCCTCCGCCATCGCGTCCAGGTCGTGCACGTCCCCGTCGGTGAGCGGAACCTGCACGGAGGTCGCACCGGAGATCTGCGTGATGATCGGGTACGCCTCGAAGGAGCGCCAGGCGTAGATGACCTCGTCGCCCGGCCCGGCCGTCGACTGGATCAGCGACTGGGCCACGCCCACCGAACCGGTGCCCGTCGCGATGTGCTCGACCGGGACGCCGAAGCGCTCGGCGAGCTCGTTCGCCAGGCCCGTGCAGGCCATGTCGGGGTAGCGGTTGAAGTGGCCGGCCGCCGCGACCGCGGTCTCCAGGACCCCAGGCAGCGGCGGATACGGGTTCTCGTTGGAGGACAGCTTGAACGCGACGCGCCCGTCCGCCGCCGCGGGCTTGCCCGGCTTGTAAGTGGGGATGCCGTCCAGCTCGGCGCGCAGCCTCGGGCTCTTCTCGCTCACCGCAGGTCCTCCTCGACCGTCCCGTCGACGTCGCCGTCGACTCAATACTGCTCACCTTATGAGGATTCCGCCGATCAGAGAATGGCGGGCGCCAGGATCACAGGGGGAGCGCGCGCATATATGCGCGCGCTGGTGGCCTGCGCCGTGGCGCGCGTCCCTCGTGCAGGTGAGTTGAGAACTGCCCGAGACGGCACCGTTTCGGCAGGCCCATCGTCGCCGACTAGCGCCTTAGCCATCAATAATGATCAATCGCCTTGCATTCCAAGGTCATTGGGGGTGGCGAACCGTGCAGAATCGTGCCTGTCAACGGCTGCATATGCAGCCGGGCCACCCACCCCATCGAGCCCTACTATCGGCTCGCCATGACAGCAGCAGGGAAGCATCAGGTGAGCCGGACCGAGACCACCCGGCGGGTCGGCGGCCGACAGGGCCGGGCCGGCATCAGGGACGTGGCCGCCGCGGCCGGCGTCTCCATCACGACCGTCTCCGACGCGCTCAATGGCAAGGGACGGCTGCCCGACGCCACCCGCCGCCACGTTCGCGAAGTCGCCGACCGGCTGGGCTACCGGCCATCCGCAGCCGCACGCACCCTCCGTACCGGCAAATCCGGCCTCATCGGCCTGACCGTGACCACGTACGGGGATGAACCTTTCACCTTCACCGAATTCGCGTACTTCGCGGAAATGGCCCGGGCCGCCACCTCCGCCGCGCTCGCCCGGGGCTACGCCCTGGTCATCCTCCCCGCCACCTCACGCCACGACGTGTGGTCCAACGTCGCCCTCGACGGCACCGTCGTCATCGACCCCTCCGACCACGACCCCGTGGTCAGCGAACTGGTCCGGCAGGGCCTGCCGGTGGTGTCCGACGGCCGTCCGGCCGGTTCGCTCCCCGTCACCGCCTGGGTCGACAACGACCACGAGGCCGCCGTGCTCAACCTCCTCGACCACCTCGCCGCCGCGGGAGCCCGCAGGATCGGACTCCTCACCGGCACCACGACCGACACCTACACCCGCCTCTCGACCACCGCGTACCTCAGCTGGTGCGAGCGCGTCGGCCAGGACCCCGTCTACGAGTCCTATCCGGCCCACGACCCGTGTGCGGGCGCCGTCGCCGCGGACCGGCTGCTCGCCCGGCCCGACCGGCCCGATGCCGTCTACGGGCTCTTCGACCCGAACGGCACCGATCTGCTCGCCGCCGCCCGGCGCTACGGTCTGCGCGTCCCGGAGGACCTGCTGCTCGTCTGCTGCAGCGAATCGACCGTCTACGCCAACACGGAACCACCCATCACCACGCTCTCCCTCAAGCCGCGCCGCATCGGCACGGCCGTGGTCCAGCTGCTGATCGACGCCATCGAAGGTGTCGACACCGGCCGGCCCGTCGAGCAGGTCGTCCCCACCGAACTCATCATCCGGACCTCCTCCCAGCGCAGGCAGCCCCGCACGACCGTCAGCCCGCCTCGGTCGCCCGCCCAGGACTGATCACACTCCTGCGCACGGGACTTGGCGACACTCCGGCGGGGCCCGACGACCTCGCCGGAGACTTCAACAATCGCCGATATCGGGAGAAAGCGGTAGAAAGGATCGGCTCCGGCCAGGATTCACCACCCCTGGTGCGTCACAGAGCGCGAGCTGCATTCCTATGATGGGCGCACGACATCACGGACCCTCCGCCACGGAGGCGAAAAGGGTCCGCAGGTGTACGGCAGTGCGACGGTGGTGGAGGGGTCGATGACTCAGGGGGCCGGTCAGGGACCCGCGATGCGGACGGACACGCTGCGGGACTTCCGGGTTCCCGGCACCGAACCCGCCCCGTACGCCGCGTCCGTCGGCATGCCCGGCGAGGCTCCCGTCTACGGCGAGTACCCGGCGTACTACGAGGAGGGCGCTCCCGTGCCGCCGCGACCCGCCTACGCGCCCGAGGCCGCCCCGCCCCCCGCGACCGGGCCCGACGCGGCCCCCGCAGCCGCCGCCCCGCAGGACGAGGACCCCGACGGCTACACGCCGACACAGCGCGACCTGCCCGTCATCGGCCGCGGGGCGGCCGCCGGTCCCGGCGACACCGTCCAGATCCACTACGTTCCGCAGGAACCGGCACCCGGCGGTCCGGGCCCCCTGTACGTCGTGGGCGACGTACACGGATACCTCGACGAGCTCGTCACCGAACTGCAGGCACAGGGCCTGATCGACGCCGACGGTCACTGGTCCGCCGGCAACGCCCGGCTCTGGTTCCTCGGCGACTTCACGGACCGCGGCCCCGACGGCATCGGGGTCATCGACCTCGTCATGCGGCTCTCCGCCGAGGCCGCCGCCGCCGGCGGCTACTGCAAGGCCCTGATGGGCAACCACGAGCTGCTGCTCATCGGCGCCAAGCGGTTCGGTGACACCCCCGTCGTGTCCGGCGCCGGGACCGCCACCTTCCAAGCCGCCTGGCTGCTCAACGGCGGTCAGCGCACCGACATGGAGCGCCTCCAGGACGTCCACCTCCAGTGGATGTCGCGGCTCGACGCCGCCACGCTGGAGGACGGGCACCTGCTGCTGCACTCGGACACCACCGCGTACCTCGACTACGGCGACTCCATCGAGGACGTCAACGACACCATCCACGAGTTGCTCACCCGCAACGACGCCGACATCACCTGGGACCTGTTCCGCAAGTTCACCAAGCGATTCGCCTTCCGGGACGAGGAAACGGGCCCGCAGGCCGTACGGGAACTCCTCGGGACCTATGGCGGCGGCCGCGTGGTGCACGGCCACAGCCCCATCCCGTACCTGCTCGGCGAGGTGGGCACGGAGGACGGCGACGACTCCCACGGCCCCGAGACGGTCGACGGTCCGCACGTGTACGCGGACGGTCTGGCCATCGCGATGGACGGCGGCGTGACGATGGCCGGCAAGCTGCTCGTCGTCCAACTCCCGCTGAACGACTGAGCATTCCCCGAGCGGGGTATTTCCGGAAAGCCCCTGTCACCTCGTGGCATGGGCGCTCTACCATCGCTCTATCCGTAGCAGGCTCTCCTCCGTTTGTGCCGGCGCCCGAATCTACGCGGGCATACCGGCTTGTACGGAGCATCGGGGGATGCACATGACCAGCGCTCCGCACCTGCTCACCGAAGACCGACCGGAGTTCGATCGGCTTCTCGACGAGGCGCTGCGCACGGCGAACGAGCGGCCCGAACTCGCCTCTCTGGGCGAACGGCTGAACGCCGAACAGTTGCGCACCATGGCCATGAGCGCCACCGCCTTGCTGACGGCGGCGGCCGCGGCCGAGTACGACCACTACGTGAAAGTCCGCGCGGAACTGCGCGACGAGCATCTGTCGGCCCCCGGCACGTCAGGCGAGGGCGACGGGGACGAGCAGGGCGGCGGCGTGGGCGTGAGCGCCGTGGTCGCGGTCCTCGCGCCGGTCCTGGCCGGCACCGCCATGCTGATCTTCCTGCTGGTCGGGTACAGCCTCAAGATGATCGATCCCGAGCCCGCCTTCGCCCGGACGATGCTGACGGCGGGGTGGCTCTTCGGCGGGCTCACCGTGATCGCGCTGCTCTTCGCGGTCATCGGACTGCTCGTGACCGCCGTCCGCAACAGCTCCACCGAGGTCACGGCCGAGGAGACGGTGGCGGTACCCGACGAACTCTCGCGCGCTCGTGAGGCATGGCGCAACGCCCTGCTGGAACGCGGCATCATTCCGTTCCTCCGGGACGCCCTGGCCGATCCCAGCGCCGGCCCCGGGTATCCGACGCCGCGAACACCGCATGCGGGGCGCATCCCCAGCCTGGGGTACACCCGCCCGGACTTCACCAGCCCTGGAGCCGCTTCCAAGGGTCCGCTCCCGGACTACACCCCGCCGGACTTCACCAGCCCCGACTTCGGCGGCCCCGAGCCCGATCGGGAGTGATGTTTCACGTGAAACACCCGCGTGGAACGGGCCCGCGACTCCCCCCATGGGACGCGGGTCCGTTCCGTGCGAACTGCCCTCAGTCGGCCAGCGGAAGATAGACCCGGTTCCCCGAGGCCGCGAACTCCGCGGACTTCTCCGCCATGCCGGCCTCGATCTCGTCCGCCTTGAGGTCTCCGCCGTGTTCGCGGCGGATGTCCTGGGAGATCTTCATCGAGCAGAACTTCGGACCGCACATGGAACAGAAGTGCGCGGTCTTGGCCGGCTCGGCCGGCAGGGTTTCGTCGTGGAACTCACGGGCGGTGTCCGGGTCGAGTGCCAGGTTGAACTGGTCCTCCCAGCGGAACTCGAACCGTGCGTCCGACAGGGCGTCGTCCCACTCCTGAGCGCCGGGGTGGCCCTTCGCCAGGTCCGCGGCATGCGCCGCGATCTTGTACGTGATGACACCGGTCTTCACGTCGTCCCGGTTGGGCAGGCCCAGGTGCTCCTTGGGCGTGACGTAGCAGAGCATCGCGGTGCCCCACCAAGCGATCATCGCGGCGCCGATGCCTGAGGTGATGTGGTCGTATGCGGGAGCGACGTCCGTGGTCAGCGGGCCGAGGGTGTAGAACGGCGCCTCCTCGCAGATCTCCTGCTGGAGGTCGATGTTCTCCTTGATCTTGTGCATCGGGACGTGGCCCGGTCCCTCGATCATGGTCTGCACGTTGTGCCGCTTGGCGATCGTGTTCAGCTCGCCAAGCGTCTTCAACTCCGCGAACTGGGCCGCGTCATTGGCGTCCGCGATGGAGCCGGGGCGCAGGCCGTCGCCCAGCGAGTAGGTGACGTCGTACGTCGCGAGGATCTCGCAGAGCTCCTCGAAGTTCGTGTAGAGGAAGTTCTCCTTGTGGTGGGCGAGGCACCACGCGGCCATGATCGATCCACCGCGCGAGACGATGCCGGTCTTGCGCCGGGCGGTCAGCGGCACGTACGGGAGCAGCACGCCGGCGTGCACCGTTATGTAGTCGACGCCCTGCTCGGCCTGCTCGATGACGGTGTCCTTGTAGATCTCCCACGTCAGCTCTTCGGCGCGGCCGTCGACCTTCTCCAGCGCCTGGTAGAGCGGCACGGTGCCGATCGGGACCGGGGAGTTGCGAAGCACCCACTCGCGCGTCGTGTGGATGTTGCGGCCGGTGGAGAGGTCCATGACCGTGTCGGCGCCCCACTTGGTCGCCCAGGTCATCTTGTCGACCTCCTCCTCGATCGAGGAGGTGACGGCGGAGTTGCCGATATTGGCGTTGACCTTCACCAGGAATCGCTTACCGATGATCATCGGCTCGATCTCCGGGTGGTTCACATTGGCCGGAAGTACAGCGCGACCTGCGGCGATCTCCTCGCGGACGACCTCGGGAGAGACGTTCTCGCGGATCGCGACGTACTCCATCTCCGGGGTGATCTCACCCCGGCGGGCGTACGCGAGCTGGGTGACCGCCGCCCCGTCGCGGCCCCGACGGGGCTGGCGCGGACGGCCCGGGAAGACCGCGTCGAGGTTCTTGAGGCCACCGCGCGGCGAGGTGTGCTTGATGCCGTCGTCCTCGGGGCGCACGGGACGTCCCGCGTACTCCTCGGTGTCTCCGCGCCCGATGATCCAGTTTTCGCGGAGCGGGGGAAGCCCCCGGCGGACGTCGGTCTCGATCTGCGGGTCGGTGTACGGACCGGACGTGTCGTAGAGCGTCACGTCCTTGCCGTTGGTGAGGTGGACCTGGCGGACCGGCACCCGGATGTCGGGGCGGGAGCCCGCCAGGTATCCCTTGTGCCAGCCCGGCTGGCGCGCGGTCTGGCCGTCGGCGTCCTGGCTGACGGCAGGCGTGCGTGCGTCCTGAATGGTCATGAGACCTATCTCCCTACGCCGGCATTACCCGGTAACAGGTTCGGCGGTCGACGCAGCCTCTTCCCGTACCCGCCCGTTCGGCGTGCGTACGGTGATCAGCGCCCTCTCAGCCCGGTGCTCCGAGCTCCCGCGTTGTGCAAAGTAGCCCCCACGCTAGCGTCATCTGTGGCGTGCTGAACAGTGGGCCCCCTCATCTCTTGCGATGATCTGCCGGTGACGTCTTCGCCGCTGCCTCCCGTCAGTCCCTCCGAGCCCACCGGTCACAGCGACCACGTACCCGCCCCGCACGGCCATGGCCACGTGCCTTCCCACGGGTCCGGGCACGGGCATGCGCACAGCCACGGCCACGGCCCGGCGGCACCCGTCTCCCTGCACCTGCGCAAGGTCATCGCCGCCGTGCTGATCCCGTTCGCGGCGGCCGTCTTCGTCGGGATGGTGGTGCTCTGGCCGGGCGGAGCTCCGGCGCACGAGCGGACAGGTGTCGGCTTCGACCGGCAGACCCAGCAGGGCAAGGTCGTCGCGCTGGCGAGCGTCGACTGCAAGTCCGTCAACGCCTCTCAGGTCCCGCCCACCGGCGATACCTCGACCCCGTCGGGACGCGAGGCCACGGCGGAGCAGACCGGCGCGTGCAAGAAGGCGACCGTCGAGATCAGTACCGGCTCGGACAAGGGCCGCACCTTCGTCGAGATCGTCCAGCCGGGGGCGCCCCGGCAGTTGGCCAGCGGCCAGGAGGTGGTGGTGGCCTACGCGCCGGACGCGCCGCGGGACCTCCAGTACTCGGTCATCGACCTCAACCGGAAGTTCCCGCTGGCTCTGCTGGCCGCCATCTTCGCCGTCGCGGTCGTCGTGGTCGGGCGGATGCGCGGCGTCTTCGCCCTGATCGCACTCGTCGTCAGCTTCGGCGTGCTGACGCTCTTCATCCTTCCGGCGATCTTGCAGGGCTCCAACCCGCTGGTCGTAGCGGTGGTCGGGGCCAGCGCCATCATGTTGATCGCGCTCTACATGTGCCACGGGCTGACCGCACGCACCTCGGTCGCGGTTCTCGGCACGCTGGTGTCACTGCTGCTGATCGGTCTGCTCGGTTCCCTCTTCATCGACTGGGCTTTCCTCAGCGGCAATACCGACGACAACACCGGACTGATCCACGGTCTCTACCCGGACATCGACATGAGTGGTTTGCTGCTCGCGGGCGTGATCATCGGATCGCTGGGTGTGCTCGACGATGTGACCGTCACCCAGACGTCCGCGGTCTGGGAGCTCCACCAGGCCGATCCCACAATGGGATCGCGGGCCCTCTACCGGGCCGCCATCAGGATCGGGCGCGACCACATCGCCTCGGTGGTCAACACCCTGGTGCTCGCCTATGCGGGCGCGGCGCTTCCCCTGCTGCTGCTCTTCTCCATCGCGAACAGCAGCATGGGTTCGGTGGCCAACAGCGAGTTGGTCGCCGAGGAGATCATCAGGACACTGGTGGGCTCCATCGGGCTCGTCGCCTCCGTACCGGTCACCACCGCCCTGGCCGCACTGGTGGTCTCCGCCGACCGGCCGGGAGCCTCGGCGACCACCGCGGCCGCAGGACCGGTACGGGCCGGCCGGGGGCGGCGGCGCAAGCGCTGAGCCGACGGGGTCCGGGTGGGCGGTGGAGGGGCTCAGCCGGCGTTCTGCTCGTTCTGCCGGGATTCGGCGAGGATCTTGTCGAGTGCCTCGTCGAGCGTGCCCTCGAAGTCCCCGAGGTTGCGCTCCTGACCGAGCGGCACCAGCCGGTCGGTGCGATCGAGGAAAGCGACCAGCGGCGCAGCTCCCGCGCGGAACAAGGCTCGCTCACCGCCCACCTGCAGCCGGATGTGGACGTCCGACAGTTCATCGGGGTGCGACGGGGCGATGTGCACGTCGCCGTCGCCGCAGGGCTTGTTGATCCCGTCGAGGAGCAGTTCCCGGCCGAACGCCCAGGTCACGGGCGCGTCCCCGGGAAGATGGAAGGTCAGTCGCACTGCGTAGGGGTCATGAGCGTCGTACCGGAGTTCCACCGGGATCCGGAAGGAGAGCTCCTCGGAGACGAGAAAGCTCATCATGACCTCTGCCTGTACCGACTCGCGCATTGCCTACCCCGATGTTGTGGAAGTGGCCAGGAATGGTCCCCCCGTGGGCCCCCTTGACAAGAGTGGTGGAAGCGCTAGCGGATCACAAGGAGTGAGATTTCAGATACTGATAGAGAACGAAAGGGTGCTCAGCAGCGCGCCTACTTCACTCCGCAGTCGATCAACTGCATAGAGCAATCGACCTTCTTGGCGCAAAGGGACCGAAATCGCCACGGTTGCAGCGGTATCTCCCACCGTAATGGGGATCGCAGCACACACCGTGCCCAATACATATTCCTGACGTTCGGTAACCGGCTGCATTGGCTGCAGGGTGGCGAGGCGTTGCTCCAAAGCACGTTCGTCCCGCACCGTGTAAGGCGTAACCGCGCCAACCGGATGCCGGCCGTAGTGGTCCTTGCGCGCCTTCTCGTCAAGTTGGCCGAGGAGGCACTGGCCGATCGCGTGCGCGTGTCCGGTCTCCCGGAAATCCGCCCACTCTTCGCAGGCAGGGGCGGCTGGGGTGTCCGATACGCCCACCACCTCGATCTCACCCTCGCGGTAGACCGCGAAGTAGACGGGGGCCCCGATCACGTCGCGGAAGTGCGCCAGGGAGTCGACGATCATGCTGCGACGTTTCTGCTGGAGTCCACCGCTCGCCAGGCGCCAGGCAGCGTCACCGAGCAGGAAGACCCCGCCCTCGCGGCGCAGATAGCCCTCGTGCGTCAAGGTACGCAGCAGGTGGTACGCGGTGGGGAGCGGGAGGCCGGCTTCGCGCGCCAGCTGTTTCGCCGGGGCTCCCGCGCTGTGGGAACCCACAGCTTCGAGCAGTCTCAGCGCCCTCTGCACCGAAGCGATCAGCGTGGGCACGGCGGCGTTGTGGACTGCGGACAAAGCTCACCCCCAGGCGTGACGGCGGGCTCAAGGGTGGCCCGCCCTGCGGGGGCCGCCCCCGCGTATGCCGTGGATCCTGGGGGTCGCGCTTGACAGCTGATGGAGATAACCGCAGGTCAGAACGATGATACCGCTGTGGGTACCCAGGGACGGCCCAGATTGGCACTCTATCCGCCGGTTCTGACCGGGTGAGGGGTTTCGTGCCTCACGTTCCCCCGGCTGGGTTAACGCGGACACCGCCCGGGTCGTGCGTCCTACCACTCACCGGAGGATGACTTCGATCCGCTCCGGGTGAATTTCTTCACCACGAAGATCAATCCGCCCACGAGGGCCACGAAGAGCAGCAGTTTGAAGACGAAGGCGATCAGTGTCCCGAGGATGGTGGTGATCAACCCTCCGAACACGAACAGCGCCAGCAGCGGAACGGCGACCCACTTGACCCACCAGGGCATGCCCTCGAACATCGCTCGGATCCGGTCCATGTCCACAACCTCTTCCTCGTCCGTGACTTCCTGCATCCGATGCTAGGAGGCCGCGTTCTCGTCCGGGGGCCCTCGAGCCCTCGGAACCCCCTGACCTGACCCTTAGGGGGATCGGGGGCCCGACCCTCAGCCCTCCGGCGGGGAGAACACCACCATCACTTTGAGCGGTTCGGTGATGTGGTGGAACTTGTGCGGCACCCCGGCCGGTACATAGACGACGCTGCCGTTCGCCACCGTCGTCGTCTCCTCCCCGACCGTGATCGAGGCCCGGCCGCTCACGACGAAGTACACCTCGTCCTGGCGATGCGGCTGTTGCGGGTCGCTCTGTCCGGCATCGAGCGCGTACAGCCCGACCGACATGTTGCGTTCTTTCAGGAATTGCAGGTACGCGCCGTCGTTGGCAGCCCGTTCCGCTTCGAGCTCGTCCAGCCGGAAGGCTTTCATCCTTGTCCTACCCCTTGCTCCGCGGCGCCGTGGAATCCGCTGATCTGACGATGTCCCACCAGGATCTTCTCTGCAACGATCGGGCACATGACGAATTTCGTAGTCAAGACGCTCGCCAACGCGGCGGCCCTGGCCGTGGCCATCTGGCTGGTCGCCGGCATCACGCTCGACGAGGACGGGAACAGCACCGGCAAAAGGGTGCTCACTCTGATCCTGGTCGCCTTGGTCTTCGGCCTGGTCAACCTCATCGTCAAGCCTGTGGTGAAGCTGCTCTCGCTCCCGCTCTTCATCCTCACCCTCGGCCTGTTCACCCTGGTGGTGAACGCCCTGATGCTGCTGCTGACCTCCTGGCTGGCCGAGCAGTTCGACCTCAGCTTCCACGTCGATGGGTTCTGGGCCGCGCTCATCGGTGGTCTGATCATCTCCGTCGTCTCCTGGGCCGTGAACCTCGCCCTGCCGGACAAGAGCTGAGCGGCGGCCCCGTATCGCGTGCTTTGAAGGAGCCCCCCGTGAACGATCTCCCCGTCTCATCGGCGGACCTGTACGGCGACGGGACCCGGGCCGTCCGCGCCGGGCTGCCCCATCCCGTGAAGAACGAGCCCGCGTTGCCGGGGCCCGTCTTCGCCGCCCACTTCCACCTCCCCGGCGAGGTCGAGGGACCGTACGCCTACGCCCGTGACAGCAACCCGACCTGGACGCTGCTGGAGCGGGCCATCAGCGAACTGGAGGCCCCCGGACGGGACGGCGTGGAAACCATCGTCTTCGCGTCCGGCATGGCCGCCGTCTCCGCGGTTCTCCTGTCGCAGACCCGCGCGGGCGATACCGTCACCCTTCCCTCCGACGGCTACCAGGCACTGCCACTGCTGCGGGAGCAGCTGGAGGCGTACGGAATCCACGTGCGCACCGCCCCGACCGGCGGCGACGCCCAGCTCACGGAGCTCGACGGGGCTCGGCTGCTCTGGATCGAGACGCCGTCCAACCCCGGACTCGACGTGTGCGACGTACGGCGCCTGGTGTCAGCGGCGCACACGGGCTCCACCCTGGTCGCCGTCGACAACACCCTCGCCACGCCGCTCGGGCAGCGGCCGCTGGAACTCGGCGCGGACTTCTCCGTCGCCAGCGGTACCAAGGGGCTCACCGGCCACGGCGACCTCCTGATCGGCTACGTTTCCTGCCGCGACCCGGAGCTTGCCGCCGGGGTCCGTCGCTGGCGCAAGATCGTCGGAGCCATCCCGGGCCCGATGGAAGCCTGGCTGGCCCACCGTTCGCTGGCCACGATCCAGCTGCGGGCCCAGCGCCAGTGGACCAACGCACTGGCCGTCGCGGAGGCGCTGCACGAACGCGCGGACGTGACCGGGCTGCGGTACCCGGGGCTACCCTCGGACCCTTCGCACAAGACGGCCGCCCTGCAGATGAACGGCTTCGGGTCGGTGGTCTCGTTCACCCTGGCGGACCGGGCGCACGCCGAACGCTTCATGGGAGCCCTGCATCTGGTGGAGGACGCCACGAGTTTCGGCGGAGTACGGTCCACCGCCGAGCGTCGCGGGCGATGGGGCGGGGACGCCGTGCCGGAAGGCTTCATCCGCTTCTCGGCCGGCGCCGAGGACACCGACGACCTGGTGGCAGACGTACTCCGGGCACTCGATGTGGCGGGCCGGGAGGGCTGACCGAACGAATGAGGGCGGTCCGAGCCTCCCCCCTCTTGGCTCGGACCGCTCTCGGGTTCCCTCGGTGAAGAACCACGTCCACAAGGCTAGTTGACTCAGCGTCAGAGTCCAATCACGGTAGCGACAGGGGCCTATCGGCATATTTATAGTTGAAGGCCCCAACGAGAGGGGCCGCCATGGACCTGGCCCTGCTGCGTACCTTCGTCGCGGTGCACCGGGCCGGCTCGTTCACCCGGGCCGCCACGCTCCTCGGGCTGTCCCAGCCCGCCGTCACCTCGCAGATCCGCACCCTCGAACGGCAACTGGGCCGGCCCCTCTTCCACCGCCGGGCACGGGGGGTGACGCCCACCGCCATCGGTGACGAACTCGCCCACAAGGCCGCCCCACACCTCGACGCTCTGCTGCGCATCGCCGAGACGGAACGGGAGGCCGCCGGCGCGTTACGGACGCTGCACATCGCCGGTCCGCCCGAGTTCGTGTGCCATCGCGTCCTCCCCGCCCTGGCGCCCCTGGTCGGTCAGGGGCAGACCCTGCGCACCGCACTCCAGGCGGACGCCGAGGAGGCCCTCGACGGGCTGTCCGCCGGACAGCACGACCTCGTGGTCACCACGGGGCGGCCACGTGGCGGGCCGGTCACCGCCACGCCCCTGTGCGACGAGGAGCAGGTGCTGGTCGCCGCTCCCTACTGGGCCGCCCTCGTCGATCCCGACCTGCTGCGCGACAAGGGCCCCGGCGGTCCGGCCGCCCTCGACGGGATCCCGGTCGTGGAAGTCCACGAGAGCCTTCCTCTCGTCACGCGCTACTGGGCCGCCGTCTTCGACGCGGTGCCGGAAGCCGCCGCCACCGTCGTCGTGCCCGACCTCAGGGCCGTACGGGAGTGCGTGCGGGCCGGCGCGGGGCTCGCGGTTCTGCCCCGCTACCTCTGCCAGGAGGCCCTGGACCGGGGTCAGATCGTCTCCCTGCTCGAGCCCGCGGTACCACCGCTGCGTACCTGGTTCGTCGTCGTACGGACCGGGAGCCTGGCACTCGCCCACCTCGCCCGGGCCCATGACCGGCTGCTGCGCGCCGCCGTGGACTGGTGATCCGGCGCATCCCGGTACCCCGTCACCGCAGAGTCCACCTCGTGGAAACCGCGGGTTTCGCAGGCGGGCGTTTCAGAAGCGGAAGAGTGGGCCACTCTTCACCCATGACCGAACGTCCCGTGGTCAAACGCACCGCCCGCGCGATCCTGCTCGACGGTGACGACCTGATCCTCATCAAGCGCACCAAGCCCGGCGTCGACCCGTACTGGCTCACTCCCGGCGGGGGAGTGGAGCCGACGGACGCGACCGTTGTCGACGCCCTGCACCGGGAGGTACACGAAGAACTGGGCGCCAAGATCGTCGATGTGGTGCCCTGCTTCGTGGACACCGTGGAGCACATCGCCGATGGCGGCGTGACCGGCGTCAAGGTGCAGCACTTCTTCGTCTGCCGTCTCGAATCCATGGACCCCGCCCAACGGCACGGCCCCGAGATCGACGAACCCGAAGGCGAGTACGAGATCGTCCGCGTACCGTTCAGCCGGGTCGGCATCGCGGCCGTGCACCTCGTCCCGCTCTCCCTGCGCCACTACCTCGACGGAAACATCGAGGGGGTACGGGCCATGCACGCGCCCGACCTGGGCTGATCCGCCGCCGAGGCGGGAGGAAGCCCGGCGGGTCGTTCAGCCGGCGACGCCCACCAGCTCCTCGACCGAGTCGTAGCGGATCCGCTCCCCCGGGATGCCGATCCGCTTGAGCGCGTCGACACCGCTGCGGATCATCGCCGGGGGGCCCGAGATGAAGGCGTCGTACGAACTCCACGGCCCGTTCACACCGACAGCCTGGGGCAGCTGCCCCGCAAGCCCTTCCCCGACGACCGGACGCACCGACAGCCACGGATGGGAACGCTGCAGCCCGAGCAGGGTGTCCTTGTCGTACAGGTCATTGTCGCTGCGCGCCCCGAAGAACACTTCCATCCTGCGCCGTTCACCGTGCTCTGCCACGTCCTCGATCAACGCCTTGATCGGGGCGATGCCCGTGCCGCCGCCGAGGCAGAGCATCCCGTTGTCCGTGCTGTGGTCCACCACCATCGATCCGGCCGGCGGCCCCAGACGTAGAACATCGCCCGGGCGGGCGTGCCGCACGAGGGCGTTGGAGACCCAACCGGCCGGAACGGCCTTGACATGGAAGGACAGCAGCCCGTCGGCGCGCGGGGCGGAGGCGAAGGAGTAATGCCGCCAGACTCGTGGCCACCACGGGGTTTCCAGACTGGTGTACTGGCCCGCGAGGAAGGTGTACGGCCGGTCCGGGCGCACCGTCAGCACCGCGATGTCCGGTGTCCGCAGATCGTGGGCGACCACCTCCGCCTGCCACCAGGCCGGTGCTCTGACCTCGTCCTCGGCCGCCGCGTCGATCATGATCTGGGAGATCGCGGTGTACGTCCGGACCCACGCCGCCTCGGCTTCCGGCCCCCAGGTCGCCTCCGCGTACCGGGCCAGCGCCCCCATGAGTGCCTCGCCCACCACCGGGTAGTGGCCGGCCATGGTGCCGTACTTGCGGTGACCGGTACCGAGCCGGCGCAGATAAGGGGTGAGCACCTCGGGGTTGTCGATGTGTTCGGCGGCCGTGAGGAGCG
This sequence comes from Streptomyces sp. NPDC054883, assembly GCF_053610645.1. Lineage (NCBI taxonomy): Bacteria > Bacillati > Actinomycetota > Actinomycetes > Kitasatosporales > Streptomycetaceae > Streptomyces > Streptomyces sp. NPDC054883. The sequence goes on along the minus strand of NZ_JBSGYT010000013.1, from coordinate 56,496 downwards.
CCTTCAGCAGCCGGTCCCGTTGGGAGTCCATGGCCACGGGGAACATGTCACGCACCTCGGGGTGCCGGGTGAATATCAGGGCGTAGAAATACGAGGTGACCTTCCCGGCGATGGGCGCGATCTCCGCGAGCGTTTGGCGGATGAGTACGGCATCGGGGGAAGGCTCGGTCGCCCCGGCGCCGGGGGGTATCCGGTCCGTCCCCCGTCTAGCCGGTCTGGTGGGCGGAGCGTCCATGCGGTGCCTCGCTTAGAGCATCTCGGTCGGTCTGCACACACCACGGTCGAATCCGTGGTTCCGGGCTTTACAGCGTGCCAGCGGACCGTGTGCCCCGCGGGGGAATACGGAAACTTGGCGCTCGGGTCCCTCCTTCCCCCTAAGATGCGGCGAATTCCGGGCGTGCCGTCCCGAGGAGCTGGTATGCCTCGCGCAGGTCCCGGCCCTGGTAGATGTACGTGGCCCGCTCCGCTAGATACGGGCGTGCGTTGACTGCCACCGATGTCGGCACCGCATCGAAGAGCACCGAATCGGTCAGGGAATCCCCGTACGCGACGCAGTCGTTCCGGCTCACTCCGAACCGGGCGCACAGGCGGTCCGCGACCTCGACCTTCCCCTCGGGTGTAAGGATCCCCGTGACGTCCATGGGACCGGCGAAGGGCACGGCGGGGTAGATCGAGCCGTGCGCGGCGTCCGCCCCCCACTCCAGGAGCAGCTCGACGAAGAACGAGGGCGACAGCGAGATCACCGCGCAAAGGTCGCCCTGTTGTCTGATCTCCTGCCACACGTCTCGGATCCCCTCGAGCCACGGGGCGCCGTCGAACGCCGCCCTGACATGGGCGGTCGTCAGGTCCGACCACAACGCGTGTGCCGCCAGTGAGAACTCCTGCGGGCCGATCTCCCTTGCCGCGAAGGCCCGTTCCAACTCGGCGATCTCTTGGCTGACGCCGAGCTGCCGCGAGATCTCGACGGGGGCCGCCGATCCGTACATCAGGGTGCCGTCGAGGTCGAAGAGGTGCAGACGCGTCATAGTCGTCGAGGCTAGCCTCCATGTTTCACGTGAAACAGCGTGTTTCACGTGAAACATGGCCTGGTCCCGCGCAAGGCAAGACCGTCGCCGCGTGAACGGGCGGATGTTTCACGTGAAACGACCCACGCATCAAGCTGCTGGATCTCCCAAATCCTCTGGACGCCCTCCGTGTCATGATCCAGGCTGAGCCGGTGACACCACCAGAGCTCACCGACCTACCGATCCGTCCGCTGGCCCTGAACGATCTCCGCCACTGCGCCGACCTCTCCGAGGACCGCGGCTGGCCCCGCGAGGATCACAAATGGGGACTCCTCCTTGCCGCCGGAAACGGCTACGCCATCGACGCTCCCGACGGCAGAGGCCTCGCTGCGGTGTGCGTCGTCACCCGATACGGCCAGCCACACGCCGATCCGGAGCTCGCCGCGATCGGCATGGTCCTCGTCGCTGAGCGGTACGCCCGGCAGGGCCTGGGGCGCCGCCTCATGACACACATCTGCGATGACGTCCTCAAGGGCATCCCGCTGACGCTCCATGCAACTCCCTACGGGCGCCCGCTCTACGACGAGCTCGGCTTCGACACCATCGGCAGTGCGGAAATGCTGCAGGGCAGCTTCCAGCCGGGTCCCGCACGGTCTGTACCGGAAACCGCGGCTGTGAGGCGCGCCACGGCAGATGACCTCGCCCGGATCATCCACCTGGATACGGAGGTGTTCGGTACCGACCGCACCCACATGATCACGCGGCTGCCCGCCTTCGCAGACAAGCTGTTCGTCGCCGAGGACACCTCCGGCGGGCTCACCGGCTACGCCGCCCTCTGGCCCAACATGGAAACCCATGTCGTCGGACCGCTGGTCGCCCAAGACACGGCCACTGCCCAGGCCCTGGTCACCGCCCTGGCGGCTACCACCGAGCGACCGCTCCGTACCGATGTCGACGTGCGCCACGAACAGCTGCGCATCTGGCTCAAGGACCGTGGCCTCAGCTCTCTGGCGGTAAACGCCGTGATGAGCCGTGGCCTCTCCGGCCTCCCGGGCGACTGGACACGCCGCTGGGCTCCGATCACCGTCGCCGCGGGCTGAGGAAGGGAGAACCACGATGTCCGACCACGAGCTGACCATCCGCCCCGCGGCCGAGGCCGATCTGCCCGAGATCGTTTCCATGCTTGCCGACGATCCGCTCGGGGCGACCCGCGAATCCCCGGAGAACCTCGCGCCCTACGCCGAGGCTCTCAAGTGCCTGAGGGACGACCCCCGTCAGCACATGATGGTGGCCGTCCGCGGTGAGCGGGTCGTGGGAACCCTGCAACTCACCGTCGTCGCCGGCCTCTCCCGCAGAGGGGCCACCCGAGCCATCATCGAAGGAGTTCGCGTTCACGCCGATGAACGTGGCAGCGGCCTGGGCACCCGACTCATCGAATGGGCGATCGAACAGTCTCGCCGGGAGAACTGCGCGCTGGTCCAGCTCACCTCGGACGCCACACGGACCGACGCGCACCGTTTTTACGAGCGGCTCGGTTTCACCGCTTCCCACGTCGGGTTCAAACTCGCGCTCTGACGGATCCCCCGACAGCCGGGCCATTGTCCGTGGCCCGGCCTACGCTCAGGAGGGTGAGTCTCACCCTCCCTCTCATCACACAAGCCGAGCGCCGCCACCGGCTCGGTCGCCGCCACTGCCTGGCTCCTTCGGCTCGTGCGGCCACCGTCCCCCAGGCGGCGGACGCCGTCGTCGCCCTGCACGCCACCGATGCCGCGACCGTGTTCCTCTCCGCCCGTGCACGGCTCACCGAAAGCGGTCCCGCCACGGTCGAACAGGCCCTCTACGGGGACGTGGGCCTGGTCCGGTTGCTGAGCATGCGCAATACCCTGTTCGCCGTCTCCACCGAACTCGCGCCCTACGTCGACTCGTCCACGGCCCGAACCATCGCGGTCAAAGAACGCCGGAGCCTCCTCAAGCACCTGGAAGAGGACGGCCAAGGTCTCGACGCCGCCTGGCTGGCCGAAGCGGAGCAGGCCGCACTCGACGCACTCGACTCTCAGGGTCCTTCCACCGGCGGCCAGCTGTCAGCCGCCGTGCCCGCTCTGCGTCGGAAGATCACCGTGGGCCGAGGCAAGAAGTACGAGGCGGAGACCGGTGTCGCGACCCGCGTCATCCGCCTCCTGGCGGCCGATGGCCGGATCCGGCGCGACCGTCCTCGCGGGGCGTGGACCTCCAGCCAGTACCGCTGGGTCCACACCGAGCCCTGGCCGGCCGTACCCGTCGCCGAGGCCCGCGCCGAAATCGCCCGCCGCTGGCTGCACGCGTACGGTCCGGCCACCGAAGCGGACTTCAAGTGGTGGACGGGCTGGACCCTGACCGACGCCCGCAGTGCACTGGCCGCCACCGGGGCGGAACAAGTCCGCCTCGAAGACGGCATGACCGCCCTCGTCAGCCCCGGCGACACCGCTCCCGTTCCCGCCCCGGAGCCTTGGGCAGCGCTGCTGCCGGCGTTGGACCCCAGCGGGATGGGCTGGGCCGACCGCGGCTTCCACCTGAATCCGGCGTACCGGACCGCTCTGTTCGACTACGCCGGCAACATCGGCCCGACCGTGTGGTGGAACGGCGGGATCGTCGGTGGTTGGGCTCAGCGCTCCGATGGCCGGATCGTCTGGCGGCTGCTGGGAAGCGGGGGCGGCGCCGTCGAGCGGGCAGTGACGGCCGAGGCCACCCGCCTCGCCGAGTGGATCGGGGACGCCCGGATCACTCCCCGCTTCCGCACTCCGCTGGAGCGCGAGCTGGTCTTCTGAGAGGCGGCCCGCGCCGTCCCCTACTGCCCGATGCCGCGCCAGCCCTGGGAGTCCACCCCGCCCGGGACCGGGGCCCCGGTGTCGTACGGCTCCCTGGTGAAGACGAACGAACCGAGGTCGAGGTGGCTCACGGAGCCGTCCGTCCGCCGGACGGCGCGCAGCGTCTCGCCCGCGTAGTAGCCGTTCAGGCCCGTCCAGCTGCCGTCCTGCTCGGCGCGGAACCTTGCCGTGCGCCCCGTCGGCCCCATCGGTCCTAGCTCCAGCAGCCCGTCGGACGTCAGCCGCACCACCTGGGCCGCCGTGCCCCAGAACCACGGGCCGCACAGTTCGAGCGCCACCGGATCCGAAGCGAGGAAGGGCCGCCACGGCTCGGGGATGCGCGGCTCGGCCTCCGCCACGATGGTGACCAGGTCCACGGCGACCGTCGTGGCGGGCAGTCCCGAGGTGCAGTTCGCCAGGACCACCGCTGCCACGTCGTCCGCCTCGCTCAGCCACAGTCCCGCGACGAACCCGGGCAGCGATCCGCCGTGCCCCGTCAGCGAGCGCCCACCGTGGTCCAGCACCTGCAGTCCGAGTCCGTAGCCGTTCGCGGTGGCACCCGGCTCGGGTGCGACGGCCGGTGTACGCATCTCTCGCAGTGATTCGGCGCTCAGCACGCGGGCGTCACCCCGAACGAGGAACGCCGCGAACCGTGCCAAATCTTTTGTCGTAGACCACAGTTGACCGGCCGCAGCCATGATTCCCAGATCCTCGACGGCTTCGGGCATCATCACGTCCGCCCATGGGTGCACCGCCCAGCCGCCGGCCTGCGGAGCCTGCGGACGCACCGTCGTACGGCTCAGCCCCAGCGGCTCCAGCACCTCGGCCCGGAGCACGTCTTCCCAGGGCTTGCCGCGCACCGCCTCGACGAGTGCACCGAGCAGGGTGTAGCCCGGGTTGGAGTAGTGGTGCCGCAAGCCCGGCTCGAAACGGAACGGCTCGTCTCCGAGCACGTCCGAGATCGCCGGCCGCAGCCCGGCCGGGGTCCGCTCCCACCACTGGCCCGGCGTCTCGGCCGCCAGCCCGCCGGTGTGGGCCAGCAGCTGCCGGACGGTCACCTCACCGGCCCCCGTGCCCGGCAGGTGCTTCTCCAGTCGGTCACCGAGTTCCAGCAGGCCTTCGTCCCGCAACCGCATCACCAGTACGGCGGTGAACGTCTTGGTGATCGAGCCGATCCGGTACTGGACGTTCCCGTCCGGGCCGTGTCCGTCGACGGAGGTCCGGGACCCTTCCCAGACCACCTCCCCGCCACGCACGACAGCCGCGACTACGGAGGGCGCACGCCCCTCGCTCTGCGCCACGGCGATCCGGTGCCGCAGCGCGCGACGGGTGGAAGGGAGCGGTTGGTGATCCTCAGATACGGCAGCCATGATCGGATGCTACGTGTTGGCCATGTCCACGAACCGCGAATAATGGCCCTGGAAGGCCACCGTGATCGTCGCGGTAGGGCCGTTACGGTGCTTGGCCACGATCAGGTCGGCCTCGCCCGCGCGGGGCGATTCCTTCTCGTACGCGTCTTCACGGTGCAGCAGGATCACCATGTCGGCGTCCTGCTCGATCGAGCCCGACTCACGCAGGTCGGAGACCATCGGCTTCTTGTCCGTACGCTGCTCGGGGCCACGGTTCAGCTGGGACAGCGCGATCACCGGGACCTCCAGTTCCTTCGCCAGCAGCTTGAGGTTTCGGGACATGTCCGAGACTTCCTGCTGACGGCTTTCGGGACGGCGCGAGCCGCCGGACTGCATCAGCTGCAGGTAGTCGATGACGACGAGCGAGAGGTCGTTGCGCTGCTTGAGCCGACGGCACTTCGCACGGATCTCCATCATCGACAAGTTGGGCGAATCGTCGATGTACAGGGGGGCGGCGGAGACATCGGGCATACGGCGGGCCAGCCGGGTCCAGTCGTCGTCCGTCATGGTGCCGGAGCGCATGTGGTGCAGCGCGACCCTGGCTTCCGCCGAGAGCAGGCGCATCGCGATCTCGTTGCGGCCCATTTCGAGGGAGAAGATGACGCTGGGCAGATTGCTCTTGATGGAGCAGGCGCGGGCGAAGTCCAGGGCGAGCGTCGACTTTCCCATGGCAGGGCGGGCCGCGATGACGATCATCTGACCGGGGTGCAGGCCGTTGGTCAGGGAGTCGAGGTCGGTGAAACCCGTGGGAACGCCGGACATCTGGCCGCTGCGTGAGCCGATCGCCTCGATCTCGTCGAGGGCGCCCTCCATGATGTCGCCCAGCGGCAGATAGTCCTCCGACGTCCGCTGTTCCGTGACCGCGTAGATCTCGGCTTGGGCGCTGTTGACGATCTCGTCGACGTCGCCGTCCGCCGCGTATCCCATCTGCGTGATCTTCGTACCGGCGGCGACCAGTCGGCGCAGGACGGCTCTCTCGTGGACGATCTCCGCGTAGTACTCGGCATTGGCCGCTGTCGGCACGGACTGCACCAGGGTGTGCAGGTAAGCGGCGCCGCCGACCTTGCTGATCTCTCCGCGCCGGGTCAGTTCGGCGCCGACGGTGATCGGGTCGGCGGGCTCACCCTTGGCGTACAGGTCGAGGATGGCCTGGTAGATCGTCTCGTGCGACGGCCGGTAGAAGTCGTGCCCCTTGAGCACCTCGACCACGTCGGCGATGGCGTCCTTGGACAGCAGCATGCCGCCGAGGACGGACTGCTCCGCGTCGAGGTCCTGAGGCGGGACCCGCTCGAAGCCGCCGCCCCCGCCGTCCCAGGAGCCGCCCTCGCGCCCCCGGTCCTGCTGGTCGTCACCACGGCCGCGGCCGTCACCGCCACGGCGGGAACGGGCGGGCAGACGGTCTCCCGGACCGCTGTCGGCCCAGGGGTCGTCCATGGGCTCGGTCAAACTCACCGGGCCGCCTCCTCCCGTCCGCAACGCGGACCTCGCCGTGCCACTCTTTCTAGGGGACGGCTCTGACATTCGGGGACCCCGGATCGGCTGTCGGCGCATCGGGGCAACGCACAACGGTAGGGCCGCGGACGACGTCAGCCAATCTTGTTATCCACAGGCTGTGTGGATGAGATGTGGACGACGGCGCCAATGCTGTGGGTAACTCCCTCGAAGCTGTGCACGGACCGGGGGACGACGTTGTGGACAAAATCACCTGACCACCCTGAACACCCCGCTGACCTGCAATTTTTCCTTCCTCAGGCTGTGGGGGAGAAAATTCTTGGCCACTGGCTCAAGATCGCCTCCAAAGGGGTGCGGAGAACTCCCAAGTCAGCGGCCAAGTAAGGATCCCAGCCGCCTTGCGTCCATTACCTGTGGAAGATTAGATTGAGCGTATGAAACTGGCCCCCACAGCTCCGGAAGCGAGCGCGAGACGGCACGACCGCGAGATCTTCGCCCTCGCCCTGCCGGCCTTCGGCGCGCTCGTCGCCGAACCGCTCTTCGTGATGGCTGACAGCGCCATCGTCGGGCACCTCGGCACCCCTCAGCTGGCCGGCCTGGGCGTCGCAGCCGCCCTGCTCACCACTTCGGTGAGTGTCTTCGTCTTCCTCGCCTACGCCACCACCGCAGCCGTCGCCCGCCGGGTCGGCGCGGGTGACCTCCAGGCCGCCATCCGCCAGGGAATGGACGGAATCTGGCTGGCGCTGCTGCTCGGTGCTGCCGTGGTTGCCGTCGTCCTGCCCACCGCGCCGTGGCTGATATCCCTCTTCGGAGCCTCCGACACCGTCGCCCCTTTCGCGGTCACCTATCTGAGGATCTCCGCCCTGGGCATTCCGGCCATGCTCATGGTGCTGGCCGCCACCGGTGTCATCCGGGGTCTCCAGGACACGCGCACTCCGCTCTATGTCGCCATCGGCGGCTTCGCCCTCAACGGGGCCCTGAACGTGGCGCTGGTCTATGGCGCCGGTCTCGGCATCGCCGGGTCCGCGTGGGGAACTGTCGTCGCCCAATGCGCGATGGCCGCCGTCTACCTTGCCGTGGTCGTCCGCGGCGCACGTCGGCACGGCGCCACGCTGTGGCCCGATACGGCAGGCATCCGGGCCTGTGCCCAGGCCGGCGCGCCGCTCCTGGTCCGCACGCTGTCCCTGCGCGCCATTCTGATGATCGCGACGGCCGTAGCCGCCCGGTTGGGCGACGCGGACATCGCCGCCCACCAGATCCTGCTTTCGCTGTGGACCCTGCTCGCCTTCGCGCTGGACGCGATCGCGATCGCCGGACAAGCCATCATCGGCCGCTATCTGGGGGCGGGGGACACCGAAGGAGCCAAGGCCCTGTGCCGGCGAATGGTGCGGTGGGGGATCGTCGGCGGCCTCGTGCTGGGTCTGCTCGTCGTCCTGGCACGGCCCGTCTTCGTACCGCTCTTCACCAGCGATCCAGTGGTAGAGGACACGCTGCTACCCGCCCTGCTGGTACTCGCCGTTTCCCAACCGGTCTGCGGCATCGTTTTCGTGCTCGACGGAGTCCTGATGGGTGCGGGCGACGGCCGCTACCTCGCCTGGGCCATGCTTGTGACTCTCGCCGTGTTCGCCCCGGCGGCGCTGCTCCTGCCCAGCCTGGGAGAGGGCCTGACCGCCCTCTGGGGGGCCATGACCCTGATGATGGTGGTCCGTATGGCAACCCTCCAGCTGCGCGCCCGCTCGGGCCGGTGGCTGGTGGCCGGTGCGACCCGCTGACGCGGCCGGAGTCTCGTTTCACGTGAAACCTCGCACCGTTTCACGTGAAACAGCATGTTTCACGTGAAACAGCCGACCACGGACACCAGCCGGTGCCGAGCAACGACGAAGGGCCGCACCCCGTTGGGGTGCGGCCCTTCATGCGCAGCACTTAGGCGGCGACGACCTCGACGCCCACGTTCGCCAGGACATCGGCGTGCAGACGCACGGAGACCTGGTACGAACCGAGGGTCTTGATCGGCGAGCCGAGCTCAACGCGGCGCTTGTCGACCTTCGGGCCACCGGAAGCCTCGATCGCCGAAGCGATGTCGGACTGCGTGACGGAACCGAAGAGACGGCCGGCGTCACCCGAGCGGGTGGCCAGGCGCACCTTCACGCCTTCGAGCTTGGCCTTGATCTCATTGGCCTGCTCGATGGTCGCGATCTCGTGGATCTTGCGGGCGCGGCGGATCTGCGCCACGTCCTGCTCGCCACCCTTGGTCCAGCGGATCGCAAAGCGACGCGGGATCAGGTAGTTGCGGGCGTACCCGTCCTTGACGTCGACGACGTCGCCAGCGGCACCGAGGCCATTGACCTCGTGGGTCAGGATGATCTTCATTAGTCGGTCACCCTTTCCTTATCGCGCGGTGGACGTGTAGGGCAGCAGCGCCATCTCACGGCTGTTCTTCACGGCCGTGGCGACGTCACGCTGGTGCTGCGTGCAGTTGCCGGTAACGCGGCGGGCACGGATCTTGCCACGGTCGGAAATGAACTTCCGCAGCATGTTCGTGTCCTTGTAGTCCACGTACGCGGTCTTGTCCTTGCAGAACGCGCAGACCTTCTTCTTAGGCTTGCGCACAGGCGGCTTCGCCATTGTGTCTCTCCTGTGTGATCAAGAAGTGGGGATGCGAGCTGCCCTAGAAGGGCGGCTCGTCCGAGTAGCCACCGCCGGAGCCGCCGGAGCCGCCGGAGCTTCCGCCCCAGCCACCCCCGCCGCCGCCCTGCTGCTGGCCACCGGCCGGCGCGCTGGACGCCCACGGGTCGTCGGAGGGAGCTCCGCCGCCCTGGGGCGCGCCACCACTGGGGGCTCCGCCCCAGTTGCCGCCGCCGGCCTGCGGCTGACCGCCGCCGTACCCACCCTGGCCACCGCGACCCGTGGTCTTGGCGACCTTGGCCGTGGCGTTCTTCAAGCTGGGGCCGACTTCCTCGACGTCCAGCTCGTAGACCGTGCGCTTGACACCCTCACGGTCCTCGTACGACCGCTGCCTCAGCCGGCCCTGCACGATGACGCGCATGCCTCGCTGGAGGGACTCGGCGACGTTCTCCGCCGCCTGCCGCCACACCGAGCAGGTCAGGAACAGGCTCTCGCCGTCCTTCCACTCATTGGTCTGACGGTCGAAGGTGCGGGGGGTGGACGCGACACGGAACTTCGCGACCGCCGCACCCGAGGGGGTGAAGCGCAGCTCGGGGTCGTCGACGAGATTGCCGACGACCGTGATGACGGTCTCGCCTGCCATGGATGAACCTCTCGGCGGGGATTGCTGCTGGGCTGCTGTGCTACTCGGTCCCGATTACCGCTGAACCGAAGTTCAGTGGGTCTCGGGGCGAAGGACCTTGGTCCGGAGAACCGACTCGTTCAGGTTCATCTGTCGGTCAAGCTCCTTGACGACCGCAGGCTCGGCCTGAAGGTCGATGACCGAGTAGATGCCCTCGGGCTTCTTCTTGATCTCGTAAGCGAGACGACGACGGCCCCAGGTGTCGACCTTCTCGACCTTTCCGTTGCCCTCACGGACGACGGAGAGGAAGTTCTCGATCAGCGGGGAGACAGCGCGCTCCTCGAGATCGGGGTCGAGGATGACCATCACTTCGTAGTGACGCATGTGGAACCCACCTCCTTTGGACTCAGCGGCCACGGTCGTTCCGTGGCAGGAGGGTCGTGATGCGTGCGCACGGCGTCCGCAGAGCAGACACCGCGCAGACCGTACAGACTACCTGCTCGACTCCTTCCGGTTGAAATCCGGCAGGAGAAGGCCACACTCTGTATCCAACGGGTGTGCACGGTGCTATGCCCCCGGCTCCCCGGAGGCGGCCCGTGACACCGCTCTGCGGCAGCCAGGAGGTGCCTTCCGATGGCACAGGCAATGCGACCTCAGTCCTCCATCTCGCTCTTCGCGACCGACGGCAAGCCCCACCCGCTCCAGGACACCCTGATGGCGGTCACGCTGGTCCTCGGCACCGTGGCGTTCGTCACGGGGTTCTTCGACAACCTGCACCTGCTCAGCTCGTGGACGGGGCTGATCGGGATCCTGACCGGCGCGTACGGACAGTTCATCTCGGAGACGACGCGCGAGCGCTTCGCACTGATCATCGGGCTTGGCGCCTCGGGCGTGGGCTTCTACCTCGGCATGGCGCACGGCGGCCTCTTCGGCGGCTGGGCCGGCTGACCGGGGTACCTCCGCGAGGGGGGCTCCGGCCGCCAACGGCCCGGGCCCGGCCCGTCCCCCATAAGGGTGGCGCCCCCGTCGCAGTAGGCTTCGCGCCATAGCCAGCGAAGCCGCCGGAGGAGCACCCCGCATGAGCCTGTCCCTGAGGACCATCAGCCGAGAGCAGCATCTGGGTTACCTCCAGAGCCTGCCCTCGGCTAGCCACTGCCAGGTCCCGGCGTGGGCCGACGTCAAGAACGAGTGGCGTTCGGAGAACCTCGGTTGGTTCGACGCGTCCGGCGAACTCGTCGGTGCCGCGCTCGTGTTGTACCGCCAGCTGCCCAAGGTGAAGCGGTACCTGGCGTACCTGCCCGAAGGCCCTGTCATCAACTGGTTCGCCCCGAACCTGGAGGAGTGGCTCCAGCCGATGCTGGCCCACCTCAAGCAGCAGGGCGCCTTCACGGTGAAGATGGGTCCGCCCGTCGTCATCCGCCGCTGGAACGCGGCCGCCATCAAGGCCGGTATCCAGGACCCCGACGTCAAGCGCCTGCGGGACGTGGAGGCCTCGGTCATCGAGCCCCGGGCCTTCGAGGTGTCCGACAAGCTGCGCCGGATGGGCTGGCAGCAGGCCGAGGACGGCGGCGCCGGCTTCGGAGACGTCCAGCCGCGCTACGTCTTCCAGGTCCCGCTGGCCAACCGCTCGCTGGACGACGTCCTCAAGGGCTTCAACCAGCTGTGGCGCCGCAACATCAAGAAGGCCGAGAAGGCCGGTGTCGAGGTGGTCCAGGGCGGCTACGACGACCTGCCGACCTGGCAGCACCTGTACGAGATCACGGCCGAGCGCGACAAGTTCCGCCCGCGCCCGCTCAGTTACTTCCAGCGCCAGTGGACGGCCCTCAACTCCGAGGATCCGAACCGCATGCGGCTGTACATCGCCACGCATGAAGGCGAGCCGCTGGCCGCCGCCACGATGCTCACGGTCGGCCAGCACGTCTGGTACTCCTACGGTGCCTCCGCCAACCACAAGCGGGAGGTCCGCCCCTCGAACGCGATGCAGTGGCGCATGCTGCGCGACTCGTACGCGCTCGGTGCCAGCGTCTACGACCTGCGCGGAATCAGTGACACCCTGGACGAGAACGATCACCTGTTCGGTCTGATCCAGTTCAAGGTCGGCACCGGCGGCGAGGCGGTCGAGTACGTGGGCGAGTGGGACTTCCCGCTGAACAAGGTGCTGCACAAGGCGCTCGACATCTACATGTCGCGCCGCTGACGGCATTCCGCCCCATCTATATACACAGCACCGCCGCACCCAGCGGCTTATCGGAGAGGTTCCGGACGGGCATGGCGCTCACGCTCTACGTCGACACCGCGCGCTGGCGTGCGCACCAGAAGCAGATCGCGGACCAGTTCCCCGGGTTGATCCCGGTCTGCAAGGGCAACGGCTACGGCTTCGGCCACGAGCGGCTGTGCGAGGAGGCGACCCGGATGGGCGCCGACATCCTGGCCGTCGGCACGACGTACGAGGCCGCGAGCATCAAGGACTGGTTCGGCGGTGACCTGCTCGTCCTCACCCCGTTCCGGCGGGGCGAGGAGCCGGTCCCGCTGCCGGACCGGGTCATCAGGTCGGTGTCCTCGGTGGACGGGGTCCGCGGTCTGGTCGGCGCCCGCGTCGTCATCGAGTGCATGAGCTCGATGCGCCGCCACGGTGTCTCGGAGCAGGACCTGGGCCAGCTCCAGTCGGCGATCGAGGACGTACGCCTGGAGGGCTTCGCCCTGCACCTGCCGCTTGACCGCCCGGACGGCTCCGACGCCGTCGAGGAGGTCATCGGCTGGATGGACCGGCTGCGCGCGGCGCGGCTTCCGCTGCACACCATGTTCGTCAGCCACCTGCGGGCCGAGGAGCTGGCCCGGCTCCAGCAGCAGTTCCCGCAGACCCGGTTCAGGGCCCGCATCGGCACCCGGCTGTGGCTGGGCGACCACGAGGCGACCCAGTACCGCGGTGCCGTCCTGGACGTCACGCGCGTGGCCAAGGGGGACCGGTTCGGTTACCGCCAGCAGAAGGCCGCCTCCGACGGCTGGCTCGTCGTGGTCGCCGGCGGTACCTCGCACGGGGTGGGTCTGGAGGCCCCCAAGGCCCTGCACGGGGTCATGCCACGCGCCAAGGGCGTCGCACGGGCCGGCCTGGCGACCGTGAACCGGAACCTGTCGCCGTTCGTCTGGGCCGGCAAGCAGCGCTGGTTCGCGGAGCCCCCGCACATGCAGGTGTCGATCCTGTTCGTGCCCTCCGACGCGACGGAGCCGAAGGTCGGTGACGAGTTGGTGGCGCACCTGCGCCACACCACCACCCAGTTCGACCGGGTGGTCGACGCCTGAGTCGGCTCAGTGCCGGGGGCCGAGGCCCCACTCCACTCGTTGTGCCTCCGGGGGCGTCGCGTCATGCGGCGCCCTCACGGCGTTGGACAGCGTGAAGACGTCAGGCGCCCCGTCCAGGACCCCGCCGGACGGGTCGTCGGAGCCGTCGCGCCGTACGACGTCACGCTCGGGCAGCAGGACGTCCCGAACGACCACCGCGCACAGGTAGAGGGTGGCCAGCAGGTGCAGGGCGATCGCCAGCTGGTATCCCTCGACCGGCAGGCCCTGGTGCTTTTCGCCACTGGTCGTGTAGGCGAGGTAGAACCAGATCCCGAGGAAGTACAGGACCTCACCGGCCTGCCAGATCAGGAAGTCCCGCCAGCGCGGCCGGGCGAGCGCGGCGAGGGGGACGAGCCACAGCACGTACTGCGGCGAATACACCTTGTTGGCCAGGATGAAGGCCGCGACGACCAGGAAGGCCAGCTGCGCGAAGCGCGGCCTGCGGGGTGCCTTGAGGGTGAGCAGACCGATGCCGGCACACAGCAGCAGCGTCAGGCAGGTGGCGTAGGTGTTCGCGCCGGTCAGAGGGTTCCCCGACCGCTGGGAGATCAGCAACCACACCGAACCGAAGTCGATGGGCCGTTCCTGGCTGAAGGTGTAGAACTTCTTCCAGCCGTCCCAGGCGAAGACCATGACGGGCAGGTTCACCACGAGCCACGCACCGGCCGCGCCCGCCGCGGCGGCACCGAACGCCCGCCACTTACCGGCCCTCAGACAGAGGACGAAGAGCACCCCGAGCAGCAGGACCGGATAGAGCTTGGCCGCGGTGGCCAGCCCGACGAAGACGCCGAAGAGCACCGTGCGTCCGCGGGACCACATCAGCATCGCGACGGCGGTCAGGGCGAGGGCCAGCAGGTCCCAGTTGATCGTCGCGGTGAGCGCGAAGGCGGGGGCGAGGGCCAGCAGCAGGGCGTCCCACGGCCGCCGGCGGTGGGTGCGGGCGACGCACACGGCGATGACGGCGGCACAGACCATCAGCATTCCCGCGTTGACCATCCAGTACATCTGCTCGCGGTGCTGCATCGAGCCGCTGCCGGGGGTCATCCAGGAGGCGATCTGCATGAAGAGCCCGGTGAGCACCGGGTATTCCAGATACTCCATGTCGCCCGGGAGCCGGTCCCAGTAGGGGGTGAGGCCGTCGGCGAAGCCGCGCACCACGTACAGGTGCGGGATGTCGGAGTAGCAGGCGTGGGTGTACTGGGAGCCGGCCCCCCGGAACCACGCCCAGTCGTAGCACGGCACCTTCTGGACCATGCCGAGCGCGAACATGCCGAGTGCGACGAGGACCACGACGCGGACAGGGCTCAGCCAGTGGCCGCCCAGCCGAGCACGGCGGCCGAACGGGCCGCCGATGAGCTCGCTGCCGGCGGCGGCGACCTCGTCCTGCTGGGTCGGCAGAACGGGCCGGTCCTCGTGCACCTTGGTCATGGGCTCATCCTGCCGTACCGCGCCGGGCACGCACGAGGGCCGCCGCACAGGTGCGACGGCCCTCGTCGAGCGGGGCGGGGAGGGAATCAGCCTCCGGTGCCGAGACTGGTGCCCCAGCTGGTGCCGCCCGGGCGGCCCGGTTTGCCGCTGGCCGGGGGCGACGGCGACCCGGAGGTACCGCCCGCCGGTCCGCCGTCGACGCCGGTGCTGGTGCCCGTATCGGTGCCCCCGCTGGTGTCCGGCGGGCACAGCTTCCACGGCTTGCAGGTCGGCTTGCCGCTCTGCGAGGGAGAGGGGGACCCCGACGTGGAGGGGCTCGCCGAGGGCGATGCCTGGGACGCGGAGGGAGAGGGCGAGGGCGCCGGCGGAGTGGGAGTGGGGGCTCCCGGGGCGTCCGCTACGACGCCGATGTCCTCGGCCTCCGGGAAGTCCTTCACCGGCTTGCCCTTGAGCGCGTCCTTCATGTACTCGGTCCAGATGGCGGCCGGAATGTCACCACCGTGGATCGAGTCGATGTTGCCCACGCCGTTCATGGACTGCAGTCCTTGGTCCGGCTTGCTCGGGTCGCTGCGGAACAGGGTGACCGCGGTGGACAGCTCCGGGGTGTAGCCGACGAACCAGGCCGACTTGTTCTTGTCGGTCGTACCGGTCTTGCCGGCCACCGGCCGCCCCAGCTTCTTCGCCTTGTTACCCGTGCCCTCGGGGCTCTCGACGACGTTCCTGAGCACCTTGGTGATGTTGTCCGCGATCGAGTCGTCCATGGCGCGCTGCGCCTTGGGGGCCTCGAACCCCGGCAGGTCCGTGCCGTTCTTCTCGACCTTGGTGACCGAGAAGGGCTCGTGATGGGTCCCCGACGCCGCGAAGGTGGCGTAGGAGTCAGCCATCCGGATGGCGCTGGGGGTGGAGGTACCGAGGGCGAACGAGGCGTTGTCGTTCGGGTCCATGGAATCCTTGAGAATGCCGGTCGACGCCGCCACCTCCCGGACCTTGGTGTGCCCGACGTCGAAGACGAGCTGGGCGAAGGGCACGTTGATGGACTTCTCCATCGCCTCGTTCAGCGTCACGTAGCCGTAGGCGCGGTCGCTCTCGTTCTTCTGCTTGAACGGCGCGCCGCCCGCGCCGAGCAGCGGCTTGCCGTCCCGGTCGTTGATCACCGTCATGTCGTTGGCCATGTACTTGCTGGCCGCCGAGATGCCCTCGCCCTTCGACTTCTTGGTGCCGTACTCCATCGCCGCCGCCAGCACGTACGGCTTCCAGGTCGAGCCGACCGGCACGCCGCTGGTGTTGGCGTTGTTGTTGAAGTACTTCTTGTCCATGCCCGGGCCGCCGTACAGGGCCACGATCGCGCCGGTGTTCACGTCCACGGAAGCGGCGCCGAACTGGACGAAGGTGTCGGTCAGGGGCCGGGCCTTCTCGTCGATGAACCCGTTGCGGGTGTCCTCGACGGATTTCGCCAGGGCGTCCACCTTCGGCTTCTCGAAGGTGGTGTGGATCTGGTAGCCACCGCGGGCCAAGTCGTCGGCACTGATGTGCAAGGTCTTCGCGACGTACTGCTTGGCCGTCTCGACCAGGTAGCCGGTCTGCCCGGAAAGGCTGCGGACCTGCTCGGCTTCGATGCGCTCGGGGAACTGCGTGTACTTGGCCCGCTCGGTCGGGTCCATCCGGCCCACCGCGACCTCACGGTCCAGCACCCACGCCCAGCGCTGACGGGCCCGCTTCTCGTTGAGCTCCGGCGTGGCCGCCGAGCCGATGCCGCCGTCCGGGTTGTAGAGGTTGGGCCCCTTGAGCATCGAGGCCAGGAACGCGCTCTCCGAGGGGTCCAGCTTCTCGCTGTCCTTGCCGAAGTACGCGCGCGCCGCGGCCTGGATGCCGTAGGCGTCCCGGCCGTAGTACGCGGTATTGAGGTAGCCCGCGAGGACGGTGTCCTTCTCCTCCGAGACTCCGAGCTTTATGGCGATGAAGAGCTCGGTCACCTTCCGCTTGAGCGTCTGGTCGGAGTCGAGGTAGGTGTTCTTGACGTACTGCTGGGTGATGGTCGACCCGCCCTGGGTGGAGCCGCCCTTGGCCATGTTCACCACGGCGCGGGCGATGCCCATCGGGTCGACGCCCTTGTCCGTCTCGAAGCTCTCGTTCTCAGCCGCGATCACGGCGTTGCGCATCGAGAGGGGGATCTTGTCGATGGGCACGATCTGGCGGTTCATCGAACCGCCGGTGGCCACCATCTGGGTGCCGTCCGCCCAGTAGAAGACGTTGTTCTGCGCCTTCGCCGCCTTGTTCGCGTCAGGAGTGTTGACCATGGCGATACCGATGCCGGCGCCGGCGATGATCACTGCGAAGAAGCCGAAGACGGTGCCGGACACCAGCTTCCACGACGGCATGAAGCGCTGCCAGCCGTCCTTGTCCGAGCGCGGGTAGTTGACGAGCCGCTTGTCCGGCCGTCCCTGGCCTCCCGCGCGCCCACGGACCGCAGACCCTCTCTGGGTGGCTCTGCGCGCGTCTGCCCTGCTGCCCTGGGAGGGCTGGGGGCCCGCGTGCGGGCCGCTGCGTGAGGCCATGGGGACGTCACGTCCGGCCGCGGCGCCGCGGCCCGGGCGCTGCTGGGCAGCACGGCGGGGCGCGGCGCGCCCGCCGCCTTGGGGCTGCTGCGGCGGTTTGCGGCGGTGCTCGCTCATCGAACGACTACTCCTCGGGCAGGCGAGTGGCCTGGAAGCGGCGGTTACATTCCGGTTCCCCCGGTGTCATGCGGCAAAGAGTACGCAGGGTCAAAACCCAATGAGTGCCGAAGTTCACCCCAAATCAGGCAACTTGCATCGTACGAATTGGTGATGTGATGCCGGTCACCACCTCACCCCTTGTCGCCACGGGCCGCCCGCTCTATCGTCTGGATGTATCGAGTCGATACATCAGCTCGACATAAACTCGGAGCCAGCAGAGAGGCAGGCGGATGAGCAGGCGCTCAGGCATCCTCGAGTTCGCCGTCCTCGGCCTGCTCCGCGAGTCCCCCATGCACGGTTACGAGCTTCGCAAGCGGCTCAACACCTCCCTGGGGGTCTTCAGGGCGTTCAGTTACGGGACGCTCTACCCGTGCCTCAAGACGCTGGTCGCCAACGGCTGGTTGATCGAAGAGCCGGGCAACGCCCCGGAAGACGCTCTCGCCGCCTCACTCGCGGGGCGCCGCGCCAAGATCGTCTACCGGTTGACGGCCGCGGGTAAGGATCACTTCGAGGAGCTCCTCTCCCACACCGGCCCCGATACCTGGGAAGACGAGTCCTTCGCCGCCCGGTTCGCCTTCTTCGGTCAGACCGAGCGAGAAGTGCGCATGCGAGTGCTGGAGGGCCGCCGCAGCCGCCTGGAAGAGCGTCTGGAGAAGATGCGCGCCTCGCTCGCGCGCACTCGGGAGCGGCTCGACGACTACACCCTTGAGCTGCAGCGGCACGGAATGGAATCCGTGGAGCGCGAAGTGCGCTGGCTGAACGAGCTCATCGAGAGCGAGCGGGCGGGACGGGATCAGAGAAGACCCGGTCCGTCCGACGAAACGACAAAGTGAGGCCTGCACCTCGCAGGCCTCGTCCGAGAACAAACAGGGAGCAACCGGAATGGGTTCGGTTCGCGTAGCCATCGTCGGCGTGGGCAACTGCGCCGCCTCGCTGGTGCAGGGCGTCGAGTACTACAAGGACGCCGACCCGGCGGCCAAGGTCCCCGGTCTGATGCACGTCCAGTTCGGCGACTACCACGTGGGTGACGTCGAGTTCGTCGCCGCGTTCGACGTCGACGCGAAGAAGGTCGGCCTCGACCTCTCGGACGCCATCGGCGCCAGCGAGAACAACACCATCAAGATCTGTGACGTCCCGAACGCGGGCGTCACCGTGCAGCGCGGCCACACCCTGGACGGCCTGGGCAAGTACTACCGCATGACCATTGAGGAGTCCGCCGAGGCTCCGGTCGACGTGGTCCAGATCCTCAAGGACCGACAGGTCGACGTTCTGGTCTGCTACCTGCCCGTCGGCTCCGAGGAGGCGGCGAAGTTCTACGCCCAGTGCGCCATCGACGCCAAGGTCGCCTTCGTCAACGCCCTCCCGGTCTTCATCGCCGGCACCAAGGAGTGGGCGGACAAGTTCACCGAGGCCGGTGTCCCGATCATCGGTGACGACATCAAGTCCCAGGTCGGCGCAACCATCACACACCGTGTGATGGCCAAGCTGTTCGAGGACCGCGGTGTCCGTCTTGAGCGCACCATGCAGCTCAACGTCGGCGGCAACATGGACTTCAAGAACATGCTCGAGCGCGACCGCCTCGAGTCGAAGAAGATCTCCAAGACGCAGGCCGTCACCTCGCAGATCCCCGACCGTGACCTCGGCGAGAAGAACGTCCACATCGGCCCCTCCGACTACGTCGCGTGGCTCGACGACCGCAAGTGGGCCTACGTCCGCCTCGAGGGCCGTGCCTTCGGCGATGTCCCGCTCAACCTCGAGTACAAGCTCGAGGTGTGGGACTCCCCGAACTCGGCCGGTGTCATCATCGACGCCCTGCGCGCCGCCAAGATCGCGAAGGACCGCGGCATCGGTGGTCCGATCCTGTCGGCGTCGAGCTACTTCATGAAGTCCCCGCCGGTCCAGTACTTCGACGACGAGGCCTACGCCAACGTCGAGAAGTTCATCAAGGGCGAGGTCGAGCGCTAAACAGCTCCGGCTCGACGCGCTCCACAAGGAAACACGCGAAGGTCAAGGCCGTTCGGACACCTGGACTTCGACTGTTCTTCCGCCGAGGGTCCCCGGGCAAATGTGCCCGGGGACCCTCGGCGTATGTGACCCTTGCCCTCATGCCTGTCGTACGTGATCTGCGCGTACTCCTGCGCCTGAGGGATTTCCGCAACCTGCTGACCGTACGGCTGCTATCCCAGGCCGCCGACGGCGTCTACCAGGTCGCGCTCGCCACGTACGTGGTGTTCTCTCCGGAGAAGCAGACCTCGCCCGTGGCCATCGCCTCCGCGATGGCGGTGCTGCTCCTGCCCTACTCGGTGATCGGCCCGTTCGCCGGAGTGCTGCTCGACCGCTGGCGCCGCAGGCAGGTCTTCCTCTACGGCAACCTCCTGCGTGCCTTTCTCGCCTGCGTCACCGGCCTGCTGATCGTCAGCCACGTCCCCGACTGGCTGTTCTACGCATCGGCCCTGTCCGTGACCGCCGTCAACCGCTTCGTCCTCGCCGGGCTGGCCGCGTCATTGCCCCGCGTCGTCGGATCCGGCCAGTTGGTGACCGCGAACGCACTCTCGCCCACCGCCGGAACCCTGGCGGCGACCGCGGGTGGGGGACTGGCCTTCCTGATCCGACTCCTGGCCTCGAACTCCGACGCACTGGTCGTACTCTTCGGCGCCGCGCTGTACCTGTGCGCCGCGCTCGTCTCGCTGCGCCTGGCCGTCGGCCTGCTCGGGCCCGACCATCCCCCCGGCCGGCCCCATCCCTCGCCCGCCGAGGGAGTGGCTCTCACCGTGCGAGGTATGGCCGAAGGCCTACGGCACCTGGCGGGCCGCCGGGAAGCGGCACAGGCGCTCACTGCGATGACCTTGATGCGGTTCTGCTACGGGGCTCTGCTCGTGACGCTGCTCATGCTCTGCCGCTATTCCTGGTCGGACGACGAGGCCGCCGGCCTGGCGCTGCTGGGCGTCGCCATCGGCGTCTCGGGCGCGGGCTTCTTCGCGGCCGCCGTCGTCACGCCGTGGATGGTGGGCCGGCTGGGCACCCGCGGCTGGATGACCTTCTGTGCCGGTGGTGCGGCGGTCCTGGTCCCGGCACTCGGTCTGTTCTTCGCGCCAGGTCCGATGCTCGTTGCCGCCTTCGCCCTGGGCGTCGCGACGCAGGGTGCCAAGATCTCCACCGACACCGTCGTGCAGTTCCAGGTGGACGACGAGTTCCGCGGCCGGGTCTTCTCCGTCTACGACGTGCTGTTCAATGCCGCGTTCGTCGCAGCGGCGGCGGTGGCCGCGCTGATGCTCCCGGCAGACGGCCGGTCCGTTGTGCTGGTGACGAGCGTGGCCGTCCTCTACGCCGCCACCGCGGCGCTCCTCCAGGGGCAGGGCCGCCGTTCCACCGGGAAGAGCACCCAGAGGTAGCCGACCGGGGCAACGGGCCCCCGGTGTTTCGCGTGAAACCACGGATGTTTCACGTGAAACACCGTCTCGGTTTCACGTGAAACACCGTCGGCCGTCACCGGTCTCAGGCCTGAGAGGCCCACCACTCCTTCAGCGCCGCCACCGCCGCGTCATGGCCCATCGGCCCGTTCTCCAGCCGCAGCTCCAGCAGGAACGCGTACGCCTTGCCGATGACCGGACCGGGGCCGACGCCCAGCACCTGCTGGATCTCGTTGCCGTTCAGGTCGGGCCGGATCGCGTCCAGCTCCTCCTGCTCCTGGAGCTGCGCGATCCGCTCCTCAAGGCCGTCGTACGTCCGGGAGAGCGCACTGGCCTTGCGCTTGTTGCGCGTGGTGCAGTCCGACCTGGTCAGTTTGTGCAGCCGCTCCAGCAGCGGACCCGCGTCGCGGACGTAGCGGCGCACGGCCGAGTCGGTCCACTCGCCGTCGCCGTAGCCGTGGAAGCGCAGGTGCAGCTCCACCAGCCGGGACACGTCCTTGACCATGTCGTTCGAGTACTTCAGAGCGGTCATGCGCTTCTTGGTCATCTTGGCGCCCACCACCTCGTGGTGGTGGAAGGAGACGCGGCCGTCGCTCTCGAACCTGCGGGTGCGGGGCTTGCCGATGTCGTGGAACAGGGCAGCGAGGCGCAGCACGAGGTCCGGGCCGTCCTCCTCCAGGTCGATCGCCTGCTCCAGCACGGTCAGCGAGTGCTCGTAGACGTCCTTGTGCCGGTGGTGCTCGTCGCTCTCCAGCCGCAGAGCAGGAAGCTCGGGCAGCACCCGGTCAGCCAGACCGGTGTCCACGAGCAGCCCGAGGCCCTTGCGGGGGTGCGCGGACAGCAGGAGCTTGTTCAGCTCGCCCTGTACCCGCTCCGCCGAGACGATCTCGATCCGCTCCGACATCTCCTTCATCGCCGCCACGACCTCGGGGGCGACCTCGAAGTCCAGCTGTGCGGCGAACCGGGCCGCGCGAAGCATACGCAGCGGATCGTCGGAGAAGGAGTCCTCGGGGGTGCCGGGGGTGCGCAGGACGCCTTCCCGGAGGTCTTCAAGGCCGCCGTGCGGGTCCACGAACTCCTTCTCGGGCAGCGCGACGGCCATCGCGTTCACCGTGAAGTCGCGGCGGACCAGATCCTCCTCGATCGAGTCGCCGTAGGAAACCTCCGGCTTGCGCGAGGTGCGGTCGTACGACTCCGAGCGGTACGTGGTCACCTCGATCTGGAAGTTCCGGTCGCCGTCCGCGACGCGGGCCACCTTCTGCGCGCCCACGGTGCCGAAGGCGATACCGACGTCCCACACCGTGTCGGCCCAGGGCCGCATGATCCTCAGCACGTCCTCAGGGCGGGCGTCGGTGGTGAAATCGAGATCATTGCCGAGACGCCCGAGCAGCGCATCGCGTACGGAGCCTCCCACCAGGGCGAGACGGAAGCCCGCCTCCTGGAAGCGGCGGCCGAGCTCGTCGGCGACAGGAGCGACGCGCAGCAGTTCGCTGACCGCTTGGCGCTGCACCTGACTCAGGGCACTGGGGGTGTCTTCATTGGCGTTCGGCACAACAGAAAAGGGTACGTGGCCCGCCCGCCGGGGGCCGCCTCGTTTTGCGGCCACCCTGCCACGGAGCGCCCACGGGCCGCAGCCGATCATGTGGAGCAAGGCGCGGCACTCGCGCACAGCGGGCCTCGTTACCATTCGTGGACGCACAACCGACGACCACTGACACTTCGAGGGACGGGCGAGCGCGTGGCCGAGGCGGCAGACATCCTGGGGGCAGCCGCCCCTGCCCGGCGCCGCTGGCTGCGGCGGGCGGTCGTCATGCTGGCCGGCACGCCGGTCCTCGCGGCCCTGGTCTACGCCCCCGCGCCGCCGGCGCAGGCCGCCGACTCCGCCGTCGACGTCCAGCTGCTCGAGGTGTCCCCCAATGCTCCTGTGAAGAGCGACACCCTCACCATCTCCGGCAGCGTGGTCAACAACAGCCGCGAGGCGATCAAGGGCGCGCACGTGGGACTGCGCGTCGGTCCCGTCCTGGGTGACCGGGCGTCCATCGACGAGGTGGCGGACCGCACCGGCTTCCGGGCCGGCGTGGACCCGGGGGAGATCGATCCGGCATACGCGGTGAAGATCGACTCCTTGCCTTCGAGGGCCAGCCAGTCGTTCACCATCAACGTTCCGGTCGGCAAGCTGGACCTGGGCAGAGACGGCGTCTACCAGCTGGGTGTGTCGCTGTCCGGCGAGACCGACAGCCGCCCGTACGAGCAGGTGCTCGGCATCCGCCGGACGTTCCTGCCGTGGCAGCCCGAAGCCGCGCCGAAGCGCTCCTCCCTCACCTACGCGTGGCCGCTGATCTCCACGACCAGGGTCACGGCGGAAACCGGCTCGGACGAGTCGCAGACGCCCGTTTTCCTCGATGACTCCCTGGCCAAGGAGCTGGCGCCGGGAGGGCGTCTTGAGCGGATGGTCTCCCTCGGCAAGGACCTGCCGATCACCTGGGTCATCGATCCGGACCTGCTCTACACGGTCGACGCCATGGCCAAGGGTTACCGGATCCGCAACCCCGACCCCGACGGAAAACCCCTGCCGGGCAAGAGCAAGGCCGTCGCCGAACAGTGGCTGAGTGCCCTGGAAACGGCGGTCCAGGGCAAGAAGGTCGTCGCGTTGCCCTACGCCGACCCCGATCTGGCTTCCCTCGCCCACCACGGCAAGGACGTCTCGGGCACCCTCGGCCAGCTGCGGCCCGCCACCGACAAGGCCAAGCAAGCCGTCGAGACGGTGTTGCACGTCACGCCGTCCACCGACTTCTCCTGGCCGGTGAACGGCGCCATCGACCCCTCGATCGTCAACGTCGCCACCTCTGCGGGCGCCCACAACGTCCTCACCCGCAGCGACAGTCTCCAGGAGACCGGCGCACTCGGCTACACCCCGACGGCTGCCCGCCCCATCGGCGCGGGCGCCACCGCGATCGTCGCCGACGCCGAGCTGTCGACGGCCTTCGAAGGCGACATGGTCAATGCCAAGGACTCCACGCTCGCCGTGCAGAGGTTCCTGGCCCACAGTCTCGCCCTCAACCTGCAGGGCGGTGACGAGCAGCGCAGCTTCGTCGTCACCCCGCAGCGGACGCCGTCCTCCAGCCAGGCCGAGTCGATGGCCTCCGCCCTGCGCGGCCTCCAGGGCGGCCGCTGGACCCAGCCCTCCGACCTCGAAGCCGCGGCCTCCGCCAAGCCGGACCCCGGCGCCGCCACCCAGGTCCCGGGTGCCGGCCAGTACCCGGAGGCCCTGAGCCGCCAGGAACTGCCGGTGTCGGCGTTCGAGGAGATCCGGACCACCCAGGACACCCTCGACCACTTCAAGGTGATCCTCGCTGCGCCCGAACGCGTCGAGATCCCCTTCGGAAACACCACCAACCGGGAGATGTCCACTTCGTGGCGCGGCCGGCCCGAGGAGGCCGCCGTCTACCGGGACCAGGTGCAGGACTACCTGATCGGACTCACCGAGAAGGTCAAGGTCGTCCCCAAGTCCGACGCCACCTTGTCCGGGCACAGCGCGATCATCCCGGTCAGCGTTCAGAACAGCCTCGTGCAGGACGTCCACAACCTGGTCCTGCGGGTGAAGTCCGCCAATCCGACCCGGCTGATGTTCGGCGACAGTGGAGTGGCCGAGCAGGAAGTGACGGTCCAGGCCGATCACAGCCAGACCTTGAAGTTCACCGCGAACGCCACCGCGAGCGGGCCCGTCGAGGTCACCGCGCAACTGTTCACGAAGAACGGCGCCCCCTACGGGAAGCAGCAGAAGTTCACCGTGGAGGCCACCGAGGTCACTCCCACCGTCATGCTCGTCATTGCGGGCGGAGTTCTCCTCCTCGTCCTCGCAGGCATCAAGATGTACGCGAGCCGCAAGCGCGTGGCGGCCCGCGCGGCCGCCGAGGAGAGCACGCAGCCGAGTGACGAGTCCCCGGACACCGGACCGCAAAGCACAAGCGGGTCCGGCACGGGTGAGACAGTGGACCGTTAAAGCGATGCCGTGGCCGGTCGGCCTGGGGACGATGAGGTGGGGTTTCGATGAACGCGCCGTACGACGGTGACCGCGCGCAGGGCACTGGTGGGCCGGGGCCCTCCCAGGGCACCGCGCCGGGTGCCCCCGTGCCCGGGCAGGCCTCCGCGCCCGCACCCGCGCCGGATCACGACCCGTATGTCCAGGATGCCTACGACTACGACCCGTACCGGTCGCAGGACCTGTCGGCACAGGATCCGGTGGCGGAGGTCCTGTACGACCGGGCCTCGCACCCCCCGCCGCCCCCGGGCACCTACCGCGAGCCCGGCCCGCTGTACGCGGCTCCCCAGCCGCCCTCGTACGGCGGTCCGGACGCGCGCGTCTGGGCCCAGACCCCGCCGCCCGAGCCCGACGGCCCTTCCCGCCACCTGCCCTATGGCGACCGCCCCACGACGACGGAGTTCGTCGGTGTGGACTCCCTGGTGACCAAGGCCGCGGACGAGCAGCCGGAACCGGACGCCTTCGCGCACCTGTACCGGGACCAGGAGGCGGCCCCCCAGGCAACCGCCGAGGAGCCCCCGGTCGCCGTCCCGGCGCCGGCCAAGCCCGCCGGGAAGGCCTCCGGTCTGCTGAAGTCCAGCGCCCTGATGGCTGCCGGCACGATCGTGTCCCGCATCACCGGCTTCCTGCGCACGCTCGTGATCGGCACGGCGATCGGTGTCACCACCCTCAACGACAGCTACCAGGTCGCCAACACCCTGCCCACGATGATCTACGTGCTGGTCGGCGGCGGCGCGCTCAACGCCGTCTTCATCCCGCAGCTGGTCCGCGCGATGAAGAACGACGATGACGGCGGCGAGGCATACGCCAACCGCCTCCTGACCCTCGTCGTGGTGCTGCTCGGCGCGGTCACCACCGTGTGTGTGCTCGCGGCGCCGCTGTTCATCGGCATGATGTCGCAGAAGATCGCCGACGACCCGCACCGGATGGAGGTCGCGGTCGCCTTCGCGCACTACTGCCTGCCCACCATGTTCTTCATGGGCGTGCACGTGGTGCTCGGTCAGATCCTCAACGCTCGCGGCCGGTTCGGCGCGATGATGTGGACCCCCGTCCTCAACAACATCGTCGTCATCGCCACGTTCGGCGCGTTCATCTGGGCGTTCGGCGGCTTCACCAGCACCGGTGTCGACGAAGCCGGCATCACCCCCGAGGGCGTGCGGCTGCTCGGCCTGGGCACCCTGCTCGGCCTCGCCGTCCAGTCCCTGGCGATGCTCCCCTACCTGCGTGACGCCGGTTTCAAGCCGCGCCTGCGCTTCGACTGGAAGGGCCACGGGCTCGGCAAGGCCGCCGGCCTCGCCAAGTGGACGTTCTTCTTCGTCCTGGCCAACCAGCTCGGCCTCATCGTGGTCACCCAGCTCGCGACCTGGGCGGGCGACGTCGCCCACGCCCAGGGCCACGACGGCACCGGCATCGCCGCGTACAACTACGCGCTGCTCCTGTGGCAGATGCCGCAGGCCATCATCACCGTCTCGGTGATGACCGCGGTCCTGCCCCGCATCTCGCGCTCGGCCCATGACGGGGACGTCGCCGCCGTCCGCGACGACATCTCCTACGGCCTGCGCACCTCCGCGGTCGCGATCGTCCCTTGCGCCTTCGCGTTCCTCGCACTGGGCGTCCCGATGTCCACCCTGCTCTACGCCGGTTCCGGCTCGGCGACGGCGCAGAACATCGGCTACATCCTCATGGCCTTCGGCCTCGGGCTCATCCCGTACTCCGTCCAGTACGTCGTCCTGCGCGGCTTCTACGCCTACGAGGACACCCGGACGCCCTTCTACAACACCGTCATCGTCGCCGCCGTCAACGCAGGCGTCTCGGCGCTCGCCTTCTTCGTGCTCCCCGAGCGCTGGGCCGTCGTCGGCATGGGCGCCGCCTACGGTCTCGGATACGCCGTCGGCGTGGGTGTCGCCTGGCGCCGTCTGCGCGCCCGCCTCGGTGGAGACCTCGACGGGGCCCACGTGATGCGCACCTACACCCGTCTCATCGGCGCTTGTGTCCCGGCCGCCGTCGTGGCGGGCGCGGCCGCGTACGGGGTCACCCAGTGGCTGGGCAGCGGCGCCGTCGGGTCGCTCGCCGCCCTCGTGGCCGGCTTCATCACCCTGGCCGCCGTTTTCCTCGCCGCGGCCAAGCGCATGCGCGTCGAAGAACTCAACGCGATGGTCGGGATGGTCCGCGGACGTCTGGGGCGCTGACGGGCAGACCCGCCGGCGGTCCAACCCTCCTTCGCGTGTCGTGCGGAGCGCCGGACTGTGGGCACAATTGGCATGGCTTCGCAGACTGGCCGACAGCGCGCAACGGATGGGGAGGCAGGGACGACGGTGGCGGAACGTAGCACGGCTGCCGTCGACGTGGCCGACAACAGCGGCGATGAGCCGCTGACCGCGAAAGCGGTCAAGGCCACGGCCGACGGGGTGGACACCCAGAACGACCGAGCCGCGGACGGATCCATGCGCGAAACGGATGGCGAACGCAGAGCAGTTGCGCCCGTGGCAGCGCCCGAACTGCACAGCGGCCACAAGCTGGCCAGACGCTACCGCCTAGAGGAGTGCGTCACCCGTCTGGACGGATTCAGCAGCTGGCGTGCCATGGACGAGAAGCTGCGTCGCGCCGTCGGCGTCCATCTGCTTCCCGCCGACCACCCCCGGTCCCGGGCCGTCCTGGCCGCGGCCCGCTCCTCCGCGCTGCTCGGCGACCCCAGGTTCGTCCAGGTCCTCGACGCCGTGGAAGAGAACGACCTCGTCTACGTCGTGCACGAGTGGCTGCCCGACGCCACCGAACTCACCGCCCTCCTCTCCGTGGGCCCCCTGGAGGCCCACGAGGCGTACCAGCTCGTCAGCCAGGTGTCGCAGGCCATGGCCGCGGCCCACCGCGAAGGTCTCGCGCACCTGCGCCTGACGCCCAGCGCGATACTGCGGACCTCGACCGGCCAGTACCGCATCCGCGGCCTCGCCGTGAACGCCGCCCTGCGCGGCATCACCAGCGACACCCCGCAGCAGGCCGACACCGAGGCGATCGGCGCCCTGCTGTACGCCGCCCTGACCCAGCGCTGGCCCTACGAGACGGACGCCTACGGCCTCACCGGACTGCCCAAGGGCGTCGGCCTGATCGCCCCCGACCAGGTACGCGCCGGGGTGCACCGGGGTCTGGGAGAACTGGCCATGCGCGCGCTGGCCAACGACGGGGCCACCGCCTCCCGGCAGGAACCCGCCTGCACCACTCCGGAGGAGCTGGCCAAGGCCGTCGCCGCGATGCCCCGCATCCGGCCGCCGGAGCCCGCCTTCACCGCCCCGCCGGAGTACCAGCACACCACCTACCAACAGGGCAGTTACGGCCGGCACCCGGCGTCCGGCCTGTCCACCGTGCAGAGCCTCGCCGTCCCGCCGCCGCCCCCGTTGCAGAGCCGTACGGGCCGCGCCCTCAAGTGGGGTGTCGCCGCGCTGCTCATCGCCGCCCTCGGCCTCGGCAGCTGGCAGCTCGCCGACACCCTCCTGGACCACCGCGACAACCATGGCGGCAACGGGGGCAGCCCGCGCAATTCGCAGTCCACCGAGACCGAGGACACGAAGAAGAACCCCGACCCCGTCCCGCTGCAGATCAAGAGCGCCGAGGAGTACTACCCGGACGGGACCCCCCAGAACGCGGAGAGTGCCGCGAAGAGCTATGACGGCGATCGTTCCTCGTACTGGCGGACCAAGGCGTACAGCGACGGCCCCGACATGGGCGCCTACAAGGCGGGCGTCGGCCTCGTCTACGACCTCGGCTCCGAGCACGAGGTCAGCGCGGCCTCGATAGCGTTCAAGTTCGGTGGCGACCACACCACCGCCGCCATCTACGCGGCACCGAACATGTCCTCGTCCACGCCGCTCAGCGCCATGCACAAGATCGCCGGCGCCACAACGTCCGGCACCCAGCTCGACCTCACCGCGCAGACCCCGGTGAAGACACGCTACGTGCTCCTGTGGATCACTGCCATGCCGAATTCAGGGGCCTACGAGTACAGCGGCGCCGGCTACAAGCAGGCCGTCACCAACGTCTCGATCTCCGGACCCGGCAGCTCCTGAAGCCGGACACCGACAGCGAACGGGACTGTGAGGGCGCCCCCTCACAGTCCCGTTCGGTACCGGGGCGTATCGCAACGGCTGCTCAACCCGCTTCAATATCTCGCACGGCGCCCACCAGGAGGGGAACATGAAGCCTGCGGCTGACGACCCCGAGCGGACCGGGGACCAAGAGCTGCTGGCGCTGCACGTCGCGGGGGATCCCGAGGCCTTCGGGGAGATCGTGCGGCGGCACCGCGACCGGCTTTGGGCCGTGGCGCTGCGCACGCTCGGGGACCGGGAAGAGGCCGCCGACGCCGTGCAGGACGCGCTCGTCTCCGCCTACCGCGCCGCGCACACGTTCCGCGGTGACTCCGCCGTCACCACCTGGCTGCACCGGATCACCGTCAACGCCTGCCTCGACCGGGCCCGCAAGGCCGCCTCCCGCAAGACCGCGCCCCTCGACGACACCGACCGGCTGGAGCGGCTCCTGGAGCCCCACGAGTCCGCCGAGGCCCCCGCCGAGCGACAGGACCTCCACCGGCAGTTGCTGGCGGCCCTCGGCACGCTCCCGGCAGAGCAGCGGGCCGCGCTCGTCCTGGTCGACATGCAGGGATATTCCGTCGCCGAGGCAGCGCGCGTCCTCGATGTCGCCGTCGGCACGGTCAAGAGCAGGTGTTCGCGGGGCCGGGCGAAGCTGCTCCCGCTGCTCACTCATCTGCGCTCGAATGCCGCGGATAACACCGCCGCCGAGCGGGGAAGGAACCGGACGCCGGGGTCACCCGTCCCATCAGCGGCAGAACCCAGGCAGCCAGACCCAGACGCAGTGAAGGGCGGAGGTGGACGACCGTGAGCCCCACAACCGGCACGACCGGCACGATCCGGCACCCGGACGTCGCGGAGATCTCCGACCTGTCCGAAGGGCTGCTCTCACCAGCCCGTACCGCCGCCGTACGAAGCCACCTCGGCGACTGCCCCCTGTGCGCCGACGTCCTCGCCTCCCTCGAAGAGATCCGCGCACTGCTCGGCACCCTGCCCGGGCCGAGCCGGATGCCCTCCGACATCGCGGGCCGTATCGACGCCGCCCTCGCCGCCGAGGCGCTGCTGGACTCCACCTCCCGGCGTGCCGAGCCGGCTCCCGCCGTCCCGGACCGCGACGACGTTTCACGTGAAACGCCATCGCCCGCACCGGCCCGGCCGGCCGGTCACCCGGCCGGCCCAACCGGCCCGGGCCGTCGCCGGGCCCGGCGACGGATCGCGGTCCTCGCCGGCCTCGCGGGAGCCTCCGCCTGCGTACTGGGCCTCTTCCTGTCCGGTGCCCTGGGTGCAAGCTCCTCCCACGACACCGCCGCCCGCACCGGGATCTCCGCCGCCCCGAGCCCGCACCCCACCGACGGCTCGTACACCTCCCAGGGGCTGCAGGGCAGCGTGCAGAACCTGCTCGCTTCCGGCTCGAAGGCGCAGAGCAAGCCGGAGGAGAGGAACAACACGTACGGGATGCAGAACGCCTCCCCGAAGACCGACCCCAAGACCGATCCCAACGTGGCCCCCAACGCCGTCCCCGGCGACCGCCAGGCCCCTTTCGTCCCGCCCTGCGTCCAGCAGGCCACCGGCCGCCCCGACGCCCCGCTCGCCGCCGAACAGGGCAGCTACCAGGGCACCGACGTCTTCCTCGTAGTCCTTCCGCATCCCGGTGACACCGCCCGCGTGGACGCCTACGTCGTCGCGAGCGACTGCGCCAACAGCCCCTCTACGGCCCCGGCCAAGCCACTGCTCACCGGTACGTACGCCCGGCCCTGACCCGTTCAGGTCCGATCCGGGCCGGGCCGGGAATGCGCGCGCCGTAGGATCCGTTGGGTGGGGTGAGAGTCCACACCGGCCCCCGGTAGGCAGCACGCAGTCCGCAGAGACGAGGAACGAACCCGTGAGCGACGTCCGAAACGTGATCATCATCGGCTCCGGGCCGGCCGGTTACACGGCCGCCCTGTACACCGCACGCGCTTCGCTCAACCCCCTCGTCTTCGAGGGTGCCGTCACCGCCGGCGGTGCGCTGATGAACACCACCGAGGTCGAGAACTTCCCCGGCTTCCAGGACGGCATCATGGGTCCTGACCTCATGGACAACATGCGTGGCCAGGCGGAGCGCTTCGGTGCCGAGCTCGTCCCCGACGATGTCGTGGCCGTGGACCTCACCGGTGAGATCAAGACCGTCACCGACACCGCCGGCACCGTGCACCGTGCCAAGGCCGTGATCGTGACCACCGGTTCCCAGCACCGCAAGCTCGGCCTGCCCAACGAGGACGCCCTCTCCGGCCGCGGTGTCTCCTGGTGCGCCACCTGTGACGGGTTCTTCTTCAAGGACCAGGACATCGCCGTCGTCGGCGGCGGCGACACGGCGATGGAGGAAGCGACCTTCCTCTCCCGGTTCGCCAAGTCGGTCACCATCGTCCACCGCCGCGACAGCCTGCGCGCCTCCAAGGCCATGCAGGACCGCGCCTTCGCCGACCCGAAGATCTCGTTCGCCTGGGACAGCGAGGTCGCCGAGATCCACGGCGAGCAGAAGCTCTCCGGTCTCACCCTGCGCAACACCAAGACCGGCGAGACCTCCGAGCTGCCCGTGACCGGCCTCTTCATCGCCGTCGGACACGACCCGCGGACCGAGCTCTTCACCGGCCAGCTGGACCTGGACGACGAGGGCTACCTCAAGGTCGACGCCCCGTCCACGCGTACCAACCTCACCGGTGTCTTCGGTGCGGGTGACGTCGTGGACCACACCTACCGTCAGGCGATCACCGCCGCCGGCACGGGCTGCTCCGCCGCCCTGGACGCCGAGCGCTACCTCGCCGCCCTCGCGGACGCCGAGCAGGCGCACGCGACCGTCTGACCCCGCACCACCCCCCTCACCCACACCCCGCAGGAAGAAGGAGGCCGCTGTGGCCGGCACCCTCAAGAACGTTACCGACGCCAGCTTCGACGCCGACGTCCTCGCCGCCGACAAGCCCGTCCTGGTTGACTTCTGGGCCGAATGGTGCGGCCCGTGCCGCCAGATCGCCCCGTCCCTGGAGGCCATCGCGGCCGAGTACGGCGACCAGATCGAGATCGTCAAGCTCAACATCGACCAGAACCCGGCCACGGCCGCCAAGTACGGCGTCATGTCCATCCCGACCCTGAACGTCTACCAGGGCGGCGAGGTCGTCAAGACCATCGTCGGTGCCAAGCCGAAGGCCGCCATCCTGCGTGATCTGGACCCCTTCGTCACGGCCAAGACCGCCTGATGCGATGTTTCACGTGAAACATGTCTGATGTTTCACGTGAAACGGGGCCGCTCCCATGGGAGCGGCCCCGTTCGCATTTCGACCCCCGCCACTCACAGCGGGCGCAGCGCCGGTTCCTTGCGGGCCCGCGCCCCGCCGAGCAGGCGGTCCAGGGCGAGTTCCACGTCTTCCTTCCAGGACAGCGTCGAGCGCAGTTCCAGCCGGAGCCGGGGGTGCACCGGATGCGGCCGGACCGTCTTGAAGCCCACCGACAGCAGATGGTCGGCCGGAAGCAGACAGGCCGGGCGCTCCCACCGTGCGTCGCCGAACGCCTCGATCGCCCGGAAGCCGCGCCGCAGCAGGTCCTTGGCCACCGTCTGGACCATCACCCGGCCCAAGCCCTGCCCCTGGTAACCCGGCATGATCCACGCCGTGATGAGCTGGACCGCGTCAGGAGAGACCGGACTCGTCGGGAACGCCGTCGCACGCGGCACATAGGCCGGCGGCGCGTACAGGACGAAGCCCACGGGGACGTCGTCCACATAGACGACGCGGCCGCACGATCCCCACTCCAACAGGACGGCGGAGATCCACGCCTCTTTCTCCAGTTCCGCAGTTCCCGCCTTCACGGCGGCCTCACCACTGACCGGATCCAGCTCCCAGAACACACAGGTCCGGCAACGCCGGGGCAGGTCCTGGAGGTTGTCCAGCGTGAGCGGTACCAACCGACGACCCATACACGCATCGTATCCGCTACGGCAAAGAGGCGAGCCGTACCGGCTCGCGCCGTACGACTCGCCTCCCGGTATTCAGGCGGGACTTCCGGGTTACTCCCCGGCCAGACCCTGTTCCAGCACCCGGCCCTCGCCCGGCGCCAGCGTCCCCAGAATCCGTTCCAGATCTTCCATCGAGGCGAACTCGACGGTGATCTTGCCCTTCTTCTGGCCGAGGTCCACCTTCACCCTCGTCTCGAACCGGTCCGAGAGCCGCGTCGCCAGCTCACTGAGGGCCGGAGCCACCCGGGCACCCGCCCGCGGGCCCTTCGGCTTCACCGGGCTCTCCGGCTCCGAGGCCATCAGCGACACGATCTCCTCGACCGCACGCACCGACAGGCCCTCAGCCACGATCCGGTGCGCCAGCCGGTCCTGCGCCTCGGAGTCCTCCACCGACAGCAGCGCCCGTGCGTGACCCGCCGAGAGCACCCCCGCGGCCACCCGGCGCTGCACCGGGGCGGAAAGCCTCAGCAGCCGCAGGGTGTTCGACACCTGCGGCCGCGAGCGCCCGATCCGGTCGGCCAGCTGGTCATGAGTGCAGTGGAAGTCCTGCAGCAACTGGTCGTAGGCGGCGGCCTCCTCCAGCGGGTTGAGCTGCGCCCGGTGCAGGTTCTCCAAGAGGGCGTCCAGCAAGAGCTTCTCGTCGTCCGTCGCCCGGATGATCGCGGGGATCCGGTCCAGCCCGGCCTCCCGGCACGCCCGCCAGCGCCGTTCACCCATGATCAGCTCATAGCGGCCCGGCCCGGACTGCCGCACCACCACCGGCTGGAGCAGACCCACCTCCTTGATGGAGGTCACCAGCTCCGCCAGCGCGTCCTCGTCGAACACCTCACGGGGCTGCCGCGGGTTCGGCGTGATCGCGTCCATCGGGAGCTCCGCGAACGTCGCCCCCGCCACCTCCTCGGCCACCGGTTCCGGCAGCGACGCGAGCGCCGGCAGCGTTTCTCCCGCGGTCGCCACCGGAGGAACCGCCGGCGAACCGTCGGCCTGCGCCAGCGCTGCCAGCTTCGCCGCGGCGATACCGCGCTCCGACGTCAGTACCGGCACTGCCGACGGTGACGTCGACCCGGCACCCACCGCGGGCGCCTTCTCCTGGGAGGCGGTGGGAATCAGCGCGCCGAGCCCCCGCCCCAGACCCCTACGTCGCTCACTCACTGGATCCCCTCCGCCATATTCTGCGTGCTGTTCGTGCCGGCCCCCAGATGGGCGTGCCGGGCGTCGTAATGGATTCCGACCCCCCGCAGCGCGATCTCCCGCGCCGCTTCCAGGTAGGACAGGGAGCCGCTGGAACCCGGGTCATAGGTAAGCACCGTCTGCCCGTAGCTCGGCGCCTCCGAGATGCGCACCGATCGCGGGATGCTCGTCCGCAGCACCTCCTTGCCGAAGTGCGTGCGGACCTCCTCCGCCACCTGCGAGGCCAGCCGCGTCCTGCCGTCGTACATCGTCAGCAGGATCGTCGACACGTGCAGCGCCTGGTTCAGGTGGGACCGCACCAGGTCGACGTTGCGCAGCAGCTGACCCAGCCCCTCCAGCGCGTAGTACTCGCACTGGATCGGGATCAGCACCTCGGCGCCCGCCACGAGCGCATTCACCGTGAGCAGCCCCAGCGACGGCGGGCAGTCGATCAGGATGTAGTCGAGCGGCTGCTCGTACGCCTGGATCGCCCGCTGGAGCCGGCTCTCCCGCGCCACCAGCGAGACCAGCTCGATCTCGGCGCCCGCCAGATCGATCGTGGCCGGGGCGCAGAACAGACCCTCCACGTCCACGACCGGCTGGACCACCTCCAGCAGCGGCCGGCTGTCCACGAGCACGTCGTAGATGGAGGGCACGTCCGCGTGGTGGTCGATGCCGAGTGCCGTCGAGGCGTTGCCCTGCGGGTCGAGGTCGATCACCAGGACCTTGGCCCCGTGCAGGGCCAGGGAGGCCGCCAGGTTCACGGTCGTCGTGGTCTTGCCGACGCCGCCCTTCTGGTTGGCGACCACCATGACCCGGGTCTGAGCCGGCCGCGGCAGCGGTTCACCGGTTCGTCCCAGGGTGTCCACCGCCATTTGGGCGGCTCGGCCGATGGGGGTGTCGTCATTGTCCACAAGGGGCGGAGGCGGTGCTTCTCCCCCAGCGGTGGCTGGGTAAGACACATCCTCGCCCGGCGATTCAGAGCGGGGACCGGGGACCGGGTCGGCCATCGGCCCCGCGAGGTTGGCGTCGGACCGCACGGTGTCACTCTCCTCGACATCAGGCTCGCGATGAACAGAGCCTGCCATGTCCCCGGGGTCACGAACCAGCGGGGCCCGAACTCCTGTGGATGAATCCACCGATGTGGACAACTCCGTCACCCCAGCGCCGTCACGCGGTCGGGGGGACGCGGCCGCACGACCGCGGCTGATGATTCCGTGCAGCAGAGAGCGACGTTTCACGTGAAACACGATGCCCGGATCCGGACTTCCGCCCGCTCCGACACTCCGAAATCCATACCTATAGGGCTCAACACGCCCGAAACGACGCGAGCCGGACCCGAAGGGAGGATCCTCAACGGCGGCGCCGGGTCCGCCCCACTCGGGCAGCCTTCGCCCGCTTGGCCGCGAACCGTACCCCGCCGGGGCTCTCGCCCACCTCGACGCGCACGACCGTCGTCAGGGGGTCGACCACACCCTCCCCGACCTGGAGCACCGAGGTCTTCACCACACCCAGTTTGGTCAGCGCCGCCCTGGCCGCCACCAGCTCCTCGTCGGCGGTGTCGCCCTTGAGCGCCAGCATCTCCCCGTAAGGACGCAGCAGCGGCACGCCCCAGCCGGCCAGCCGGTCCAGCGGAGCCACCGCCCGCGCCGTCACCACGTGGACGGGCTGGAGCTTGCCGAGCACCTCTTCGGCACGTCCGCGCACCACCGTGACGTGGTCCAGGCCCAGCAGCTCGACAACCTCCTGGAGGAAGTTCGTCCGCCGGAGCAGCGGCTCCAGCAAGGTGATCTTGAGGTCCCTCCGCACCAGAGCCAGCGGGATGCCCGGCAAGCCGGCCCCCGAGCCCACATCGCACACCGAGACGCCTTGGGGCACCGCCTCGGACAGCACCGCGCAGTTCAGCAGGTGCCTCTCCCAGAGCCGGGGGACCTCACGCGGACCGATCAGACCGCGCTTGACCCCCGCGTCCGCCAGCAGCTCCGCGTACCGCACGGCTTCCGGGAAAAATTCGCCGAATACCGCGCGCGCCTCTTCAGGCGCCGGGGGAAGCTCTGCTGCCTCCGTCACGGGGACCGTCCTTCCGTACAGAACTCACTCTTCACACAACGGGCACTGCCAGGCTTACAAACATCGGCCCCGCCTGCGAGACAGGCGGGGCCGACCACACGCTTTCCGGTCAGGCCGGGAGCACGACGACGAAGCGCTGCGGCTCCTCGCCCTCCGACTCGCTCTTGAGACCGGCGGCCGCCACGGCATCGTGGACGACCTTCCGCTCGAACGGCGTCATCGGCGCCAGCTTGAGCGGCTCACCCGAGGCCTTCACATCAGCAGCCGCCTGGGCACCCAGTGCAGCCAGTTCCTCACGCTTCTTGGCGCGGAACCCGGCGATGTCCAGCATCAGCCGGCTGCGGTCACCGGTCTCCCGGTGCACGGCGAGGCGCGTCAGCTCCTGCAGAGCCTCCAGGACCTCGCCGTCGCGGCCCACGAGCTTCTGCAGATCGCGGCCGGAGTCGCTGACGATCGACACCGCGGCCCGATCGGCCTCGACGTCCATGTCGATGTCGCCGTCCAGGTCGGCGATGTCCAGCAGGCCCTCAAGGTAGTCGGCCGCGATCTCGCCCTCCTGCTCGAGGCGGGTCAAGGTGTCGCCGCCCTCAGCGGCGGCGGTGGTGGTGCCTTCCGTCACGGGAGGGGCTCCTTCTTGCTTCTTGGAGGGCTTACTTCTTGGTGGGCTTGCTGGGGGGCGTCTGACGCTTCGCCTTCGTCTGCCGCTTCGGCTGCTGCCGCTTGGTGGCGACACCGCCGCTCGCCGCATCCGCGTCGGCCGTGGCCTCGGCGCTCCTGATCACAGAGCCGTCCGGCTGCGCGGCCATGCCCTGCTTGGTCAGCGAGGTGATGAACTTGCGCTCGTTGTCGTTGCGGTCCGGCCCCTTGGCCACGATCGCCGCGACGATCTTCTTCTTGCCCCGGCCCTTGAGCTCACCGTGCGTGCTGACGTGCTTGAGCAGGCGGGTCAGGTACTGGTCCTGGGCCTTGCTTCCCGGCGTCGGGTTCTGGTTGATCACGTACATCTGCTGGCCCATGGTCCACACGTTCGTGGTCAGCCAGTAGACGAGGACACCGACGGGGAAGTTGATACCCATGAAGGCGAAGATCAGCGGGAAGATGTACATCAACATCTTCTGCTGCTGCATGAACGGCGTCTTCACCGAAAGGTCGACGTTCTTCTGCATCAGCTGACGCTGGGTGTAGAACTGCGACAGCGACATCATGACGATCATGACTGCGGTCACGATGCGGACATCGGTCAGGGAGGCGCCTAGCGCGGCGACCTTTTCCGAGCTGTCCGTGAACTTCGCAGCCAGTGGGGCACCGAAGATGTGCGCCTGCCGCGCGCTCTCCAGCAGCGACTGGTTGATGACGCCGATGGTCTTCCCATTGGCGATGGCCGAGAGCACGTGGTACAGCGCGAAGAAGAACGGGGACTGCGCCAAGATGGGAAGGCACGAGGAGAGCGGGTTGGTACCCGTCTCCTTGTACAGCTTCATCATCTCTTCGGACTGACGCTGCTTGTCGTTCTTGTAGCGCTCCTGGATCGCCTTCATCTTCGGCTGGAGCGCCTGCATGCCACGCGTCGCCTTGATCTGCTTCACGAAGAGTGGGATCAGGCAGATACGGATCAATACCACCAGGGACACGATGGACAGGCCCCAGGCCCATCCGCTGTCCGGGCCGAAGATCGCGCCGTACAGCGAGTGGAACTGGACGATGACCCACGAGACGGGTGTGGTGATGAAACTGAACAGACTGGCAATCGTGTCCACTAATCAGGCTCCTTGAGCATTGCGAGATCTACGCAACGCACTGCGCAGCTGCTCGTGCCAACGCGGGCGTTTCCGGGGTGGGACATGATCCACACCGCCCGGGGTCCACGGATTGCACCGCAGGATCCGCCAGGCGGTAAGAACCGTCCCCTTCACCGCACCATGCCGGTCGATGGCCGTGTACCCGTAGTGCGAACACGAGGGGTAGTAGCGGCACACCGGCCCGAGCAGCGGACTGATCGTCCACTGGTACAGCTTGATCAAAGCGAGCAGCGGGTACTTCATCGAGCCACGCCTCCCAGGAGCCGCTGTACAGCGGCATCCAGGTCACGGGCCAGCTCGTCGAGGCCGGCATCACCCGCACCGGGCAAAGCCCGCACCACCACCAGGCTACCGGCGGGCAGCAGGGACAGCCGGTCCCGGACGAGATGGCGCAGACGGCGCTTGACCCGGTTCCGTACGACGGCATTGCCGACAGCCTTGCTGACGACGAAACCCGCACGCGTCGAGGGATCGATCTCCCCCGGCTCGTGCGGGTCCGTTGCACCGCTTGTACGTAGGTGGACGACGAGGAGCGGGCGTCCGGCCCGCCGCCCTCGTCGTACCGCGCTCGCGAAGTCCTCGCGCCGCCTCAGCCGGTTTTCGGGAGACAGCACGACGTCACGACCTGCGCGTGTTACGCGGAAAGGGCGGCGCGGCCCTTGCTGCGGCGGTTCGCCAGGATGGCGCGGCCGGCGCGGGTACGCATCCGCAGGCGGAAGCCGTGGGTCTTGGCACGACGGCGGTTGTTCGGCTGGAAGGTGCGCTTGCTCACTCGGGGGCTCCAGAGAATGAATCGTTGTGGCGGGACATCGCCTGGCTGTCACCGTGCGCCCACGAAGGAAACTCGCGTGTTCGCCCGAGTGGCACCGCTACATGATCACAACCGGTGATCTTCGCCCATCGGTAGGCAGGCGGCAGCAGCCATCGACAACTCGACCTCGTTACGGTACGCGCGGCTACGCCATCCGGTCAAACCGAGCCCCGGCTGCCGCACACTGTGCACAGGCTGTGGACAACGACTTGAACCGCACCCACCGGCCTGACTACCGTTGTCTGATCCCGGATTTTTGTCCCGACCGTCCCAAAGAACCACACATTCGTGGAACCGGGACCTGTGAGAGAGCGTGCTCTGTGGCTGACGTACCTGCCGATCTTGCCGCAGTGTGGCCACGCGTGCTCGACGTGCTCCTGGGGGAGGGCCAACCGGGCATCGAGCCCAAGGACAAGCAGTGGGTCGAACGCTGTCAGCCCCTGGCCCTCGTCGCGGACACCGCGCTGCTCGCCGTCCCCAATGAATGGGGCAAGCGCGTCCTCGAAGGGAGGCTCGCCCCCCTCATCAGCGACGCGCTCAGCCGCGAGTGCGGCCGGCCCATCCGGATCGCCATCACCGTGGACGACTCCGCGGGCGAACCGGCGCCGCCCCCCTCCTCCGCGCAGCAGCGCGACTCCTACGAGCCGTACGGCGGCCAGCGGCCCGGCGGCCACACCGGCCCGGGCAACTCCGACGACGAACGGCTCCCCACCGCGCGCCCGGCCTACCCGGACTACCAGCAGCAGCGCCCCGAGCCCGGCTCCTGGCCCCGCGGCGGCCAGCAGGACGACTACGGCTGGCAGCAGCCCCGCCTCGGCGGCTTCCCGGAGCGCGACCCCTACGCCTCCCCGCAGCCCGGCTACCTCCAGCAGTCCGAGCCCGGCGGCTACGAGCAGGGTTCCTTCGAGCAGCAGCAGTACGAACAGTCCCCGTACGAGAACCAGCACCAGAAGCACCAGCAGCACCAGTACGAGCCGCAGCAGTACGAACAGCCCTCCCCGCGGCCGGCTCCCAACCGCCCCGCCCCCTCGGCCCCGTCCGGCGGCTCGACCTCGGGCCCGCTGGAGCCGACCGCCCGGCTGAACCCCAAGTACCTCTTCGACACCTTCGTCATCGGCGCCTCGAACCGGTTCGCACACGCCGCCGCGGTGGCCGTCGCCGAGGCGCCCGCCAAGGCGTACAACCCCCTCTTCATCTACGGGGAGTCGGGGCTCGGCAAGACGCACCTGCTGCACGCCATCGGGCACTACGCGCGCAGCCTCTACCCGGGCACCCGGGTGCGATACGTGAGCTCCGAGGAGTTCACCAACGAGTTCATCAACTCGATCCGCGACGGCAAGGGCGACGCGTTCCGCAAGCGGTACCGCGAGATGGACATCCTGCTCGTCGACGACATCCAGTTCCTCGCGAGCAAGGAGTCGACGCAGGAGGAGTTCTTCCACACCTTCAACACCCTGCACAACGCCAACAAGCAGATCGTGCTGTCCTCCGACCGGCCGCCCAAGCAGCTCGTCACCCTGGAGGACCGGCTCCGCAACCGCTTCGAGTGGGGCCTGATCACCGACGTCCAGCCGCCCGAGCTGGAGACGCGCATCGCGATCCTGCGCAAGAAGGCGGTCCAGGAGCAGCTCAACGCCCCGCCGGAGGTATTGGAGTTCATCGCCTCCCGCATCTCGCGCAACATCCGCGAGCTGGAGGGTGCACTGATCCGCGTCACGGCCTTCGCGAGCCTCAACCGGCAGCCGGTGGACCTCGGTCTGACGGAGGACGTGCTCAAGAACCTGATCCCGGGCGGCGAGGACAGCGCGCCCGAGATCACCGCCTCGGACATCATGGCCGCCACCGCCGATTACTTCGGGCTCACCGTGGACGACCTGTGCGGCTCCTCGCGCAGCCGGGTCCTGGTCACCGCCCGGCAGATCGCCATGTACCTGTGCCGGGAGCTCACGGACCTCTCCCTGCCCAAGATCGGGGCCCAGTTCGGCGGCCGCGACCACACCACGGTCATGCACGCGGACCGCAAGATCCGCGCGCTGATGGCGGAACGGCGCTCGATCTACAACCAGGTCACCGAGCTCACCAACCGCATCAAGAACGGCTGAGCCAGGCGTCCCAGGACCGCACAAGGACCCCGCGGAAGGCCCTGCCGGGCCTCCGCACGCTCGTCTACAGGGGCGCTTCCGGACTGAACCGGGGGCGCCCTTCGTCGTGCGCGCGCCCGTTGTCTGTTCGAATACGCCCCCTGGAGGCCAACTCATCCACAGATTGGGCGACTTTCTTCCGTCCACACCCTGGGGACTGGTTCCGTCACCCACAATCTGTCCACAGGGGTGCGGATTGAGCGGCCATCAGGGCAGCTCAGGCGCCTGTGGATTTGTGCACAACAGCTGTCCACAGTCTGTGGACAGAAAAATCGTCCACAGGTTCATCCACCCCTCTGTCCACCGCCCACTCACAGGTTGCCGCATCCTGTGCACAGGATCCGATGACTTCTCCACACCGCTGTCCACTGTTCGGCAACCAAGACCGCCTCGTCACCGCCCCGAGTGAAAGCGGTCACATGGATGGGGATGTTTGGTCTGTGGAGTACTGGGGAAAAGCTGGGGACACACCTGTGGAGTAGTCGCGGTGGCCTGGGGACGGCCTGTGCAGAAGTTTTCGTTCTCCACAGAGACACCGTGTTGTCCACCGGTGCCACCCACAGGGTGTGGGGATAAAAAACCGGGCCTGACCTGCGAGGACGGGCTTATCCACCGTTTCCACAGGCCCTACTACTACCCCCATAGAGATTTAGGCCGGATTCGGTTTTCAAGCAGGTCCTGTGCACAACTCGTCGTCCGGCCGCCCCGACGCCGCGCTCCCGACTTGACCGCCGACAGCACCGACTGTCGGCGCCGTACGTCAGACTGGTCCCCGGCACCGAGGCCCCGGTCCGTCCAGACCCCGGGCCGGGAGCCAACGACGAAGGCCGGCAGACGAGCGAGAAACAGCAGGAGGCGGTTCCGGTGAAGATCCGGGTGGAGCGCGACGTACTCGCGGAGGCGGTGGCCTGGGCTGCCCGTAGCCTCCCGGCCCGGCCGCCGGTGCCCGTTCTCGCGGGCCTGCTGCTCAAGGCGGAGAACGGCACGCTGTCCCTCTCCGGCTTCGACTACGAGGTCTCGGCCCGCGTCTCCGTCGAGGCCGACGTCGAGGAGGACGGCACGGTCCTGGTCTCCGGCCGGCTCCTCGCCGACATCTGCCGAGCCCTCCCCAACCGTCCGGTGGAGATTTCCACAGACGGTGTACGGGCGACCGTGGTCTGCGGTTCCTCCCGGTTCACCCTCCACACCCTGCCTGTGGAGGAGTACCCGGCGCTGCCGCAGATGCCGACCGCGACCGGCACCGTTCCCGGTGAGGTCTTCGCCTCCGCCGCCGCCCAGGTCGCCATCGCCGCCGGCCGCGACGACACGCTGCCCGTGCTGACCGGTGTCCGCATCGAGATCGAGGGCGACCGGGTCACCCTCGCCTCCACCGACCGCTACCGCTTCGCGGTCCGCGAGTTCCTGTGGAAGCCGGAGAACCCCGACGCCTCCGCGGTGGCCCTGGTGCCCGCGAAGACGCTCCTGGACACCGCCAAGTCCCTGACCAGCGGTGACACCGTCACCCTGGCCCTCTCGGGCTCCGGTGCCGGCGAGGGCCTGATCGGCTTCGAGGGCGCGGGCCGCCGCACCACCACCCGCCTGCTCGAAGGCGACCTGCCGAAGTACCGCACGCTCTTCCCGACGGAGTTCAACTCCATCGCGGTGATCGAGACCGCCCCGTTCGTCGAGGCCGTCAAGCGCGTGGCCCTCGTCGCCGAGCGCAACACCCCGGTCCGGCTGAGCTTCGAGCAGGGCGTGCTGATCCTGGAGGCGGGCTCCAGCGACGATGCACAGGCTGTGGAACGCGTCGACGCGAACCTGGAGGGCGACGACATCTCGATCGCCTTCAACCCGACGTTCCTGCTGGACGGCCTGAGCGCGATCGA
The DNA here is from genome assembly GCF_053610645.1 of Streptomyces sp. NPDC054883. Taxonomy (NCBI): domain Bacteria; kingdom Bacillati; phylum Actinomycetota; class Actinomycetes; order Kitasatosporales; family Streptomycetaceae; genus Streptomyces; species Streptomyces sp. NPDC054883. The sequence goes on along the minus strand of NZ_JBSGYT010000013.1, from coordinate 13,688 downwards.
CTCGCCCGCCGCCCAGCTGAGCTTCACCACCTCCACCAAGCCTGCGCTGCTCAGCGGCCGCCCCGCGGTCGACGCCGAAGCGGACGAGGCGTACAAGTACCTGATCATGCCGGTGCGCCTGTCCGGCTGAGTCCGCCCCGTCGGGCCCGGTCTCGCGAACTGCGCGGACCGGGCCCGACGGCGTACCCGGCACGTTGGGTGGGGTACCGCCCGACGGCCCGGCGTAGGCTCGGAGCCGGGGACGGCCCCGAATCCCGGGGAGCCCGGCACAGACGGCCACAACGCTTAAGGAAGCACCTGATGGAGCTTGGTCTCATCGGTCTCGGCAAGATGGGCGGCAACATGCGCGAGCGCATCCGCCGCGCAGGCCACACCGTCATCGGATACGACCGCAACCCGGACCTCGCGGATGTCCACAGCCTGCGGGAACTTGTGGACGGCCTCCAGGCCCCCCGCGTGGTGTGGGTGATGGTCCCGGCCGGTGCGGCGACGCAGTCCACCGTCGATGAGCTGGGAGAGCTGCTCTCGCCCGGCGACATCGTCGTCGACGGCGGCAACTCGCGCTGGACCGATGACGAGAAGCACGCCGAGGAGCTGGCCGCCAAGGGCATCGGCTTCGTCGACTGCGGCGTCTCGGGCGGCGTGTGGGGCCTGGAGAACGGTTACGCGCTGATGTACGGCGGCGAGAAGGAGCACGTCGCGGCCGTACAGCCGGTCTTCGACGCCCTCAAGCCCGAGGGTGAGTTCGGTGCCGTGCACGCGGGCAAGGTCGGCGCCGGCCACTTCGCGAAGATGGTCCACAACGGCATCGAGTACGCCATGATGCAGGCCTACGCCGAGGGCTGGGAGCTGCTGGAGAAGGTGGACTCGGTCACCGACGTCCGCGAGGTGTTCAGGTCCTGGCAGGAAGGCACGGTCATCCGTTCCTGGCTGCTGGACCTCGCCGTGAACGCGCTGGACGAGGACGAGCACCTGGAGAAGCTGCGCGGCTTCGCGCAGGACTCGGGCGAGGGCCGCTGGACGGTCGAGGCGGCGATCGACAACGCCGTTCCGCTGCCGGCCATCACCGCCTCGTTGTTCGCCCGGTTCGCGTCCCGCCAGGACGACTCCCCGCAGATGAAGATGATCGCTGCGCTGCGCAACCAGTTCGGCGGTCACGCGGTCGAGAAGAAGTAGTCCGCGCGGGGCACCACCCGTACGACTCGCAAGACAGCACCACAGCAAGCAGCAGGAAGCCGGGGGAGGTCGGCGCCGAATGCACGTTTCGCATCTCTCACTGGCCGACTTCCGCTCGTACGCCCGGGCCGAGGTTCCCCTCGGTCCGGGCGTCACCGCGTTCGTGGGCCCCAACGGCCAGGGCAAGACCAACCTCGTCGAGGCGATCGGCTACCTGGCGACCCTGGGCAGCCACCGGGTGTCCTCGGACGCCCCGCTGGTACGGATGGGCGCGGACCGGGCGGTCATCCGCGCGGCCGTGACACAGGGCGAGCGCCGCCAGCTGGTCGAGCTGGAGCTCAATCCGGGGCGCGCGAACCGTGCCCGTATCAACCGGTCCTCGCAGGTCAGGCCGCGGGACGTGCTGGGGATCATCCGTACGGTGCTGTTCGCGCCGGAGGACCTGGCGCTGGTGAAGGGCGATCCGGGAGAGCGGCGCCGCTTCCTGGACGAACTCGTCACGGCCCGCTCCCCGCGGATGGCCGGGGTCCGCTCGGACTACGAGCGGGTGCTCAAGCAGCGCAACACCCTGCTGAAGTCGGCGGCGATGGCCCGCCGGCACGGCGGCCGTTCCATGGACCTGTCGACCCTCGACGTGTGGGACCAGCACCTCGCCCGGGCGGGCGCGGAGCTGCTGGCGCAGCGGCTGGACCTGATCGCGACCCTGCTGCCGCTGGCGGACAAGGCGTACGAGCAGCTCGCGCCGGGCGGCGGCCCGCTGGGGCTGGCGTACCGGTCCTCGGCCGGTGAGGCCGTGGACAGCGGGGCGGCGCGCACCCGGGAGGCGCTGTACGAGGTGCTGCTGGCGGCCCTGGCGGAAGTGCGCAAGCAGGAGATCGAGCGGGGCGTGACGCTGGTCGGTCCGCACCGCGACGACGTGCTGCTGCGGCTCGGGGAGCTGCCGGCGAAGGGGTACGCCAGCCACGGCGAGTCCTGGTCGTACGCGCTGGCGCTGCGGCTGGCCTCGTACGAGCTGCTGCGTTCGGAGGGCGACGAGCCGGTGCTGATCCTGGACGACGTGTTCGCCGAGCTGGACGCGCGGCGCCGGGAGCGGCTGGCGGAGTTGGTGGCCCCGGGTGAGCAGGTGCTGGTGACGGCGGCTGTGGACGATGACGTTCCGGACGTGCTGGCGGGGGTGCGCTTCGGGGTGTCCGGCGGTGAGGTGACCCTGCTGTGAGCGACCGCGAGGAGCACCCGGAGCGCAAGGCTCCGCCGCTGTCGGGGGTGGACCTGGCACGGCAGGCGCTGGCGGCGGCGCGCGAGCAGGCGCGGGCGCGCGGCAACGCGGCGCCGGGGAAGAGGCGGCAGCAGCCGGGGCTGCGGTCGGGCGCGCGCGCGGACGGCCGGGACCCGATGCCGTTGATGGCGGCGCTGGCCCGGCTGCGGACGGAGCACGGCTGGGAGATGCCGATGGCGGTGGCCGGTGTGATGGAGCGCTGGCCGGAGATCGTCGGTCCCGACATCGCCGCGCACTGCGTCCCGGAGCGGTACGAGGACCGCGAGCTGGTGGTCCGGTGTGACTCCTCGGCCTGGGCGGCGCAGCTGAAACTGCTGGCGCCGCAGCTGGTGGCGCGGCTGAACGCGGAGCTGGGGCAGGGCACCGTACGGATGATCAAGGTGCACGGCCCGGGCGGCCGGCCGAAGCAGTACGGGCCGTGGCGGGTGCCGGGCGGCACCGGCCCGGGCGATACGTACGGCTGAGCCTGCCGCGATCCCCTCTTCACTTCCCTCAGCCGGCGCCCCCGGACGCCCGCTGAGCGGTGCCGCGCGCCCGCCCTGCGGCGTGTTGATCACGGGCCGGCGACGGCATGGTTTCGGCCAGGTCGCGGCCCTCCTCCGGTGCCCTCCCGCGGGTGGTGTCCCTCACGGTAGTGAGAGGTTGACAGGCCGAGGCGCTCAATGCCCGTGTGAGCCTCTTTGAGCCCCTCCCCGGATATGGGGAGTCGGAGAGAGGAGGTTCAGGGCGGCACATGCGGACTCAGGTACCGGCAAACCCCCATTCATGTCCGTGGTACCGGTAGACTGAAGCGAATCCCGCCCGCTTGCGGGATCCGCTGACAAACGCTGACAACGCAGATCGACGCAGCCGCTCCTGCTTGCATGCCTGCTGGCCCGGAGTACGGCCTGTGCTGTGCCAGAAAGGGCGCTTCGTGGCCGATTCCGGCAACCCCAACGAGAAGAACGAGTCCACCGCCGGCGGCGAGGCCGGTGAGTCCTCTTACACCGGCAGCAACATCCAGGTCCTCGAGGGTCTGGACGCGGTCCGCAAGCGGCCCGGCATGTACATCGGCTCGACCGGTGAGCGCGGCCTGCACCACCTCGTCTACGAGGTCGTCGACAACTCCGTCGACGAGGCCCTGGCCGGGCACGCGGACACCATCGACGTCACGATCCTCGCCGACGGCGGCGTGCGCGTGATCGACAACGGCCGTGGCATCCCCGTCGACATCGTCCCCTCCGAGGGCAAGCCGGCGCTGGAGGTCGTGCTGACGGTGCTGCACGCGGGCGGCAAGTTCGGCGGTGGCGGCTACGCCGTCTCCGGCGGTCTGCACGGCGTGGGCGTCTCCGTCGTGAACGCGCTGTCGACGAAGGTCGCGGTCGAGGTCAAGCGGGACGGCTTCCGCTGGAGCCAGGACTACAAGCTCGGCGCCCCGACGGCTCCCCTCGCCAAGAACGAGGAGACCGAGGAGCACGGCACGTCGGTCACCTTCTGGGCCGACCCCGACATCTTCGAGACGACCGAGTACTCCTTCGAGACGCTGTCGCGGCGCTTCCAGGAGATGGCCTTCCTCAACAAGGGCCTGACCCTGACGCTGACCGACGAGCGCGAGTCCGCCAAGGCGACGATGGGCGCGGACAACCCGGACGCGGACGCGGCCGAGCCGCCCGCGCGCACGGTGAAGTACTACTACGAGGGCGGCATCGTCGACTTCGTGAAGTACCTCAACTCGCGCAAGGGCGAGCTGATCCACCCGACCGTCATCGACGTCGAGGCCGAGGACAAGGAGCGCATGCTCTCGGTCGAGATCGCGATGCAGTGGAACTCGCAGTACACCGAAAGTGTCTACTCCTTCGCGAACACGATCCACACGCACGAGGGCGGTACCCACGAAGAGGGCTTCCGCGCGGCGCTGACGGGCCTGGTCAACCGCTACGCCCGCGACAAGAAGCTGCTGCGCGAGAAGGACGACAACCTCGCCGGCGAGGACATCCGCGAGGGTCTGACCGCGATCATCTCGGTCAAGCTTGGCGAGCCCCAGTTCGAGGGCCAGACGAAGACCAAGCTGGGCAACACCGAGGCGAAGACCTTCGTGCAGAAGGTCGTGCACGAGCACCTCAACGACTGGTTCGACCGCAACCCGGTCGAGGCCGCGGACATCGTCCGCAAGGCGATCCAGGCCGCCACGGCGCGCGTCGCGGCCCGCAAGGCCCGTGACCTGACCCGTCGCAAGGGCCTGCTGGAGAGCGCCTCGCTGCCGGGCAAGCTGTCCGACTGCCAGTCGAACGACCCGACGAAGTGCGAGATCTTCATCGTCGAGGGCGACTCGGCCGGCGGCTCCGCGAAGTCCGGCCGCAACCCGATGTACCAGGCCATCCTGCCGATCCGCGGCAAGATCCTGAACGTCGAGAAGGCCCGGATCGACAAGATCCTCCAGAACACCGAGGTCCAGGCGCTGATCAGTGCCTTCGGCACCGGTGTGCACGAGGACTTCAACATCGAGAAGCTCCGCTATCACAAGATCATCTTGATGGCGGACGCCGACGTCGACGGCCAGCACATCAACACCCTGCTGCTGACTTTCCTGTTCCGCTTCATGCGTCCGCTGGTCGAGGCCGGGCACGTCTACCTCTCCCGCCCTCCGCTGTACAAGATCAAGTGGGGTCGGGACGACTTCGAGTACGCGTACTCGGACCGTGAGCGCGACGCCCTGGTCGAGCACGGCAAGGCGCAGGGCAAGCGGATCAAGGAAGACTCCATCCAGCGCTTCAAGGGTCTGGGCGAGATGAACGCCGAGGAACTGCGCGTCACCACCATGGACGTGGACCACCGCGTGCTCGGCCAGGTCACCCTGGACGACGCCGCGCAGGCCGACGACCTGTTCTCGGTGCTGATGGGTGAGGACGTCGAAGCCCGGCGCTCCTTCATCCAGCGCAACGCCAAGGACGTCCGCTTCCTCGACATCTGAGTCGGCTCAGCTGACCGCCTGAAAGGACTTTTGACCAGCAATGGCCGACGAAACCACCCCGACCGCCGAGAACACCGAAGAGGACGGCCAGCAGCTGCGCATCGAGCCCGTCGGGCTCGAGACGGAGATGCAGCGCTCCTACCTCGACTACGCGATGTCCGTCATCGTCTCCCGCGCGCTGCCCGACGTACGGGACGGCCTCAAGCCCGTCCACCGTCGTGTGCTGTACGCGATGTACGACGGCGGCTACCGGCCCGAAAAGGGCTTCTACAAGTGCGCCCGCGTCGTCGGTGACGTCATGGGCACCTACCACCCGCACGGCGACTCCTCGATCTACGACGCCCTGGTCCGCCTGGCCCAGCCGTGGTCGATGCGGATGCCGCTGGTGGACAGCAACGGCAACTTCGGCTCGCCGGGCAACGACCCGGCGGCGGCCATGCGCTACACCGAGTGCAAGCTGATGCCGCAGGCCATGGAGATGCTCCGGGACATCGACGAGGAGACCGTCGACTTCACGGACAACTACGACGGCCGCAACCAGGAGCCGACGGTCCTGCCGGCGCGCTTCCCGAACCTGCTGGTCAACGGCAGCGCCGGAATCGCGGTCGGCATGGCCACCAACATCCCGCCGCACAACCTGCGCGAGGTCGCGGCGGGCGCGCAGTGGGCGCTGGAGCACCCGGAGGCCTCCCACGAGGAGCTCCAGGACGCGCTCATCGAGCGGATCAAGGGCCCCGACTTCCCGTCCGGCGCCCTCGTCGTCGGCCGCAAGGGCATCGAGGAGGCGTACCGGACCGGTCGCGGCTCCATCACGATGCGCGCGGTGGTGGAGGTCGAGGAGATCCAGAACCGCCAGTGCCTGGTGGTCACCGAGCTCCCGTACCAGACCAACCCCGACAACCTCGCGCAGAAGATCGCGGACCTGGTCAAGGACGGCAAGGTCGGCGGCATCGCCGACGTCCGCGACGAGACCTCCTCGCGGACCGGCCAGCGCCTGGTCATCGTCCTCAAGCGGGACGCGGTCGCCAAGGTCGTGCTGAACAACCTGTACAAGCACACCGACCTGCAGACGAACTTCGGCGCGAACATGCTGGCGCTGGTGGACGGGGTGCCGCGCACCCTGTCGATCGACGCGTTCATCCGCCACTGGGTGCAGCACCAGATCGAGGTCATCGTCCGGCGCACCCGCTTCCGCCTGCGCAAGGCGGAGGAGCGCGCCCACATCCTGCGCGGTCTGCTCAAGGCGCTGGACGCCATCGACGAGGTCATCGCGCTGATCCGGCGCAGCAACACCGTCGAGATCGCGCGCGAGGGCCTGATGGGCCTGCTGGAGATCGACGAGATCCAGGCGAACGCCATCCTGGAGATGCAGCTGCGCCGCCTCGCCGCGCTGGAGCGGCAGAAGATCGTCGCCGAGCACGACGAGCTCCAGGCCAAGATCAACGAGTACAACGCGATCCTCGCCTCCGAGGCGCGTCAGCGCACCATCGTCAGCGAGGAACTGGCGGCCATCGTCGAGAAGTTCGGCGACGACCGGCGGTCCAAGCTGGTGCCCTTCGACGGCGACATGTCCATCGAGGACCTGATCGCCGAAGAGGACATCGTCGTCACGATCACGCACGGCGGCTACGTCAAGCGCACCAAGACCGAGGACTACCGTTCGCAGAAGCGCGGCGGCAAGGGCGTCCGCGGCACGAAGCTCAAGCAGGACGACCTGGTCGACCACTTCTTCGTGTCCACCACGCACCACTGGCTGCTGTTCTTCACCAACAAGGGCCGCGTCTACCGGTCCAAGGCGTACGAGCTCCCGGACGCCGGGCGCGACGCGCGCGGTCAGCACGTCGCGAACCTGCTGGCTTTCCAGCCGGACGAGAAGATCGCCCAGATCCTCGCGATCCGCGACTACGACGCCGCGCCGTACCTGATCCTGGCGACCAAGGGCGGCCTGGTGAAGAAGACGGCGCTCAAGGACTACGACTCCCCCCGTTCGGGTGGTGTCATCGCGATCAACCTCCGGGAGACGGAGGACGGCGGCGATGACGAGCTGATCGGTGCGGAGCTGGTGTCCGCCGAGGACGACCTGCTGCTCATCAGCAAGAAGGCGCAGTCGATCCGCTTCACGGCGACCGACGAGGCGCTGCGTCCGATGGGCCGCGCCACCTCCGGCGTGAAGGGCATGAGTTTCCGCGGCGGGGACGAACTGCTCTCCATGAGCGTGGTCCGGCCCGGTACCTTCGTCTTCACCGCGACCGACGGCGGCTACGCCAAGCGGACGCCGGTGGACGAGTACCGCGTCCAGGGCCGTGGTGGTCTGGGCATCAAGGCGGCGAAGATCGTGGAGGACCGCGGTTCGCTCGTCGGCGCGCTGGTGGTCGACGAAACGGACGAGATTCTCGCGATCACCCTCAGTGGTGGTGTGATTCGTACGCGCGTCAATGAAGTCAGGGAGACCGGCCGTGACACCATGGGCGTTCAGCTGATCAACCTGGGCAAGCGGGACGCCGTGGTGGGCATCGCGCGGAACGCCGAGGCCGGTCAGGATGCCGACGAGGTCGATGACGAGAACGCGTCGGAGACCGAGGAAGCCGATGGACAGGCCGTTGAGGCCGCCGAGGGCACGCAGCCTTCGGCTGGGGAGCACGAGGAGTAAGTCGTGAGTGGATCCACGGGCGCCGGACCGGCCAAGACTGGAGCGAACGGTGCCCGTGGCCCCGCCGCGGATTCTCAAGGCGGGGGCGCCCCCGCAAAGGGCAGGGGGAGCACCGTGACGGACACCCGAGGGCCGAAGCCGAAGGCGGGTGCGGCCCAGGAGCCGGACGCGCAGCCGTACAAGCCGCCGCAGGCCTACGCCGCGCCCACGGGCCCGGTCGCGCCGCGGCAGGCGCGTCCGGGGGTGCGTACGGCGCCGCGGACGCGCAAGGCGCGGCTGCGGGTGGCGAAGGCCGACCCGTGGTCGGTGATGAAGGTCAGCTTCCTGCTGTCGATCGCGCTCGGCATCTGCACGGTCGTGGCGGCCGTGGTGCTGTGGATGGTCATGGACGCGATGGGCGTCTTCTCGACCGTCGGCGGCACGATCAGCGAGGCGACCGGATCCAACGAGAGCAACGGCTTCGACCTCCAGTCGTTCCTGTCGCTGCCGCGCGTACTGATCTTCACCTCGGTGATCGCGGTGATCGACGTCGTACTGGCAACGGCGTTGGCGACGCTGGGCGCATTCATCTACAACGTCTCGGCCGGCTTCGTGGGCGGTGTGGAGCTCACGCTCGCCGAGGACGAGTGACCGGACTGACCTGCGGGGACGCCCCCGCGGAACGGATTTGGGACCTGCCGGGTCTGTGCGCTAACCTTCAGGAGTCAGCGCGCAGCGCGGATGGGGCTATAGCTCAGTTGGTTAGAGCGCATCCCTGATAAGGATGAGGCCACAGGTTCAAATCCTGTTAGCCCCACAGTGTCGAAGACCCCCAGCCAGTGGCTGGGGGTCTTCGCGTTGTGCGGCCCCGGGGCCGCGGACGCGCCGGTCTAGGGTGTCGTGCATGGACAACGACCCGCAGCCGCAGTCCTTGCACTTCCACCAGGACTATCTCGACGCCGTCCGCGCGGGACGCAAGACGACGACCGTGCGCTTTCGGGAACCGGTCGTCGAGGGGCCGGTCGACATGGTCTTCGAGCTGGACGAGGAGCTTGTGCTCCCTGGTGTCGTCACGCGGCTCGCCCCGAAGACGGTCGGCGGGCTGACCGAGGAGGACGCCGTCGCCGACGGGTTCCGCGACCTTGCGGAGTTGCACGACAGGCTGCGGTACCACTATCCCGCCCTCGCTCCGGCCGACGAGGTCACCGTCGTCCATTTCCGCTTGGCGGCGGACGATCGGTGAGGGCCGGGAGCCTCTCCGTTGGGCCGGTCGAGTGGCGCCGGAGGGGGGCCCTCAGATAACCGATCGGTATCGGCCGGTGTGTATTGTGGGCCGTCAGAAGTCCTCAACGTCAACGAAAGACGAGGTCGCGCGGTGAAGAAGCTGCTCCTGGTCGCACTGGCCGCCATCGGCGGGCTCCTCGTGTACCGCCAGATCCAGGCGGACCGCGCCGAGCAGGACCTGTGGACGGAGGCAACCGACTCCGTGCCTTCTGGTTCCGGCGTGTGAGACCCACCGTTTCCCATAGGGCCCCGGCTGCCGCTGCTGCCGGGGCTTTGTGCTGTTCCGGCACGAAATCTTGCGGTACGCAAAGTTCGGGCTTGCGGGAGTGAATCCGGGGTGTGGGTGGGCGTGATGGGGCGGGTACGCAGGACGGTGCTGGCCGGGACGGCCGCCGTGGGGCTGGCCGTCGGGGTGCCGGGGGCCGCGTTCGCGGCCGGACCCGCGCACGGGCCGCCGCCGGAGTACCGCGCGGCAGACGGGGCCCGCACGGTCCGGGGCAAGCCCTCCAGCGCCGACGCCCCGCTGCTGGAGCCGGGGTCCGTCTACGAGGACACCGTCTTGCCCGGCGAGCGTTTCTACCGGCTCACCCTCGACGACATCTCCGACGTGTACGTCTCCGCCGTGGTCCGGCCCGGCCGGGGCGCCAAGGTGGGCTTCGGCGACGGCATCGAGGTCGAGGTCATGACCAAGGAGGGGCGGCGCTGCCCCAACCCGGGCCGGGCGGGCTTCGCTTACGACCCCGTGCCGATCGGCGCGGCAGCGGTCCGGCGGGTCCGGGAGGACGCCGAATGCCAGGCGGGCGGCATCTACTACGCCAAGGTGACGCGGACCGCGGCCAAGGACTCCGCCCAGGGGCCGTGGCCGGTGGAACTGCTGGTCCGGCGCGAGCCCGGGCTGGGCGGTGCCGTGCCCACGGAAGCGCCGGTTGCGCGGCCCTCGGCCTCGCCGGCGCTGCCGGGTACGGAACCGGTGGCCCGTAGCGGCGGGACCGGCTTCAACGACGCGCGTGCCCTGGGGAGCGGGGTGTGGCGCGACGAGCTGCGGCCCGGGCAGACCCGGTTCTACCGCGTTCCGCTGGACTGGGGGCAGCAGTTGGGGGTCGGCGCGGAGATCGCGGCCGCCGAGATGACCAAGCCGTACGGATCCGCCGCCGGCGGGCTCACCGTCGCGCTGTACAGCCCCTACCGGGGCCGGGTCGACTCCGAGGACACCTCGTACGACGGCAAGCAGGCGGCCGTCACCCTCCCGAAGACGGCGCCGGTGGCGTACGGGAACCGCTTCTCGAACGACGCCGCGGTGCGCGGGACGGGGGTGGCCGGCTGGTACTACCTCGCGGTCACGCTGGGCGGGAAGGTGGCGGAGTTCACCCGGGACGCGACGCCGGTGCCGCTGACGCTGCGGATGGACGTCAGCGGCAGTCCGGACAAGGCGCCCGCGTACCGGGAGAGCCTGAGCGCGGCCGGTTTCGGGGTGGGCCCCGCCGAGCGGACGGCCGCGAAGGAGGGGCTCACCGGACCGGAGGCCGCCGCGGCCGAGGACGACCGCGCGGTGATGCGGGTGGTGGCCGGCGCGGGCTTCGCCACCGGGGCGGTGCTGCTGCTCGGGCTCGGGGGCTGGTTCCTGCTGGCGCGGCGGAGCGGCGTCCGCAGCGGCGGCTAGTGCCGTTGTCCGGCTCGCGCCGCCCGGCACTAGATCCGGGTCAGCGCCCAGGCGCCGACCGCGAAGCAGAGCAGGGCGGCGGTGAGGACGGCGGCCGTGACCCGGCGCGGGGGCGGGGAGATGGCGGAGCGCACCGGGGGCGGCTGCGGGGGCGGGGCCGGCGGGGCGAGGCGGAAGCTACCGGTCTCTGAGGGGCCGTAGCCCACCGGGGGCGGCCCGTACGAAGGAGGCGGAGCGGCCGCGGGGGTGACGGCGACCGCGGGCGGTGGCGCCAGCGGGCCCCGGGGGCCGAAACCGGCGGGGAGCGGGCCGAGTTGGTCGAACACTTCCACGGGTTCTTCGTCCGGCGGCGCCGGCGCCAGCAGCTCGACGGCCTCGGCAAGGGCCTTGCGCGCCCCTGTGGCGGTCCGGAACCGGTTCTCGGGGTTCGGGTGCAAGAGTCCCGCGATGACGTCCCACAGGCCCGCGGGGACGCCCTCGGGCGCGCCGGGTGTCCCTCGGCTCAGGAAGTCCTCGACCAGCTTCTGGGAGTCGGGCTTGTTCCCTTGCAACAGGTACAGCGCGACCAGCCCGACGGCGAAGAGGTCGGCCGGGAAGTCCGGTTCCGCGCCCAGCATTTGCTCGGGGGCGAAGTACCCCGGCGTGCCGACCACGACGTGGGTGTCGGTGAGCCGGGGCTCGCCCTTGCACATCGAGATCCCGAAGTCGGACAGCCGCAGGTGGGGGCGTCCCGTCCCGGTCGCCTCCAGCAGGATGTTGGCCGGTTTGATGTCGCGGTGGACGACGCCCTCCGCGTGCACGGCCGCCAGCCCCGAGAGGAGCTGGTCGAGCAACGTGCACACGAAGCGGGGCGGCAGCGGTCCGTAGTCCCCGATCACATGGGCGAGGGAACCGCCGCCGACGAGGTCCATGGTGAACAGGACCTTGTCGTCGTCCGCGGCCCAGCTGGCCGGGGCCAGCACGTGCGGGTGATCGATCCGCAGGGCCTGCTCGCGCACGAAGCGCAGCAGGCTGTGGGCGTCTACTTGGAGGAGGACCTTCGCGGCGACGTACCGGCGGCGGCGGTGGTCCCAGGCCCGCCACACGGCGCCCGCGCCACCCCGTCCGATCGGGTCGACCAGCTCGTACCGGCCGGCGAAGACCTCGCCCATCGCTCTGTCCGCCCCCGTCCTCGCCCGTCGGTCAGTTCTGGTGGGCCTCGTAGTGGGCGACCGCGTCGGAGGTGCGGCCGGCCCCGTAGACCCGGAGGAACTCGGCGAGTTCCGGATGGCTGGTGGCGAGCGTGTCCGCCGCGTCGATGATGTCGCCGGCGGCGGAGACCGACCGCAGCAGGGACTGGATCTCGCGCACGACCCGCTTGACCGTGGGTGCTCCCGAACCGGTGGCCGTCTGGCCGCTGTTGCTGAGCACGGAGCCGCCCTGGGTCCGCTTGATCTCGTCCATGCGGTCGGTGGCCTCGGCCGCGCTGACGCTGCCGTCGGCGACCTGGCCGGCGAGGTCCTGGAGCGCTTGGACCCGCTGCACGACGGCCGGGTTCCCGATCTTGGCGCGCTGGCCGCTCATCAGCTGGGACAGCATCGGGGCCGACAGTCCGAGGACGGCAGCGAGGCGGGCCTGGTTCAGCCCCAGGTCGTCTATGAGCCGGCGGAAGAGCGCTCCCAGCGGCTCGCCGTACCAACTGCGCTGGAGCTCTCTGGCTCTGGCCGTGGCCTCTTGCTGTACTGCGTCCACGCTGACAACTCCCCTTCGCTGGTGCGAACCTCGCGAGCATCTTACGGAGAGTGGTCGCGGGGCGGGAGTCCCTATCATTTTGCGGGATCAGGGGGTACACCCGGTACTCTGTTCTGCGGAACGACCACTCCTTCACCGGGGACGGGCGTATCCGTTTTCGGGGCCTTAGCTCAGTTGGTAGAGCGCTGCCTTTGCAAGGCAGATGTCAGGAGTTCGAATCTCCTAGGCTCCACACTCCGAAAGACCCTCCCGACCTGCGTGAATGCAGGACGGGAGGGTCTTTTCGCGTCCTGCCGCGGCTGCCGTCACGCAGCCCCGGCGCGGTGTTTCACGTGAAACCTCAGCCCTCGACGGCCGCCCCGGAGGAGTACCGCGGTCAGCGGGCCGGCAGCCGGAGCGGATCGCCCGGACGGGTCAGTCGCGGGGACGGGGCGGGGATGGTGGCCGAGAGTGGGGTGAGGCACTGTGGCCAGGGGGGCGACATCACGCCGGAGGCGCACACACCATGGGAATCTTCGACTTCCTGAAGTCCGACAAGAAGAGGCGGGAAGAGGCCGCCGAGAAGGCGAAGGAGCAGGTCGAGCAGCAGGCCCCGGCCAAGTCTGCGGGGCCCAACGACATGGGCGGGAAGTACACCGACGCCGCTTCGGCCACCAGGGCGGCCGCCGCCCCGGCGCCGCCGAAGCCGGCGCCCGGGCACGTGCAGCACAAGACGCCGACCCCGGGCTCGGCCGCCCACAAGGCGGTGCCCGCGGCGCCCAAGCCGCCGTCCGAGGCGCAGCGCACGTACATCGTCAAGGCAGGTGACTCGCTCTCCGCGATCGCCCGCCGCGAGCTGGGCAACGAGGGGCGCTGGCGCGAGCTCTACGCCATGAACAAGTCGGTCGTCGGCCCGAACCCCGACCTGATCCGGCCGGGCATGGTGCTCATGCTCCCGGGCTGACGCCGCAGGCACGGTGGAGGGGCCCGGATCCACCGGATC